>NZ_CP024866.1:4311775-4397422 GCF_004136015.1 Pseudomonas sp. ACM7 | reverse complement strand
GGAAGGTCTGAAGTACCCACCGATTTTTCATGCCCTCTCTGCTTGAGGTTCAAAAAATCATGAGTCGGTCGAAAAACAGGCCTTTCCTGTCCTTAATTCATGGTTCTTTCCTCTAGTCGCGCTGCTTCAGGGCGATCAGCCTGCATTACAGACGCACCTCGCCCATACCCATCAACCGTTTTCGCACCATCCACAGATTCGACAAAGCGAACAAGGTTGTCTGTTGAGCGATGTTTTTCGACAAGCCACGAAAGCGCACTTTCGTATAGCCAAACTGGCGCTTGATCACGCGAAACGGATGTTCAACCTTGGCCCGGACCTGCGCTTTCGCGTGTTCGATCTTGCGTCGCATACGCCCGATCAAACTCTTTTTAGCGTGCTTTTTATAGCTGCTCGGGCGTGCCGCAATCGACCAGATCATCTTGCGGTCCTGATGCTCTGGGCGTTTGTCCACTCCGGTGTAACCCGCATCCCCGCGCACATAAGTTTCCTCGCCGTGCAGTAACTGATCGACCTGTGTCACGTCCGCTACATTCGCTGCGGTGCCCACCAGGCTATGCACCAAGCCGGATTCGGCGTCGACGCCGATGTGCGCTTTCATCCCGAAGAAATATTGGTTTCCTTTCTTCGTCTGATGCATTTCCGGGTCGCGTTTACCGNCCTTGTTCTTGGTCGAACTCGGCGCATGAATGATCGTCGCATCGACCACCGTGCCTTGGCGCAGCATCAAGCCACGGTCACCCAGATAGCCGTTGATAACCTGCAAGATTCCGCCCGCCAACTCATGTTTCTCCAACAAGCGCCGGAAGTT
This sequence comes from Pseudomonas sp. ACM7, assembly GCF_004136015.1. Lineage (NCBI taxonomy): Bacteria > Pseudomonadati > Pseudomonadota > Gammaproteobacteria > Pseudomonadales > Pseudomonadaceae > Pseudomonas > Pseudomonas sp. ACM7. The sequence goes on along the minus strand of NZ_CP024866.1, from coordinate 4,396,611 downwards.
GAGGATCGTGGTTTCATCGGGAATCCGATCCAGACTCAACCCCGCGAACTGACGCAGAATGGTCGTTTCATACAGTGATTCTTCCATTGCCGGATCGCTGTAGCCGAACCAATTCTGCATTAGATGAACCCGCAACATAGCCATCAACGGATACGCCGGACGGCCACCTTCGCCCTTCGGATAGTGTGGCTCGATCAAGGCAATCAGGCCCTTCCAAGGCACCACCTGATCCATCTCGATCAGGAAGCGCTCGCGGCGGGTCTGCTTACGTTTTCCGGCATATTCGGCATCGGCGAAGGACATCTGTTTCATCGGGGTTCAACCGCTCAGTTTGTGCGAGGTGCGTATTTCACCAAATCTGGATGTCTTTTTCAGAGTTTCCAATCATAGGCACTATCGCAAACAAAGCACCATCCACTTCGTAATTCTCGATATAGCTTTTTGCTTTACTCACACTGCGTCTTAAAAACTCTGAAGCCAGTTCATTTGCATCTCGGTCACAGTACCAATTGTCGTATGTTTGCTCAGCCGCCCCATTAACCAAATGATATACATCGCCACCTAGTATAGGTATTCCATGAGTTTCAAGTTCACAAATAGCAGATATCGCTTCATTACGACTTAAAGCCCAATTTTTTATTCCAATGCACTCTAGGGGCACACCGACACTTAGAATGACATCAACCTCACTCGACCAAATATTATTCATACTTCACTGCCCCGAACTCGGTTTAAATAGACGATGATTGATTGACCCATCCGATTCCTTTATGAATTCGAATACACCTTGCTTGCCACGGTACTCGCCGGGAATTTTCAGCATATCCCTCACGACCCCATCCCCTCCAGTGATCTTCGTCACTTGCCCAGAGCCTTGGAATGCTTTGACACTTTCCGGGAACGCATGTAGATCGCCTATTTTAATTTGGCCTACAACCTTATCCGTATATTTAGTTCCCGCGAAGAAATCATCTGCAACCGAACTTACCCCTTTTGCACCGACTCCACCTGCACCCGCCGGATTCCGACCAATGAGCGCCATCGCAGCCGCAGATGTCAGCCCGGTCATCATGTTCGCTCGATCCTGCAGAGACAATTGCTTCCCAGCCTGCACATCAAGCCAACTAGTGTCCTTGACCCATTGATCGATGCCTGCCGTTTCATCAGGTGTCAGCCAGCCTTCCTTGACGTACTTCGCGAAAGCCATCTGCTTATCCGAAGTAAACATTGCTCCCCACGGATCAACCCCCTGCGATGGGACTGCAATCAATCCTGGATTTCCCGTTAGCAGCCCTGCCATGTCATATGAAATATTACGCCGCAGGAAATCCATCAAGTCCTTGGCAACGGGTGTCTCCAGCGAGACCGCACTTTTCTGAATATCCTCCACACACGCCCTGTTTCCGCAGGCGTTAATAGCCATCGAGCGCTGGCTCGACAGTTTTTCGTACTGTCCAACGATTTCGCGGATGTTTTCGGCAGTACACCCTTGAGTCGCCCGGCAGCCCTGAAGCTCTTTAAGCAATCGCTCAGCCGACGGATGGTCGAGGTTGTTGTATTGCGTTGCGTTTGCCGTCACTGCAGCGGCGGCGGAGGCATCGCCTCCCGTAACGGCCGCCGTCAACACGCCGACCAGTTGGGAGGCCGCCAGCAGCTTACTAACCCCTTGTTGATACTCGAGGCTATTTCTGTCGACCCCGACCGGTAACAACTTGTCGGCCAGGAAGTCCACAACCGCTTCATTTGCCCCTGCAGCCAGAGCCCCCGTACGAAAGTCGCCCCCCATGGCCTCAGCCATCAGGCCGCCGAGAGCCGCGTGCATCGCGAGTTTTGTCAACTTGCCGTTTTCAAACAGGGTTACATCGCCAATTTTGTTGGCCGCAAGTGCCCCACCAATACTGATCCCGGCCCCTACCGTCGCGTCGACCAGATTGTTCGTCAGGCTACCGCCCATAATTGCCGTTTTGGCCACTGTGTCGGCTGCAATCTTGATTGCCACGGCCTTGGCATCGGCCGAATCGAACGTCAACTCCGTAGGGTTAAAGCCGAATTGTGCGGCGATGCCTGCGGTGACACCTGCGAGCACATAACCTTTGAGGTTGTCAGAAGAGAAGACGTCTTTGAAAGCTGCTCCGACATTGCCTTTGTTGTTGATCGTGCTGACGGCCGCAGTGCTGGCCATGGAGGTCAACACGGCGGAAGCCATCATGTTCCCCAACCCCGCCCCCACGGTTGAACCGACTGCAGCGCCGCCGGCCACTGCCGAGGCGGATGCCGTACCCGCTGCTGCCATGGCAGTCCCTGAACCCGCCGTCGCGCCGGCGGCAGTCCCCGCAGCCGCACTCGCGGCTCCGGCCGTCAGGACAGTGACAATAATGATGATCACCAACATCGCGCCCTGGCCCAGGCTGGAGTTGCTGTATTTAAAGGACTCGTGTGTCTCCTTGATCAGACGCCAATCCACATCCCCACGCTTCTCGGCCTCTTTAAGCCACGCAAGTTGTGGATCTGCCTGCACCATTGCATCAATGGTCTGGCTGACCGATTTCTGATTAATCTGTTTGATATCGATGTTCAGGCCATCAACCGCCTTGATCACCAATTGCCCCTGAGCCACCAATTGACTTTGCCGCAGGGTCTCGTCGGTATTGCCTTTGCCCGACATTGAGTTCCAGGACAGGCTGGTATCACTTTTCTCGTGGCTCTCCTGATGCAGGTCCTTCACACCCTCGAACGTGATGGCCCCGCCACTGCTGATGGTCAAGTCATTGCCGCTGTCGAGCTTGGCGGCCTGGTAATGTTGATTGCCGCCACTGGCGAGCACCATGTTGCCGCCGGAGGTGATTTCGCTGCCGATGTTTTTCACATCGGTGACTTCATCGCGCTTGGTTTTCTTCGAGCCGAAGGAGCCTTTTTTCTTTTTGTCGTATAGCGAGTAATCGGTGTCCTGCGCCGCGAGAATGTCGAGGCTGTCGCCCGCCACCAGATACGCTTCGTCGCCGGCAGTAATGCGGCTGGAGACCACGGCGAGATTCTGACCGGCACCCAATGCCACGTCGCCGCCCGCCGTAATACCCGACATGACCTGGCTGACATGATCTTCCTGCCGGGTGAGCTTTTTGCTCTTGGACAGGGAGTGCTCTTCGTCCGCCGCAGAACTGATGATCAGGTTATCGGTTGCCGACATCGCGATGTCGCGTTTGGCATCAATCTGGCTGGCGATCACGCTGATATCACGCCCAGCCTGGGCCGACAGGTCACGGCCGGCGCTGACGGTGGCACCCAATTGGGTGATGTCGCTGCTGTTGTGCCTGCTATCGCGGAACACACTGTTGGTGACCTGCGCCGAGGAGACGTTGAGATCCCGTCCGGCATTCAGGTCTATGTCACGGCCGCTTTGCAGCACACCACCAATATTGTTGATGTCCCGCCCCGCCGAGACATTGAGGTCATTGGCGGCTTCAATGCGCGCGGCGCTGTCAGCGAAATCGTGATGTTGCGTACCGAAGCGCGTTTTGTTGTCTTGCGAAGTAATGGTGCGCTCGTTGAGCACGTCACCCATGATCGCGTTCACGCTCACGTCACGACCAGCAAGAATACCGCCCGACTTGTTGATGACGTCATTACCCGCCAGCACGTCCAGGCGATTACCCGCCTGAATCAAGCCGCTGTTGACCAGGTCCTTGCCCGCCGTCGCCGACAGGTTATTGGTGGCGCGCAACGTACCGACGTTATCGAGGTTCTGACCGGCGATCAGCGTCACGTCTTTACCGGCGATCAGCGCACCGGTCGGGCCGAGACGGCCTTCGGCCTGTGCCAGATAGAGCACCGGCACCAGGACTTTTTCGCCATTCACTTCGTGCTCTTCGAGCCAGACGATGTCGTGGGTCAGCGCCGCGACTTGTTGCGAGGTAAGGCTGACACCCATCGACAGATTGAGGGCGTCCTTGCTGGCGATGGCGTTGTTCATCAGGTACTTGAACAGGCCTTCGTCGGTGGTCTGGCCGTCGATGTAGCGTTGGCCGGTGCGAGCGACGACCGCTTGCTGGATCAGGCGCTGTTCGTAGAGACCGTCGCCCAGGCGTTTGGCGCTGGTGTCCGGGTCGTAGCCGAGGTTGCTCAGCAGGTAATCCGAACTCATGAACTGCTTGAGGTTGGTGAGTACCGGATTGGTTTCGATCAGGTATTTGTGACCGTTGGCCGGCGCTTTCACGTCCGGCAAGCCGGTGACGCGCGTCACGGGGCGGTTGTCAAACGAGCTCTTCATATCGTCGCCGAGTCCGCCCGTGCGAGGAGCGGTCGACGTCACGGAAACGTCGAGTGTGCTGGCGACACCCGCCGCCACCGTCGGTGGACGCCTGACCGGGTCGACGGCGCGATCACTGCTGGAGACGGCCACAGGACTGTCTACCAGCAAGCTGCGCGGGCCACCGCTGGATGCGGCGACCACGTGTCCCAGGGTGCTGACGTTTTCACTGCCCACAATCCAGTTCGACGGATGCTGTGTCCCTACCCCCGCTGGAAGACTGCTTGCGCCCTGTTCACTAAGGCGAAACAGGCCGTTCTCCCCGGAGGGAAGGCTAAAGCCCGGCAATGTCAGCGGGTTGACTTGCTGCTGTGAAAGGTCTGGTGGCAGTTGGCTGTTAAGGTGCACCAGCAGCGGTTTGCCGGTCCCGCCACCTTGGGTATTTTGTCGACGATCAACGCCGGCGCTGAAGCCGTAATCCTGGTGGATCACACTATTGGTGAGGTTCTGCGCGGCGTTGATGCTGACTTTGCCACCTGCCTGAACGATGGCCGATTGAACAGCGCCGCCGTCGCGGGACACCTCAACGTCGCTGACCACCGCATAGTTAGCAAGCCGAGTGGGTATCGAAAGCAGATTGTTCGGGTCGTACTCCGATTGCTCATAACGGTCAGGGTGACGCGCGCCGCCGTAGCCTATCAGCTTCTTGCCGGTTTCACTGTCCACAAGGATGCTGCGATACTCAAAACTCCCCTTGAGGGTGTACTCCTCAGTTGCATAATTGGTGGTGCGAAACTGCCCGGTATTGTCAATGTAGTGAAAGGTCAATGGGCCGTTGTCATTGCGTTTGTTGTATTCCCAGAGATCGCCCAGGACGAAACGGGTATGAGTACCGTCGGTTATCCCCGGTGCGGTGAAGATCCGCGTACGTTCGATGGTGCCAGCTGACGCACCGAGATTGGTGAAGTTGTTGGCGTTGATCGTGATATTGCTAGCCGCGACCACTTCGCTGCGGCTATTGAGGAAGTCACCGCCGTTGAACGTGAAGTTGCCGCCCGAGGTCAACTTTGCCCCGGGCGACTGATCGGAGACCGAGCCTTCGTAAATTTCCCGCAGGCCGTAGTCGACGGAATAGGTATCCCCGCGGCAATCATTGCAGTGAACCGCAATGAAGCCGGACACCAGCTTGCGCGTCACCTCAAACTTGTCGCCACGGTTGTTCAGGGTCGTGGCATTGATCGACATGTTGCCGACACTCTCCATCACCCCGGAAATATTCTCCAAGACGTTGGCTCGCGCCGCACCCGCGTAGCCCTTAATGGTCAGGTCAGCGAGGCTGTAGAAGTCGCCGTAATTGTTGGTGAGGCTGCCGACTTCCAGTGCAGTGTTCTGACCGCTGAAGATCAGGCCGCGATCATTCATCAGGTTAGGCGTTTTGATCAGAAGCGCTTGCGAACTGCCCAGTGTGCCGGTGTTGTTCAGGCTACCGGCTTCGACAGTCAGGTCGGCATTGGAAGTCAGCCGCCCGGCGTTGGTCAGTTGTCCGCCAACTTTGACCGTGGAATCACCACCACCCGCGATGCTTGAGGCTGCGTTCAGGCTCAGTTGTGCCGCGGTCAGGGAAAGACCGCCAATGCTCGACATCCGCCCGTTGCCGCTGTAACTGCCGCCCAACTGCATATCCAACACGCCATCGCTGGCGATCAGGCCATCATTGGTCCAGTTACCACCACGAGCTTGCAAGTAGTCAGAGGCCAGCAACTTGCCACTCGCGGTCTGACTGAAATTATTGACGTTAACGTTCAAGCGCCCGGCCTGGATGACGCTGGAGTTGGCCCAGGTGTCGGCATTCAGATCCAGCGTGCCGCCGGTGGTGATGCCGCCTCCGGCGCCGATGACGTTGGCGGTGGAGATATCAAATCGGCCACGACCGACGTGATTGAGTTGGCCACCGGCATTCAGAAAGCTGCCAACGGCCAAGGTCAGGTCGGTGTTGGCGGTCTCGAGTACGCCATTGCGGTTATCCAGCAAACCGCCGATCTGGAAGCTGGTCTTGCCGGTAGTGCCCAGAGAGCGAAGCCGGCCCGTCTGGTTATCGACGCTAGCCGCTTTGACGGTCAGCGTGGTGTCGCTTTCAACGATACCGGCACGGTTGCTCAGGGCGCCGCTGAGGCTGAGGTCGATGCGGTTGCCGGCAATCTGACCGTTACCGTTGTCCAGACTGATGCCGGTCACGCCGACCAGGCCCTTGGCATAGAGCACGCCATTACGGTTGTCGAACGCGGCGGTGGTGATGCTCGCGTCAGTGGCTTGCGCCGAGATCCGTCCGCCGTTGTTGTCCAGGCCGGCCAGTGCCGACAGCGTCAGGCCCTGGCCTTGAATGATCCCGCCCTGACGGTTGTTGTTGAGGTCGTAGCCGTTACGCAATACGCCAACGGTTCGTGCTTCAAGGGCGCCTTTGATACTCGACAGCACGCCGCCGCGGTTGTCGATGCTGGCGGCTTTGACCGTCACCACGCCGTTCTCGGCAATGACTTTGCCGCTCTGGTTATCGAGGTTGCCGCTGACGTCGAGGGTCAGACCGTTCTGGCTCTGGATCGCGCCTTTGCCGTTGGCCAGGCTGGCGGCTTGCAGGTTCAGGCCGGCGTTCTGGCTGTAGATCAAACCATTAGCGTCATTGCGTACCGCGCCGCTGGCGGTGATCTGCAACGCGTCTTTGGCGGCGATGGTGCCGTTGTTGCTGTTGTCCAGCGAACCGGTCAGGAGGGTCAGTGTGCTTTGGCTGGCGAGTTGGCCGTTCTGGTTAGCGAGATCGGTCACGCGCTTGATCAGCACCGGTCCGGCACCGGCCAGCTTGCCGCGGGTATTGGTCAATGCACCAAGCAGATCCAGCGTCACCGCGCCATTGCCGGCGATGCTCCCGGCCGTGTTGTCCAGGCCGGTGGCCGTGGCATTGATCGCCTCTTGTGCGTTGATCGTGCCGCCCGCGTTGGTCAATGCGCCGGCGGTGATGTCCAGTGCGGCGCCGCTGTCGATCAGGCCGCCCTGGTTGTTGTTGAGCGACGTCAGGGTGAGTGTCTGCCCCGCCGCGCTGCTGAGAATGCCCTTGTTGCTGTTATCCAGTGTGCTCGCTTTGACGTTCAGGCTGCCCTGACCGACCAATGCTCCGGCATTGCTGTTGAGCAAGGCGCCCTTGAGGTCCACGGCAACATCACCGTTGCGACTCGAGAGTGTGCCGCTGTCGCGGTTATCGAGGCTATCGCCGTTGACGGTCAGGCCCTGCCAGCCGGAGATCAGTCCCTTCTGGTTGACCAGGGCGGTGCCGTTGACGGTCAGTAGCTGATTGCTGATCAGCTTGCCGGCGCTGTTATCCAAGGCGCGGGCAATCACATCAAAACCGAGGTTGCTGGAGATTTCGCCGTTCTGGTTGTTGAGATCGCGAAGGCGCTTGAGGGTCAGCGGTCCCTTGGCCGTGAGCAGGCCGTTGCGATTGTCGAAGTCGCCGTTGGCCAGCTCCACAGTGACGGCTTTGTCGCCGAGCAGGCGACCACCGTTCTGGGTCAGGGACGTCAGAGTCAGGTCGATGTTGCCCTTGGCCGAGACTTCGCCGTCGTTGCTAGAGTCCAGACTGGTGGCGATCAGGGTCAGGTTGCCCTGGCTGTTAATCAAGCCGCCATCACGGTTGTTCAGCGCCATGGCATCGAGGATGACGGCGCTGACGCCGAGCACGGTGCCGCTCTGGTTATTGAATTCGGCGCTACCGATTTTGAGTAGCTGAGCCGCGTTGATCAGGCCCTTGGCATCGTTGCGCAACACACCGTCGACGGTCAGTTCGAGATCGCCGCGGCTGGTCAGGCTACCGCCGCTGTTGTTCACGCTGGCGGCGTGCGCGTCAAGGGACGCCGCGCCGATAAGGCCTTTGATGTTATCCAGCGCGTTGGCGATGCGCAGGGTCAAGCCCTGATTGCTCAGCAATTTGCCGTTGCTGTTGTCCAGGCTTTGCGCAGTTAGCGTGAAGGCTTCGGTACTGGAAATTTCGCCGCCCGTGTTGTTAACACCCTTAAGTTGTTTGAGCAGCAAGGTACCGGGAGCATTAATCAGCCCGTTCTGGTTATTCAGTTGGCCGTTGTTCAGGTCCAGGCTGAGGCTGCTGTTGCTGAACAGCTTGCCACCCTGCTGATCCAGCCCGGTGACCGAAGCGGTCAAGGCGCCCTCGCTGCCGATACGGCCGTCGGCCCGGTTGGTGACTTGGCCCGCGACGAGGTTCAGGGTACTGGCGCTGTTGAGTCGCCCGCCCTGACTGTTATCGAACGCGCCGGTGGTGACCGTCACCGCGCCTTTGCCGCTGATGTTGCCTTGCTGGCGGTTGTCGAGGCTGGCACTGTTGAGTGTGAGTGCACCATCGGTGACCACTGCACCGCCCTGGTTGCTGACGCTGCCGTCGCTGGTGAGCTTCAGGCCGGCCGCGCTGGAAAGACTGCCCTCGGTGTTGGTCAGTTGCGTGGTTTTGACGGTCAACGCACCTTCGCTGCCGACCTCGCCCAGGCTGTTGTCGAATGCGCCGGTCAGGTTCAAGTGCATGTTTTGCACGCTGAGCAAATGGCCGCCGCTGTTATCCAGCAAACGCCCTTGCAGGTTCAGCGCGGTGGTGGCGCTGAGCAGGCCTTTGTTGCGGTTGAGCAACTGATCCACGGTGAGGGTCAGTGCCTGACCGGTGAAAATCTGGCCGCCATCGCTGTTGTCGAGTTTTGTGCCGGTGACCGACAAGTCGGCGTTGGTGCTGACTTCGCCGCCGCGGTTATCGAGGTCATCGACCGTCAGGGTCATGGCTTTGGTGGACCCCAGCAGACCTTTTTGGCGGTTATCGAGGGTATCGGCGGTCAGCTTGAGCACACCGGTGGTGATCAATTTGCCTTTCTGGTTATTCAGGGTTTTGACCTGAACGGTGGCGTCGGCCTTGCCGGCAATATCGCCGCCAAGGTTGTCCAGGGTGTCGGCAGTAAGCAGCAGTTCACCGTCAGCGATGACCGCACCTTGCTGGTTATCCAGTGTGTTGTCAGTGGTGAGTTCCAGCCGGTCGTGACTGCTGATCAAGCCTTCGCTGTTGTTGAGGCTGGCGCTGTGGCTATCGAGGGAAGAGGCGGAGATCACGCCTTTGAGGTTGTTCAAGGCTTGTGCGATGCGCAGGGTCAGACCCTGATTGCTCAGCAATTTGCCGTTGCTGTTGTCCAGGTTTTGAGCGGCCAGTGTGAAGGCTTGAGCGCTGGAAATTTCACCGTGCTGGTTGTTGACGTCCTTGAGGTTTTTCAACATCAGCAACGGCGCGTTGATCAGACCGCCCTGGTTGTTCAGTTGACCGTTGTTCAGGTCCAGGCTCAGGCTGGTTTGGCTGAACAGTTCACCGCCCTGTTGGTCAAGCCCGGTGACCGAGGCGGTTAATGCTTGCTGGCTGGCAATGCGTCCGGTGGCGTTATTAACCTGCTTGGCAGTGAGCTCCAGCGTGGCGCCACTGATGAGACGCCCGCCCTGACTGTTATCAACGTTGCCAGTGACGACGCGGGTGGTGTCTTTGCCGGATATCAGGCCTTTCTGGCTGTTATCCAGGCTGGCGCTATCAAGGGTCAAAGTGTTGTCGGTGCTGATCGAGCCACTCTGATTGACCAAGGCGCCACGACTGGTCACGGACAACGCACCGGCACTGCCCAGGCTGCCGGCGCTGTTGTCGAGGCTGGCCGCGTTGATGGTCAAAATCCCTTCGCTGCTGATCAGCCCTTGGCCATTGAGCAAGGCATCGTCGAGGGTGATCACCAAACCATTGAGGCTGTCGAAGGTGCCGCCAGTATTATCCAGCGTGGTGCCGGTCAGCGTCGTTGCGCCCTTGGCGACGATCTGGCCTTTATTCTGGTTAATCAGTTTGGCAACGACCATTTCCAGATGGGTCGCGGCCAGCACTTTCCCGCCATCACTGTTGTCCAGGCGCTGACCTTTGATGTTCAGCAACAAGCCGCTGGAGAGCTCGCCTGCACGGTTGTCGATGTCGCCGACTTTCAGCGTCAGCGCTTTAGTGGTGCCGACCAGGCCGCCGTTGCGGTTATCGAGGGTCGTGCCGGTCAGGCTCAGATTGCCTTGGGCAACCAATGCCCCGCCTTGTTGTTGCAGCAGCCCAATGTTGGCAGTGAGGTCACTTTGGCTGGAGATCCGCCCGGCCGCGTTTTGCACTTCATCGGCGTTGAGGGTGACCGCGCCGATGGCACTGAGCAAACCGGCACTGTTGTCCAGGCGAGTACCGTCATAAGCGATACCGGCCTTGCCACTGATCAAACCTTTATCGCGGTTATCCAGTTGGCTGATTTGCAGTTTCAGCTGTTTGTCGGCCTGGATCACCCCGCCACGGTTATCAGCAGAGTCGCTGCTGACGGTCAGCGTGTCTTTACCGCTGACTTTGCCACCGCGGTTGTCGAGGCTGCCGCTGCGTACATCGATTGCGCCCTTGGCGCTGATCTCGCCCTCGTTCTGGTTATCCAGCAAACCGCTGATGCGCGCGGTGAGGCTACCGTCGCTGACGATCACGCCCGCGTCGCGGTTGTCGATGCTGGCGGCTTTGAGTTCAACCTGCTTGCCTGAACCGAGCAAACCGTCCCGGTTATCCAGCGCGCCGCTGAGGTCAATGTTCAAGCCAAGGTCGCCCAGGACCTGGCCACTTTGGTTGTTCAGCGTAATGGCGTTGAGCCGGGTGATGCGGGTGCTGGAGATTTCACCGTTGCTGTTGTTCATCTGACCGAAAGTGCCCGTCAGATTGCCGACACTGTTGATGACCCCGCTTGCGTTAAACGCCTGATTGGCCGTGATGTTCAGCGCCCCCGTGCTCAATACCCGACCATTGTTCCGGTTATCTAGTGTGCCGGCGGTAATGTTTGCGGTTTGCGCGGCGCTCAACGTGCCGCCCTGGTTGCTCAGGGTCTGCGCGGTATTGACCGACAGGTTGCGACTGGCAACCACGCTTTTTCCATTGTTGTTGAGATTTTGCGCCGTCAGGCTCACATCACCGTTGGCGTTGCGGCTGCTGTCGGCGTTAACCCCGGCCTCGATGACGCCGCTGTTGGTCAACTGACCACCGGCGCTCAACATGATGCTGTCGCGGGCGGCGAGGGTTTGCTGGTTGGTCAGGTTGCCCTTGGTTTGAACGTTCAGCGCGGATCCGGCATAAACCGGACCGCGGGCGTCGAGGCTCGCGGCTTTGACGATAACGGCGCCGGTGGCCGAGGTGTCGACCAGGCTCAAGTGCCCGTTGGCATCGAGCTGAATGTCGCCGCCGCTGGCAATCAGTTTGCCGTCGAGTTTCACCCCGACCCCGGCTTCGGTGCCCACCAGTTTGATCGCCCCGGCGTACATGCCGCCCAAGGCCGAGGAGTCGATAGCCAGCCCCGGCTTGGCGCTGCCGTCGTCGGCGCGGGCGGTGGCGTTGAGGCTGTCGGCGTTGACGTCGTTGCGCCCGGCGATGAGGGTCAGGTTGTTCGCCTGAATCTCGGCGTTGATTTTCGCGCTGCGGGTGATGATTTCGAAGCGGTCGACGTTCGTGGCGTTGAGTCCGGCACCTTCGATGGCGATGCTGCCCTGATCGACCTGGAAGCGATCCAGACGACCGCCGCCGTCGAGCACGGGTTTGCCGGTGGTCAATGTCACACGCGGGGTGTTAATGAAACCGCAACCGTTGCAACTGATGCCATACGGGTTGGCGACGATGACGCGTGCCGACTGCCCCGCCACTTCGGTGTAACCGCGCAACTGGCTGGGGCTTCCGCCGATCACTTCGTTGAGGATGGTTTGCGCCGCGATCCGGTTGGTCAGGTTGGGGTTGCCGACGATGATCCCGCCCAACTGCGTCGCGCCGGTCTGGTTGGCGACGTTGTTGAGGATCACGCCCTGGGTGCCGACGTTGTAATCGTGGAACTGGTTATGCGACAGCCCGGTGCCATTTGGCGTGGCGATATTGACGATCGCCACACCGTTGCCCGCCTGACCGAGACTAGTGCCCGGCGTCGCCACAACGATCCCCTCGGCCTGGGCCCACATCGGTTGCCAGAACATGACGTTGGCCAACAGGAACGCCAACCCGCGCTTGGGCATACCCCAGAAGCGCTCACGGTTTTTGACCGCAGCAGAGGGCTGGCCAGCGAGGAGGGCATAGTGGCGAACGTCCATGTCAAAGATCTCGTTTCGTCGGAGCGATGGTGGAAGACAAAAATCGAAGGCAAAGCAATCCCGTCACTGCCGGCACGATGGGTGCTCGCAGCGGGTCGGACTTCAAAAGGGATAAGTGCGCGCCCCGGTCAGGACGTCCAGGGCAGGCTGCACTGTCCTTCGCGACGGCAGGCGTCAGGACTGTTCGATCCCTCGAAATGACAACGTGATATCAATCTAGTGGCGCGATGTTAAGTTGCCATCATTCTGACGTCAATAAGTTGATTTCAGGTTTTTTTCACCAACGCTCTAGGCCGCTGGTCTTCGCAAATTCCCTGAACTTTTGAGAGCGCTCGACCCTCCACTCAATATCGTCGCGATGCAGATATTGAGGCCCACTCCATGAAAACCCTGCTGAAACTCACCCTCGCCGCCACCCTCACCTGCGCCCTCCCCATCTGGGCCTGCACGCCCGAGGAAGCCACTGAAAAACGCGAACAATTAGCCAAGGAAGTGACCAAGCTCACCGAGCAAAATCCGGCCAAGGCCAAGGAGATCAACGATGAGTTACAGAAAATGGATTTGGGGACGGCGAGCAAGGATTTGCCGGACAAGTGCCAATTGATCGATCAGCGATTGAAGGAGCTGGAATCAGCGGAGAAGAAAACCGAGGGTTGATCCAGCTCAGGAATCCCAGGCATAAAAAAACCGGACATTGGTCCGGTTTTTTTATGGGATCACGACGCTGCTTTATTCAGCAGCCGGCGCTTCCGGCTTGCGGCGCTTGAGCGGCGCCATGCCGTCCTTGCTGACCAGCGACAGGGCGTCGGTCTTCGGGCGGTTGGCGATTTTGCGTTTGGTCGGGGCCTTGGCGCCGGTTTTCTTCTTGTCGCCTTTGGCGTCGACCTTTTTCTTCTTCACGCCAACGGCTTTGCCCGAGGCCTTGACCTTTTTCGGTCCGCCGTAGGTGCCTTTGACTTCCTTGATGGTGCGGCGCTCGAAGCTCTGCTTGAGGTAGCGCTCGACGCTCGACATCAGGTTCCAGTCGCCGTGGCAGATCAGCGAGATGGCCAGGCCATCGTTGCCGGCGCGACCGGTACGACCGATGCGGTGCACGTATTCGTCGCCGCTGCGCGGCATGTCGAAGTTGATCACCAGGTCCAGGCCTTCCACGTCGAGGCCGCGAGCGGCGACGTCGGTGGCAACCAGGATTTTCACGCCGCCCTGCTTCAGACGGTCGATGGCCAGCTTGCGGTCTTTCTGGTCTTTGTCACCGTGCAGGACGAACGCTTTGTATTCCTGCGCCACCAGGCGGCCGTAGATACGGTCGGCCATGGCCCGGGTGTTGGTGAACACGATGGCCTTCTGATAGGTCTCGTTGGCCAGCAGCCAGTTCACGATCTGTTCTTTGTGCTGGTTGTGGTCAGCGGTGATGATCTGCTGACGGGTGGTCGCATTCAGATCGCTGACGTTGTTGAGCTGCAGGTGCTCAGGGTTGTTCAGCACCTTGGCGACCATCTCGCGCAGGCCCGAACCACCGGTGGTGGCAGAGAACAGCATGGTCTGCTGGCGGTTGGTGCACTCTTCCACCAGACGCTGGACGTCTTCGGCAAAGCCCATGTCGAGCATGCGGTCGGCTTCGTCGAGGACCAGTACTTCGACTTCCTTGAGGTCGAGGTTGCCGGCGTTCAGTTGCTCGATCATCCGGCCCGGCGTACCGATCAGGATGTCCGGCACCTTGCGCAGCATGGCGGCCTGGACCTTGAAGTCTTCACCGCCGGTGATCAGGCCGGACTTAATGAAGGTGAACTGAGCGAAACGCTCAACTTCCTTGATGGTCTGCTGGGCCAGCTCGCGGGTCGGCAGCAGGATCAGGGTCTTGATGCTGACGCGGACTTTAGCCGGGCCGATCAGACGGTTGAGGATCGGCAAAACGAAGGCGGCGGTTTTGCCGCTGCCGGTTTGCGCTGTCACCCGCAGGTCACGCCCTTGGAGCGCCAGCGGAATAGCCGCTGCTTGCACAGGCGTTGGCTCGACAAATTTAAGCTCGGCCACGGCTTTGAGCAGGCGTTCGTGCAGGGCGAATTGGGAAAACACGGGTGCTACCTCGAAGAAATACAAAAAAACAGCTGCATAGGGTAACGGTTTCGAGCGCTAAGGCCGAGTTTCTTTATACAAACGGCGCTAAACAGTGGTTTTTTTGTTGCGTCTTTTGTCCTCAAACGTCATCCAAAGCGTCTTAAGTGCTCTAATCGCCCCGTCGCGTCCTACAGAAGAACCGTTTTTGCCCATGGATATCAAACAGCTCTGGCTCAACGTCCAAGACCTTTGGGGTGCCCTCGATCAGCACCCGCTCCTGCATTCCAGCCTGGCATTGGTGCTATTGCTGGTGGTTGCGCTGGTCCTCGGACGAGTGGCGCGCTACCTCATTCTGCATGTGACCAAAATGCTCGGTCGCCAGCCGGCATTGCACTGGATCAATGACTTTCGGCATAACAAGGTCTTTCATCGTCTGGCGCAGATCACACCCTCGCTGGTGATCCAGTTCGGCTTGCACCTGGTGCCGGAGCTGGGCAAGACCAGTCTGATCTTCCTCGGAAACGTCGCGCTGGCATTCACCATTCTGTTCCTGCTGTTGGCGGTCAGTGCCCTGCTCAGCGCCCTGCTCGACATCTATGCGCGCACCGAACATGCCCGTACCCGCTCGATCAAAGGCTATGTGCAGCTCACGAAAATGGTTTTGTACGTGCTTGGCGCAATCATCATTGTCGCCACGCTGATCGACCGCTCGCCGCTGTTGCTGCTGTCGGGTCTGGGCGCCATGTCGGCGGTGATTTTGTTGGTCTACAAGGACACCCTGCTGTCGTTCGTCGCCAGCGTGCAGCTGACCAGCAACGACATGCTGCGGGTCGGCGACTGGATCGAGATGCCGCAAGTCGGCGCCGACGGTGACGTGGTCGACATCACGCTGCACACGGTCAAGGTGCAGAATTTCGATAAAACCATCGTTTCGATTCCGACCTGGCGCCTGATGTCCGAGTCGTTCAAGAACTGGCGCGGGATGCAGCAGTCCGGTAGACGACGGATCAAGCGCAGCCTGTTCATCGACGCCAGTGGCGTGCGATTCATCCGCGATGACGAAGAGCAGAAGCTGTCCCAGGTGCATCTGCTGACCGACTACATCAGTCGCAAGCAGGCCGAGCTCAAGGCGTGGAACGAAGCGCAGGGCAACGTTGCAGCGATGTCGGCTAACCGTCGGCGGATGACCAATATCGGGACCTTCCGCGCGTATGCATTGGCGTATTTGAAGAGTCACCCGGAAATCCAGTCGAACATGACCTGCATGGTCCGCCAGATGCAGACTACTGCGCAGGGGATTCCGCTGGAGATCTACTGTTTCACCCGCACCACCGTGTGGGCGGATTACGAGCGGATTCAGGGGGATATTTTCGATTACCTGCTGGCGGTGTTGCCGGAGTTTGGCTTGAGCCTTTATCAGCAGCCCAGTGGCGGGGATTTGCGGGCGGGGTTGTTACCGGCAATGTTGGGCGCAAGCCACATTCCCGAGGCCGAAAAACACGTCATGTAACACTGAGATCCCTTGTGGGAGCGAGCTTGCTCGCGATGGCTGAGTGTCAGGCGACATCTATGTTGCCTGACACTCAGCCATCGCGAGCAAGCTCGCTTGTATGTTTAGACTTGAAGGGGTCGGCGCACCTGAACGAGGTCGGCATTACCGCTTTGGTCAAGCGCGAGGAAATACGTCAACTGCCACTGCTGCGTCTTCATAGCTTGTTTAGCGACGGGTCTGGACCATGGCGGATAGACACGAATCGCCCGCTTGCCACCTTCGCCATCAATCGACATGACCCCTTTGGCTGCCAATATCTCCCGGTCAAACACAAACTGCCCGCGATGGGTTTCATCAGCAACGCTCACCACCACAAAGGCGACGCCATCGCCGGTGTCGAGCGGTGCAATCTCGCTGGCAGGCGTTGGCCGCTTCCAGAGCGTGACGAATTGGCCAATCTTGGTCGGCGTGGTTTTCGCTACGCGGAAGACCATCGCCTGGCCATCGAGGCCAAAGCGGCAGGCGCCGTAGTCGGCACTCTCCTCCTCGCGCCGAGCTTCATCCGTTAATGTCATGCCTGCGGGCTTGTAGATCTGCTCGATGGCGTCGATCAGGTCCGTCATGGCCGTTCCCGCAACGGAAGTACTTCTCGCCTGACGCCCAACCGACTGATCCACACTGCCATCAAAATCACCGATCCACCGAGAAACAACCGCCCCAGCGCTTCATGCTGATTCCAGATCAGCAGATTGATCAGCAACCCCACCGGCACATGCAGGTTGTTCATCACCGCGAGCGTCCCGCCATTCACCAGGCACGCCCCTTTGTTCCACCAGTACAACCCGAGCGCCGTCGAGACCAGCCCGAGGAACACCAGCACACCCCATTGCAGCGGTGCTTCGGGCAGGAAGTTCTGTTTGCCGAACAACAGAAACGCCGGCAACGCCACCGCCAATGCCCCCAGGTAGAAGTAACCAAAGCGCCGATAATGCGGCAGATCGCTCGGATGGCGCGCCACTAGATGTTTGTACAGGACCTGCCCGGCGGCATAGGTGAAGTTGGCCAGTTGCAGCAGCAGGAAGCCCATGAAGAAATCGGGATTGATCCGGTCGTAGCGAATCACCGCCGCGCCCATCACCGCCACCAGTGCCGCGACCAATGCCCACGGATTGAAGCGCCGGTTCAGCGCGTCTTCGATCAAGGTCACGTGCAGCGGTGTGAGGATGGTGAACAGCAACACCTCCGGCACTGTCAGCACCCGAAAGCTCAGGTACAGACAGACGTAGGTCACGCCGAACTGCAACGCGCCGATCAGCAGCATGCCGCGCATGAACGCCGGTTCAACCGAACGCCAGCGGGTCAACGGAATGAACACCAGCCCCGCCAGTACCACTCGCACCAGCACCGCAAAGTAACTGTCGACATGACCGGCCAGGTATTCGCCGATCAAGCTGAAGGAAAACGCCTGAATCAGCGTGACAAAAAGTAGATAGCCCATGCTCGCCTCGTTTCGAATGGCGGCGACGATAGCGGTTTTTACTCTTCTCTGCGAATCGTCAGGCAACACACAAATCCACTAATGTGGGAGCGGCGGTGCGACGATTCGACTTGCTCGCGAAGAGGGCGTGCCAGTCGGTATCAATGTTGAATGACACACCGCAATCGCGAGCAAGCCCGCTCCCACAGGGGTTATGTGCACGCTCCCGAATCCCGGGCAAAAAAAAGCCCGATCTCGCTAAAGCGTTCAATCGGGCTACAGCACTCAGGAGCAACAAGTGCAAAGGGAGGTTCGATGCGCGTAAAGCCTTGAAGAGGTTGCGCCAGGTCACTTGAACATCAAGGGATTATCTGGCGATTAAAGCCTCAGGCGACGAGGGAAAGCTTGGCGTTGGCCTGGCTCAGGCCTTTCTCCTGGAAGTCACCGCCCAGGTTCATGCCTTCGGCGTGAATGAACGTCACGTCGTGAATCCCGATGAAGCCCATGACCTGACGCAGGTAGGGTTCCTGGTGATCCGCCGGGCTGCCGGCGTAGATCCCGCCGCGCGCAGTCAGCACGTAGGCACACTTGCCGCTGAGTAAGCCTTGCGGGCCAGTGTCGGTGTATTTGAAGGTCACGCCGGCACGCAGCACATGGTCGAGCCAGGCTTTGAGGGTGCTCGGGATGGCGAAGTTGTACATCGGAGCGGCCATGACCAGCACATCGGCGGCCAGCAGTTCGTCGGTCAACTGGTTGGAGCGTTCCAGGGAAACCTGTTCGATGTCGTTGCGCTGTTCGGCAGCTTTCATCCAGCCGCCCAGCAGGTTGATGTCCAGATGCGGTACCGGGTTGACGGCCAGGTCACGAACGGTGATCTGGTCGTTCGGGTGCGCGGTTTGCCACTGGCTGATGAAGGTCTGGGTCAGTTGACGCGAAACCGAGTCTTGCTGACGAGCGCTGCTTTCGATGATCAGAACGCGGGACATGGGATGTAGCCTCCATCTGAGAATGCTGTAGGTCGATGGAGTGAAGGTTAAACAGAGTTAAATCGATGAAAAAGCGCAAATAACTGCTATAAACCATCAATAAATTCGTTTATAAGCGGAGCATGCCTTGTGGGAGCGGCGGTGCGGCGATCCGACTTGCTCGCGAAGAGGCCGTGTCAGTCGACATCAATGTTGACTGACATACCGCTTTCGCGAGCAAGTCGGATCGCCGCACCGCCGCTCCCACAGGGTTGTAAGGTCATTTGGGGGTGCAGGTCAGTTTGATACGCATCTTGATGATGCTCCGGTTGAACTTGGCGGTGGCATTTTTGTGTTTACCAGCGGCCACTTCGATATTGCGGGTGCGTGGCGCTTCCGGGCCATTGTTGAAAACTACCTTACAGGCCGCATCGGTGGTGCCGTAGTTGTTCACCTGAATGGAGGCGATGTCGCTATCCGTGTCATACGCGTTGTAGTCGATGCTCAAGCCGTTCAGCTGTTTTTCAACGTCGATCGGATAGGCAAACGCCGTCAGCGGCAGCATTGCCAACAGCACGCAACAGAATTTTTTCATTCAGCAGTCTCCAATAAGGACTGCCAGCTTAGGACAAGAGGAGCTATTCATGAAAGCGCCCCGCGTGACCCTTGATCAATGGCGAACGTTACAGGCCGTGGTCGACCACGGCGGTTTCGCCCAGGCCGCCGAAGCGCTGCACCGCTCGCAATCATCGGTGAGCTACACCGTGGCGCGCATGCAGGACCAGCTCGGCGTGCCGCTGTTGCGCATCGACGGCCGCAAAGCGGTGCTGACCGAAGCCGGCGGCGTGCTGCTGCGTCGTTCGCGGCAACTGGTGAAACAGGCCAGTCAGCTGGAAGACCTGGCCCACCACATGGAACAAGGCTGGGAAGCGGAAGTGCGACTGGTGGTTGACGCCGCCTACCCGAGCGCCCGCCTCGTCCGCGCCTTGACCGCGTTCATGCCGCAGAGCCGTGGCTGCCGGGTGCGTCTGCGCGAAGAGGTGTTGTCGGGTGTCGAAGAAGTGTTGCTGGAAGGCGTGGCGGACCTGGCGATCACCGGGTTCAGCATTCCCGGTTATTTGGGCGCGGAATTGAGCGATGTTGAATTCGTCGCCGTTGCCCATCCGGAACATGCGCTGCATCGACTGAACCGCGAACTGAACTTCCAGGATCTGGAATCTCAGATGCAAGTGGTCATTCGCGACTCCGGCCGCCAGCAGCCACGGGACGTTGGCTGGCTCGGCGCGGAACAGCGATGGACCGTCGGCAGCCTGGCCACCGCGGCGACTTTTGTCAGCAGCGGCCTGGGTTTCGCCTGGTTGCCTCGGCACATGATCGAACGAGAACTCAAGGAAGGTCTGCTCAAGCTGCTACCGTTGGACCAGGGTGGCAGCCGCAACCCGAGCTTCTACCTGTACTCGAACAAGGACAAACCCTTGGGTCCGGCCACGCAGATTCTTATCGAACTGCTGCGCACTTTCGACACTGCGCCGCTGGATGCACCTTTCGCCGCCCCTGAACAAGCCTGACACGGAGTGTACGCATGGCCTATTTCGAACATGAAGGTTGCAACCTGCACTATGAGGAATATGGCCACGGCACGCCGTTGCTGCTGGTTCACGGGCTGGGTTCCAGCACCCTGGACTGGGAAAAGCAGATCCCGGCGCTGTCGGCCCGCTACCGGGTGATCGTCCCGGATGTACGCGGCCACGGTCGCTCCGACAAACCCCGCGAGCGCTACAGCATCGCCGGGTTCAGCGCCGACCTGATCGCCCTCATTGAACACCTGAACCTCGGCCCCACTCATTACGTGGGCCTGTCCATGGGCGGCATGATCGGTTTTCAACTGGCCGTGGATCAGCCGCAATTGCTCAAAAGCCTGTGCATCGTCAACAGCGCGCCGGAGGTCAAACTGCGCAGCCGCGACGATTACTGGCAGTGGTTCAAGCGCTGGAGCCTGATGCGCGTCCTCAGTCTGGGCGCCATCGGCACGGCCTTGGGCGGCAAGCTGTTCCCGAAACCCGAACAGGGTGACTTGCGACAAAAAATGGCCGAGCGCTGGGCAAAAAACGACAAACATGCTTATCTCGCCAGCTTCGATGCAATCGTTGGCTGGGGGGTTCAGGAACGACTTTCGAGGGTCTCCTGTCCAACCCTCATCGTCAGCGCCGACCGTGACTACACACCGGTTTCGCTGAAAGAGACCTACGTAAAACTGCTGCCCGATGCGCGGCTGGTGGTGATTGCCGATTCGCGCCACGCCACCCCGCTGGATCAACCCGAAATATTCAACCAAACGCTGCTCGAGTTTCTCACCGCAGTCGACACCACCTCACTCAGGATCACTGACCCATGCTGAAAAAAATCGCCCTCGTCGCTGGCTCCGTTCTGTTTGCCGCCAACCTGATGGCCGCAACGCCCGCCAAGGCGCCGCACGTGCTGCTGGAAACCACCAACGGCCAGATCGAGATCGAACTGGACCCGGTCAAAGCGCCGATCAGTACCAAGAACTTCCTTGATTACGTCAACAGCGGCTTCTACAACAACACGATTTTTCACCGTGTCATTCCAGGGTTCATGATCCAGGGCGGCGGTTTCACTCAACAAATGCAGCAGAAAGAAACCAAGGCACCGATCAAGAACGAGTCCAAAAACGGTCTGCATAACGTCCGTGGCACGCTGTCCATGGCCCGCACCTCTAATCCTGATTCGGCCACTAGCCAGTTCTTCGTGAACGTCAAGGACAACGACTTCCTCGACAGCGGTGACGGCTATGCGGTCTTCGGTAAAGTCGTGAAAGGCATGGACGTGGTGGACGTCATCGTCAACTCGCAAACCACCACCCGTGGCGGCATGAAAGATGTGCCAGCCGACCCTGTGTTCATCAAGTCAGCCAAAGTCATCGACTAAGCTACACAGGAAGTCTTGAGCGGCCGCCGGAGTGCGCCGCTCACACTGTTCAAAGGAGAGCCCGTGCGCGGGCGGAGAACTGATGCTTTATCGCCGTTTCGAGAAACTGATCGACATTTTCCGCGAGGCCCCGACGGCCGCTCCGCCGGATCGGGTTCTCCCTTTTTATACCTATTATCTGAAGCAGGTCTGGCCGAGTTTCGCCGTCCTGCTGTTCGTCGGTCTGATCGGTGCGCTGATCGAAGTAGCGCTGTTCAGTTACCTGAGTCGCATCATCGACCTGACCCAAGGCACGCCTAACGTCGACTTCTTCAAGGAACACGGCATCGAACTGGCCTGGATGGCGGTGGTAGCCCTGGTTTTTCGGCCGATTTTTGTTGGCCTGCATGACCTGCTGGTGCACCAGACCCTGAGCCCCAGCATGACCAGCCTGATCCGCTGGCAGAACCACAGTTATGTGCTCAAACAGAGCCTGAATTTTTTCCAGAACGACTTCGCCGGACGCATCGCCCAACGCATCATGCAAACCGGCAACTCGCTGCGCGATTCAGCCGTGCAAGCCGTGGACGCGCTGTGGCACGTGCTGATCTACGCGATCAGTTCGCTGGTGCTGTTCGCCGAAGCCGACTGGCGCCTGATGATCCCGCTGCTGACCTGGATCGTCGCCTTCATCAGTGCCCTTTACTACTTCGTGCCACGGGTCAAGGAACGTTCGGTCGTGTCCTCCGATGCGCGCTCCAAACTCATGGGACGGATTGTCGACGGCTACACCAATATCACCACCCTGAAGCTGTTCGCCCACACCAATTTCGAGCAGCAATACGCTCGCGAAGCGATCAAGGAACAAACCGAAAAAGCCCAACTGGCCGGCCGGGTGGTCACCAGCATGGACGTGGTCATCACCAGCATGAACGGCTTGCTGATCGTCGGCACCACCGGCCTGGCCCTGTGGCTGTGGACGCAGTCGCTGATCACCGTAGGCGCCATTGCCCTGGCCACCGGCCTGGTGATCCGCATCGTCAACATGTCCGGCTGGATCATGTGGGTGGTCACCGGCATTTTCGAAAACATCGGCATGGTTCAGGACGGTTTGCAGACCATTTCTCAACCGGTCAGCGTCACTGATCGTGAGCAGGCCAAACCGTTGCTGGTAACCTGTGGCGAAGTGCGTTTCGAGCACGTGGATTTCCACTATGGCAAGAAGAGCGGGATCATTGGCGACCTCAACCTGACCATCAAGCCTGGCGAGAAAATCGGCCTGATCGGTCCATCCGGCGCAGGCAAGTCGACACTGGTCAACCTGCTGCTGCGCCTCTATGACGTGGAGGGCGGACGCATCCTCATCGACGGCCAGAACATCGCCGAAGTCGGCCAGGAAAGCCTGCGCGAGCGCATCGGCATGATCACCCAGGACACGTCCTTGCTGCATCGCTCGATCCGCGACAATTTGCTGTACGGCAAACCCGACGCCACCGACGCCGAACTCTGGGAGGCGGTGCACAAGGCCCGCGCCGACGAGTTCATTCCGTTGTTGTCGGACTCCGAAGGCCGCACCGGTTTCGATGCCCACGTCGGTGAGCGCGGGGTGAAACTCTCCGGCGGCCAGCGTCAGCGGATTGCGATTGCTCGCGTGCTGCTCAAGGACGCGCCGATCCTGATCATGGACGAGGCCACTTCGGCGCTGGACTCGGAAGTCGAAGCGGCGATCCAGGAAAGCCTCGAAACCCTGATGCAGGGCAAAACCGTGATCGCCATCGCTCACCGGCTCTCGACCATCGCCCGCATGGACCGGCTGGTGGTGCTGGAAAAAGGCAAGATCGCCGAAACCGGCAGCCACGCCGAACTGCTGGCCCATGGCGGGTTGTATGCGCGGTTGTGGCAGCACCAGACGGGTGGATTTGTCGGCATCGATTGATATCGTGTGATCAACACTGTCCCCTGTGGGAGCGAGCTCGCTCCCACATTTATCTTCGACACCCTGAAAAACCGTCAGAGACCGTCAACCACGGGCCTTGGCGGTTTTTTATGGCCGCTGGAAATCCGCAAAACCCCTGCTGTAATCAGCCAAGGTTCTGGAGATGAGCCTGTCGTAAATGTGCAGGAGGCATCACTCGATACAGTCTCGATAGGAAGCCTATCAAGGACGCTCTCTTGTCTCTGTTCAAACGTTCAGTCACTGAGTTGTTAGGTACGTTCTGGCTGGTGTTGGGGGGTTGCGGCAGTGCGGTCCTGGCCGCGTCTTCTCCGCTGGGGATCGGGGTGCTGGGTGTGGCCCTGGCCTTTGGTCTGACGGTACTGACCATGGCATTCGCCATTGGCCATATTTCCGGCTGTCATCTCAACCCCGCCGTCTCGGTCGGTTTGTTCGTCGGCGCTCGATTCCCCGCCAAAGAGCTGCCCGCCTACATCATCGCTCAGGTGATTGGCGCGATTATCGCGGCGGCCTTGATCTACTACATCGCCAACGGCAAGGAAGGCTTCGATCTCGCCAACGGTCTGGCTTCCAACGGCTACGGCGAGCATTCTCCCGGCAAATACTCGATGGCCGCAGGCTTTGTCTGTGAGCTGGTGATGACGGCGATGTTCGTGCTGATCATCCTCGGTGCCACCGACAAACGCGCCCCCGCCGGGCTGGCGCCGATCACCATCGGCCTGGCCCTGACGCTGATTCACCTGATCTCGATCCCTGTCACCGTAAGTCTGGATGCCCGTGTTCTGCCACATCCAGTTGGCACATAACTCGAATACCGATTCGGATCAACCGTTGAACCGACAAACAAAAACGCTGTAATCACCGGTAAACCCAACGACGATTATCGCGTGGTCCGACTGCACGGCAATACCCATAGGCTCAGCCCCTTGGTTAATATTAAACGTTATCCAACCCCGATGATCTCTACCGAAACTTGTATCAATAGCCCCCTCGCGCAAGAAACGTGCGACGGTAAATCGATAGCTTTCAAGGCCCCGTTCCTGCGCCCTGTCGTGTTTATTATGGTCAACGTACTTAAGCTCCGGCTGTTCAGGTGCTGTACGTGGGGCCGAGGGCCTCGGATCTCCAGTTGATCCTAATGCCACGATTACACCATCTTCCTGAACAGCCCCGGTCATCCAGACCGTTGAAAAATCGATCTCGGTGAACACCGGCGCGCCGTCATTGAAATTTTTATCAGGGTTACCGAATTGATCGAGGCTCACCAGGGCGCCTTGATACCTGATGTATCCCTCTTCATCGGAGCCATTGGTGTTTCTCCCGACACCCAGGAGTGTGGCACTGGAATGCTGAGGCAGTGCGCTTACACCCGAGTACGGAGTTTCATCATGCACAAAACCGTCGGTACCGAAACTCAGATCCATCTCTCCTTCCAGGTCGAGTTTGCAAAAGGCTCTACGGTCAACTCCCCCCATCGAAAATGAACCTGCCAGGTAGATACCCTCGTCCGTAGCACGGATAAGCGCCATCTGCGCAGTGCGAGGGTGTTTGATAGTAGCTACTCCGCCGACACCAAACAGAGGGTCCACCTGGCCGTGAATGTTCAGGCAGGTCACTACGACGGAAAGATCGTATGGTCGAAAGGCCGCAACGTATGTTTTATTGCCATGAGTGGACCAATGCAAATCGTTATAGTGATGGATAAATTCAACGCCGGCTTCAAAATCGGGATTGATGACCTTGTACCCGCCATCACCAAATGCAGTATCCAGTTGACCGTTCAAATGATAACTGGCAATCGCTGGACAGCGTCTTACGCCAGCCTCCATCGACACATCGGTCTCACCCAGCAACCGGATCTTTCCGTCGACCAGCTTGATCCGATATCCCGTGGACCGTTCATCACCATGAAATGAATCCAGCAACTTGCCGTTACCATTGAACTCATTCGCAAACGTTCCATCCTGATTTAATACAGCGATCGCAAATCGCCCAATGACAGAACCCGCGATATAAATCCGCTCATCCACTCCTACGACGGCGTCATATGCGAAATTCATCTCACGCTCATAAAATCTAAAAGTAAGCACACTTCCCTTATTGAAGCTTTGATCTAAATCGCCGGCCACTTTGCGCAGAGTGTCAAGTTGCTTGTTCATGATAAAGCACCTTTGATGGTCAAGTCGTTTACAACCAAACGAGGTTTAGGACCATTTAAATACTCATCTCTTTTACAAAGCTACTGACACAAGTATCAGGTTTATCGATTCAGCGGAGAACCAATCCATAAGTCCGACAAATAATTCGAGTCATCTGGAACCACGTTTTCAAGGGAAGACGAAGGTGCCTGAATCCATGATGGAGATTGCGCACGCACTACAAACGAACGTCTGCCGATGAAAAAGTCGTCGCGGCGACCTTAAGTCTGCCGGTAGGGCAAAGCCGATTTTGCCTCGTGCGCATACGCCTGCACCCCCACCCGTTCCCGCTCGAGAAAATCCTTCACCGCTGCTTTCAGTCCAGGGTGGCGAAGGTAATGCCATGAATGAGTGATCACGGGCTCAAACCCGCGAATCAACTTGTGCTCACCCTGAGCACCGGCATCGAATCGCTGGAAGCCATTGGCAATCGCGTAGTCCATGCCCTGGTAGAAACAGGTCTCGAAATGCAGACGGTCGAACTCCGCCAGACAGCCCCAGTAACGACCGTAAAAGCTGTCGCCACCCACCAGACTGAAGGCCATTGCCACCGGCCGTGAGCCTTGCTTGGCCAACACCACACGAATCGACTCTGGCATGCGCTCGGCCAGCAAACTGAAAAACTCCCGCGTCAGATACGGCGCTTGCCGACGCACTGCGTAGGTGTTGGCGTAGCAGGCATAGACAAAATCCCACTGCGCCTGATCGAGCTGCCTACCTTCAAGCCATTCGAAATCAATACCCTGCCCCGCCACTTGTTCGCGCTCCTTGCGCATCTGCTTGCGCTTGCGCGAACTGAGGACGTCGAGGAAGTCCTGAAAATCCCGATAGCCACGATTCTGCCAGTGGTACTGACAGCCGATTCGCTGCAACCAGCCTGGCTGCTCGGCCAAGGCCGCGTCAGTGAACGGGTCGGTGAAGTTGATGTGGGCACTGGAGAGTTGTTCGATTTCAAGGTAGCCCGGCAGGCTTTTCAACAGTTCGAAACCGTCCTCGAGCGTGGCCGCCAGCAAACGCGGGCCGCTGACCGGACTGAACGGCACAGCCGTCAGCAGCTTGGGGTAGTAATCGATACCGGCACGCTCACAGGCATCGGCCCAGGCGTGATCGAACACGTACTCGCCGTAGGAATGCCATTTGCGGTAACTGGGCAGCGCAGCAATCAGGCGATCGCCTTCGATGTGCAACAAATGCTCGGGTTGCCAGCCGGAATGAGGGCCGACGCTGCCGCTGTCTTCCAGCGCGCGGAGAAAGGCGTGGCGCAGAAAGGGCTGATTCTCGGGCACCAGGGCATCCCACGTCTGCGACGCGATTTCGGACAGACTTTCCAGACGTTGCAGCGGCATCAGTTCTTCCCTACTTCTTTGCGTGAAAGCCCGGCGAGTATCGCCCATCGCCAAAAAATCCACACGAGCAATCCGCCGACAGGGCTCTGGATAAGGCCTTACGCCATATTTGTATCGTCATCGAGACGCCATCACATTGCCACTGCTCTGTCATAAACCATCGCGATACTGGCGCCTGTTTTTAGAGCGTCGGGTTCTAGCCCGGCCACTGTTTTCCGCCCGTAACGGTCGGTTGTGTCCTGGATGGCTCAGTCATCCCCTCTCATCTTCGGAGATTGATATGCGTCTTGCTTCCACGAAAACTGCGGCAGCCCTGTGTGGCGGGCTGTTGCTGGCCATGAGCGTTCCGGCCAGCGCCGCAGTCGACGCCAAACTGCTCGACATGCTTAAGGCAAACGGCTCGATTACCAACGCGCAGTACAGCGAACTGCAAGCCGAGCTGACCAGGGATCAAAAGGACCAGCAGATTGCTCGTCAGGCTCAACAAGAGACCAACGAACAGATCGCAGCGACCGCGAAGAAAACCAATGAACTGAGTACCTTCGACCAGAAACTGGCGTGGGCCGCCAAGACCCAATTCAAGGGTGACGTGCGTTTCCGTCAGGAAACCGTCCACAACGATGGCGTTTCAAACAACAAAGACCAGGATCGTCAGCGCATTCGTGCCCGTCTGGGTGCCTACAGCGAAATCAACCCTCAGGTCGACACCGGTATTCGTATCGCCACCGGCAGCAACGACGACGCCCGGTCCACCAACCAGGACCTGAACAACTACTTCGACAAGAAGTCGATCTGGCTGGACCAGGGCTACGTCGACTACCACCCCGACGCGATCAAGAACCTGCACCTCGTCGGCGGCAAGATGCCGCAACAATGGGTGAGCATGGGCGACATCATCTGGGATAGCGACATCAACCCGGAAGGCCTGGCAGCGACTTACAAATACCCGCTGGGCGGCAGCACCGAGCTGTTCGGTAGCGCCGGTCACTACACCCTCAAGGACAACGTCGACGGCGAGGGTGTGCAGTTCAAACACGACCTGCGTCTTTACGCCGGCCAGTTGGGTGCGCGCTTCGCCATCACTGACAACCTGAAACTGACCCTGGGTGGCAGCGTCTACGGCTACGACAATGATGACGACATCAGAGCAGGGGGCACAAGCATTCCAGCCGCACTGGCCATCAACGGCAACAGCCCGAACGAGCAATTCAAACTGTACGAAGGCTTTGGTCAGCTCGACATCGGTGGCCTGCCTATGCCGCTCTCGCTGTACGGTCAGTACGTGAATAACAAAGACGCCAGCAACGATCAGGACTCTGCCTGGTTGGCCGGTGTAAAGACCAAGTTCTACGGCTTCGCAGTGGACTACAACTACCGCGACGTACAGCGTAACGCGGTGGTCGGCGCCTTCACCGACTCCGACTTCGCCAACGGTTTCACCGGTTCGCGTGGCAGCAAGTTGAAAGTGAGTTATGAGCTGGACAAAAACTTCAACCTGGGTGCGACGTACTTCATGGCTAACTCTGACTACACTAACGCCACTCTCAAAGATTCGGACATCAACACCCTGCAACTGGATGCCGAAGCGAAGTTCTGATTCCCCGCTACACGACTCGGGCAAGGAAACCTGAGCCGCTTTTACAAACTCGCGTTGTGGTATCGGTCCCCATCATCCGTCCGATACTGCAGCGCGAGTTTTTTTGTTGGCGCAAAAAAAGATCGCAGCCTGCGGCAGCTCCTACACCGACCGTATTCCAACCGCGATATCGCGTTGAAATCCAATCCCGTGTAGGAGCTGCCGCAGGCTGCGATCTTTTAAGGCGAACTCAGCGCTTGCGCAGAATCACGCTGCCAATCGAGTAACCGGCGCCGAACGAGCTGAGCACTGCCAGCGAACCGGCGGCCAGATCGTCCTGGTTCTTGTGAAACGCAATCACGGAACCGGCGGAGCTGGTGTTGGCGTAGGTGTCGAGAATCACCGGGGCTTCTTCTTCGGTGGCTTCGCGGCCCAGCAGCTTCTTGACGATCAGGTGGTTCATGCTGAGGTTGGCCTGATGCAGCCAGAAGCGTTTCACGTCGCTGATGTTGAGCGTGTTCTCTTCCAGGTGCGTAGCGATCAGCTCAGCGACCATCGGGCAGACATCGCGAAACACCTTGCGGCCTTCCTGCACGAACAGTTTGTCCTTGGCACCGATGCCCTCTTCCGCCGCGCGGTTGAGGAAGCCGAAGTTGTTGCGGATGTTATTGGAGAACTTGGTCAGCAGCTTGGTGCTGACGATATCGAACTGATACTTGGACGTCGCCAGGTCAGCACGTTCGATGATCACCGCGGTAGCGGCGTCGCCGAAGATGAAGTGGCTGTCGCGGTCGCGGAAGTTCAGGTGACCGGTGCAGACTTCCGGGTTGACCATCAGGATCGCCCGGGCCTGGCCCAGTTGCACGCTGTTGGCCGCAGCCTGAATGCCGAAGGTCGCCGAGGAGCAGGCGACGTTCATGTCGTAACCGAAACCCTGGATTCCCAAGGCTTCCTGGACTTCGATGGCGATGGCCGGGTAGGCACGTTGCAGGTTGGAGCAGGCGACGATCACGCCGTCGATGTCCGCGGCGGTTTTGCCGGCGCGCTGCAAGGCTTGCTCGGCGGCGCCGATGGCCATTTGGCAAAGCACCGACCACTCGTCATTCGAGCGTTCCGGCAGGCGTGGCGCCATGCGTTGCGGGTCGAGGATGCCTTCCTTGTCCATGACAAAGCGGCTTTTGATGCCAGAGGCTTTTTCGATAAACGCCGCGCTGGACTCGGTCAACGCTTCGATTTCGCCGCGCGCGATGGCGTCGGCATTGTCGGCGTTGAATTGCGCGACGTAAGCGTTGAAAGACTGCACCAGCTCTTCGTTGGAGATGCTGTTGGCCGGGGTGTACAGGCCGGTGCCGCTGATGACGACGTTATGCATGGTCGTTTCTCTAATCTGTTCAGGCAGAAAGTGTTGGCACCGACGTACCAACACACAAAGGATCTGCTCCCGTCAGGGGGAGCAAACCTGGCATCGCTTTATTCCAATCCGCCCAGACCTGTGAAGGCTCAAAACCGCGGGACCGGCGTTTATAGGCGCGAAGTTTGCCATAAACATTGGGGTTTGGCGCCTTTTGCTGGATAAAGCGCACACTACTTGTAGGACTGTAGGAGCTGTCGAGTGAAACGAGGCTGCGATCTTTTGATCTTGCTTTTAAAAATCTAAAATCAAAAGATCGCAGCCTCCTTTCACTCGACAGCCCCTACAGTGGATCGCGGTGATCGCAGGGTATCGGGTTCAGGGTTCGACCTGGGTCCACTGCTTGTTCAGGCGCTTGTCGGAAATCGGCACCTTGGTCCCCAATTGCTGGGCGAACAGGGAAACCCGGTATTCCTCCAGCCACCAGCGATAGAGCTCCAGCTGCGGATCGCGTTTACCTTCCTGGGCATGTTTGTTGGCGCGGGTTTGATATTGCGTCCACAGGCCAGACAACTCGCCACTCCAGACCCGATCCCTCTGCACCTGAGCGCCGATTTTCTCGAAGCGCTGCTCGACCGCTTTCAGATAACGCGGCAACTCCTTGAGCCACTGCATCGGGGTTTCCCGGACAAACCCCGGATACACCAGATGACTGAGCTGCTGCTTGATGTCGTTCAGGGCCACGGCTTGCGCCAGATCAATCTTGCCCTTGAAGCGTTTTTGCAGGCCGTGCCAGAGCTTGAGGATTTCCAGCGTCAGCTTGGCCAGACGCTCGGCGTGCTCGGTCCAGCCGCCGCGTTTGCGTTCGGCCAGCGATGCCAACCCGGCGCCATCCCGTGGCAGCGGGTCTTCGCCGTCGAGAATGCAGCTGTCGAGGCTGGCCAGCAGGATGTCTTCGACCAGACTGTCGATACGACCCATGTCGCGGTACATCAGCCCCAGCTCGGTCAGCCCTGGCAACTTGCTGCGCAGGAACTTCGCCGGTTCGGCCAGTTGCTGCATCAGCAAACGCTGCAAGGCGCGGCGATGTTGAAACTCGGCTTCGGCCGGTGTCGAGAAACGTCCTTCCTTGACCGTGCCACTCTCTTCCACCAGCGCCGGGTACACCGTCATCGACAGCCCGGCGATCTTCTGCTGGGTTTTCTCGGCGACGGCGGCAAACACTTTCGGCTCCACCGGTTGCTGGTTTTTCGCGGTTTGCGGCACCGCCAACGCGGCCTGACTGGCTTCGGCAAAGCGTGCGGTCAGTTCCGCCAGATCACGCCCTTCGCCAAGGAACTTACCCTGGCCGTCGACGATTTCCAGATTCATCCGCAAATGACTGTCGACCTGCTGCGACGCTTCGGCCCAGGCTTCATCGCTGACCCGCGCACCGGTCATGCGCAACAGTTCACGGCCCAGCGCTTGAGGCAACGAGCCCTCGGCGAAAGTCACGCGCTGCAATGCGGCTTTGACGAAGTCCGGCACCGGTACGAAATTCTTGCGCAGGGCTTTAGGCAGGTTGCGCACCAGCGCGATGCACTTGGCCTCGATCACGCCCGGCACCAGCCATTCCAGGCGCTCCGGCGGCAGCATCGGCAACAACGGTGCCGGCACACGCAGGGTCACGCCGTCACGCGGGTGGTTCGGTTCGAAGTGGTAGCTCAGCGCCAACTCCAGATCACCGATGTGCAAGGTGTCCGGGTAATGCAGCGCGGTGACTTCACTGGCCTCGCGAGCCAGTACGTCTTCTTCGCGCATGATCAGCAGCTGCGGGTCTTTCTGGCTGTTGACCCGATACCAGCTGTCGAAGGTCGCGGTCTGGTGGATCTCCGCTGGCAGTCGCGCATCGTAGAAGGCGAACAGGGTTTCTTCGTCCGCCAGAATGTCGCGACGGCGAGCCTTGGCTTCCAGTTCGTCGAGCTGTTCCAGCAGTTGCGCATTGGCCGTCAGGCACTTGGCTTTGGATTGAATCTCGCCGCGCACCAGGCCTTCACGAATGAAAAACTCACGAGACACCACGGGATCGATCGGCCCGTAATGCACCGGCCGGCGACCGACCACGATCAGCCCGAACAAGGTGATTTGCTCGAAGGCCACGACCTGACCGCGCTTCTTCTCCCAATGGGGTTCGAAGTGGTTTTTCTTGATCAGGTGCCCGGCCAAGGGCTCGATCCAGTCGGCGTCGATCTTGGCGACCATACGCGCGTAGAGCTTGGTGGTTTCCACCAGTTCGGCGGCCATTAGCCATTGCGGACGCTTTTTACCGAGGCCCGATGACGGGTGAATCCAGAAGCGCCGCTGACGGGCGCCGAGGTAGTCGCCGTCTTCGGTTTTCTGGCCGATCTGGCTGAGCAGCCCCGAGAGCACGGCTTTGTGCAGTTTCGGATAATCCGCCGGCTCTTTATTGAGGCTCAACTGCATGTCGCGGCAGATCAGGCTCAACTGCCGATGGGAGTCGCGCCATTCGCGCAGACGCAGGTAATTCAGGAAGTTTTTGCGGCACCAATTGCGCAGCGGGCTGGCGGTCAACGCCTGGCGCTGTTCTTCGAAACCACGCCACAAATTGACCAGGCCGGCGAAGTCCGAGTCCACGTCTTTCCATTGTGCGTGCGCCTGATCCGCCGCTTGCTGACGTTCCGGCGGACGCTCGCGCGGGTCCTGAATCGACATGGCGCTGGCGACGATCAGCACTTCCTGCAAGCTGCCGAGTTTCGCCGCTTCCAGCAGCATGCGGCCCATGCGCGGGTCCACTGGCAAGCGCGCCAACTGGCGACCGAGTGGCGTCAGCTGGCTGTTGCGGTCGACCGCCGAGAGTTCTTGCAGCAGGTTAAAACCGTCGCTGATGGCTTTGCCATCCGGCGGCTCGATAAACGGGAAATCGGTGATCTCGCCGAGGCGCAGATGCAGCATCTGCAAAATCACCGCCGCGAGGTTGGTCCGCAGAATTTCCGGGTCGGTAAATTCCGGTCGGCCAATGAAATCTTCTTCGCCATAGAGGCGGATGCAAATGCCCGGCTCGACCCGTCCGCAGCGACCTTTACGCTGGTTGGCGCTGGCCTGGGAAATGGCTTCGATGGGCAAGCGCTGGACCTTGGCGCGGTAACTGTAACGGCTGATGCGCGCGGTGCCGCTGTCGATCACGTAACGAATGCCCGGCACGGTGAGCGAGGTTTCCGCGACGTTGGTTGCCAGGACCACGCGACGGCCTGGGTGCGACTGGAAAATCCGCTGCTGTTCGGCCGGCGATAACCGCGCGTACAACGGAAGAATCTCGGTGTGCTTGAGCTGGGCCTTGCGCAGCATGTCCGCGGCGTCGCGAATCTCACGCTCACCGGGCAGGAACACCAGCACATCGCCGGGGCTCTTGCGTTCGCTGCGTTCGAACGCGGCGATTTCGTCGAGGGTGGCGAGGATCGCCTGATCCACGGTCAGGTCATCCTCGACGCGGTTGCCCTCTTCGTCCTGCTCCAGGGTCAGCGGACGGTACCAGGTTTCTACCGGGAAGGTGCGGCCCGAGACTTCAACAATCGGCGCGTCATCGAAATGCTTGGAGAAACGCTCCAGGTCGATGGTCGCCGAGGTGATGATGACTTTCAGGTCCGGGCGACGCGGCAGCAGGGTTTTCAGGTAACCGAGCAGGAAGTCGATGTTGAGGCTGCGTTCGTGGGCTTCGTCGACGATGATCGTGTCGTAGCGTTCGAGGTAACGGTCGTTCTGGGTTTCCGCCAGCAGGATGCCGTCGGTCATCAGTTTGATCAGGGTGTTGGAATCGCTCTGATCCTCGAACCGCACCTGATAGCCGACCAGCGCACCCAAGGGTGTCGCCAGTTCTTCGGCGACCCGGCTCGCCACGCTGCGGGCGGCGATTCGACGGGGTTGGGTGTGGCCGATCAGGCCATGCTGACCGCGACCGATTTCCAGGCAGATCTTCGGCAACTGGGTGGTTTTACCCGAACCGGTTTCACCGGCAATGATCAGCACCTGATGCTTGAGCAGCGCTGCTTTGATTTCGTCGCGCTTGGCGGCGATCGGCAGGCTGTCGTCGTAACGAATCACCGGCAGGCTGGCCCGCCGCGCCAACACCTGATCACAGGACGCCTGCGTGCGCGTTACCCACTGGGCCAGCTTGGCCTCGTCAGGTTTTTTGCGCAGCTCAAGCAACTGCCGCCGCAGCCGGTGGCGGTCGGCGAGCATGGCGTGATCGAGGTTTTTCAGCAGTTTGTCGATGGAGGGCGATTCGTCAGTCATCAGGTACGCAATAAGTCGTCTAGTGGCGCAGGGGGCGGATTGTCGCAGATTTGGCAGGGATTGCGGGGGGTTCTACTGTAGGAGCTGTCGAGTGAAACGAGGCTGCGATCTTTTGATTTTAGATTTTAAAAAACAAGATCAAAAGATCGCAGCCTCGTTTCTCTCGACAGCTTCTACAGGTAGCGTGGTGTTATTCGTTATCCAGGCCCTTGCGCCGATACGGAAACACATCAATCAACTTCCCGGCGCGAATGGCTTCCTGAAGGCTTTTCCAGTAATCGGCGTTGTAAAGCTCACCATGCAACTGATCAAACAACTTGCGCTGCCCCGAATCGGCAAACAAAAACGGCGGAAACTCTTCAGGAAACACATCCAGCGGCCCAATCGAATACCACGGTTCCGACGCCATCTCGTCTTC
Source organism: Pseudomonas sp. ACM7 (assembly GCF_004136015.1). Lineage (NCBI taxonomy): Bacteria > Pseudomonadati > Pseudomonadota > Gammaproteobacteria > Pseudomonadales > Pseudomonadaceae > Pseudomonas > Pseudomonas sp. ACM7. Next base: position 4,362,110 of record NZ_CP024866.1, on the reverse strand, counting down.
CGGCGTACGCGGTTGCGGGATATGCCGGAAGTTGGCTTCAGTCAGGAAACAGATCTCGTCATAGTCATAAAACACCACCCGCCCGTGACGAGTGACGCCAAAATTCTTCAGCAGCATGTCGCCGGGAAAGATGTTCGCCGCCGCCAGTTGCTTGATCGCCAGCCCGTAATCCTCCAGCGCCTCGCGGACCTGAGCGTCGTTGGCGTTCTCCAGATACAGGTTCAACGGCGTCATCCGCCGTTCGGTCCAGCAGTGGCGGATCAGCACGGTGTCGTCCTCTACCGACACGGTGGACGCGGCCACTTCGAGCAATTCTTCCAGACAGGCCGGGTCGAACTTGCTCAACGGGAAGCGGAAGTCGGCAAATTCCTGGGTGTCAGCCAGGCGCCCGACCCGGTCGACGCTTTTCACCAGACGGTACTTCTCGATCACCGTGGCGCGGTCGACGTTCTTTGACGGCGAGAAGCGGTCCTTGATGATTTTGAATACGGTGTTGAAGCCCGGCAGGGTAAACACGCTCATCACCATGCCACGCACGCCCGGGGCCATGATGAACTGGTCGTCGGTGTTGGCCAGGTGATTGATCAGCGCCCGGTAGAACTCGGATTTTCCGTGTTTGTAGAAACCGATCGAGGTGTACAGCTCGGCGATGTGCTTGCCCGGCAAAATGCGCTTGAGGAAACCGATGAACTCCGCCGGCACCGGCACGTCGACCATGAAGTACGAACGGGTGAACGAGAAGATGATCGACACGTCCGCTTCATCGGTGATCAGCGCATCGATCTGAATCCCGCGACCTTCACGGTGCAGCAGCGGAATCACCAGCGGCCATTGTTCGTCCTGGGTATAGATGCGCCCGACCAGGTACGCGCCTTTGTTGCGGTAAAGCACCGAGGAAAACAGCTCGACACTCAGCTCCGGGTCCTTGCAGACCCAGTCCGGCAGGTTCTCGCGCAATTGTCCTTCGAGACGACTCAGGTCGCCCGCCAGGTTGGCGTAATCCTCGCTGAAGCGGTAGTCGGCAAAAATGCTCGCGAGCATCCCGGACAACTGGCCCTGGGGCTTGTACGTGCGGGTTTGTGCAGCACGGGCCCGGCGCAGGCTCGGCCGGGTGGTGTGGATGAACATGCAGCCGTCGCTGATCAGGTCGTGGCTGAACAGCCCGCAGAAGATCGAGTTGTACCAGGTTTCGGACAGTTCATCGTCGAAGCGCAGGTCGATCAGCGTGATGTAAGCGCTTTTGACCAGCGGCCAGCAGCTGACATCCAGCGTGTCAGCGTCGAAAGCGATGTGCAGCCGCCCTACCGTTTCGCTGACTTTTTCTTCGTAGAGATTGATCCGCGCGGCCGACGCCGTTTGCGTCTCCTGCCACTTGGCCTGCTCGAAGCGAGCCCGGGCGCCGTCGGTGATCTGGCGGAAATGCTCGCGATAATCGTCAAAGCCATCGAGGATCATTCGGGCGATGTCGGCGGCTGGCCATTGCTGCGGCATAGGTAAAACCTCGGCGGCTGATTCTTATCGTGGGGCATGAGCTTAGTGGCCCTTTGTTACGCAACGCAACCATTGCCTTGCGTCCTGACTGGCGCGACACTTGCGCGCTAATCAAGGAAGGAACGTGCTGTGAACCCCGTCGATACTCTGCGTTTGTTGTCGCTCGCCGCCATTTGGGGCGCTAGCTTTCTGTTCATGCGCATCATTGCCCCGGTGATTGGCACAATCCCCACTGCCTTTTTCCGCGTGTCGATTGCCGCGGTCGGCCTGTTGGTGATCCTGGGGCTGATGCGCATCAGCTGGGATTTCAAAGGCAAACTCAAAACCGTGATGCTGCTTGGAGTGATCAACTCCGGGATTCCGGCGACCCTGTACTCGGTAGCCGCCCAGGTGCTGCCGGCCGGTTACTCGGCGATTTTCAACGCCACCACGCCATTGATGGGCGTGCTGATCGGAGGTCTGTTCTTCCATGAAAAACTCACCGCCGCCAAACTTGGCGGCGTGTTCCTCGGGCTGTTGGGCGTGGGCATCCTGACCCGAGCCGGTCCGGTGGCGTTCGACATGGAACTGATGATGGGCGCCCTCGCCTGCCTGCTCGCCACGACCTGCTACGGTTTCGCCGGGTTCCTCGCGCGCCGCTGGCTTGATCAGGCCGGTGGTCTCGACAGTCGTCTATCGGCGGTGGGCAGCATGCTGGGTGCGACATTGTTTCTGTTGCCGCTGTTCGGTTACAGCGTGATCAGCCAGCCACCGGAGAGCTGGGGCGGCTGGAGTGTCTGGTTGTCATTGCTGGGTTTGGGGCTGGTGTGTACGGCGCTTGCGTACATTATTTACTTCCGGTTGCTCAGCTCGGTCGGGCCGGTGAAGTCGATGACCACGACCTTTCTGATTCCGCCGTTCGGGGTGTTGTGGGGAGCGCTGTTGCTGGATGAGCCGTTGTCGATGGCGCATATCTATGGCGGGGTGTTGATTGCGGCGGCGTTGTGGTTGGTGTTGAAGACGACGGTGGTGAAGTCGAAAGAGGTGGTTGCCAGGTAGTTTTGTGGTGCGGCCAATGTGAATTCGGTGCGGGCCGAGCATGCGCTGGCCAAATAAAAAAGACCTGGAACTCATGCCCCAGGCCTTGTTTTGTTTCAAGCGTTTTTACGGAATACGAACACCAGACCGATGATGATCAGCAACATGCCAAGCATGCTCAACGCCGCCAGCCGGTTGCCGAAAATCAGGTAGTCCATCACCGCCGTCACCGCCGGCACCAGGTAAAACAGACTGGTGACATTCACCAGATTGCCCCGTGCAATCAGCCGATACAGCAACAAGGTCGCCAGCACCGACACGACCAATCCCATCCACAACACTGGCACGATGAAACCGGTGCTGTGTTCGAAATGAAAGGGCTGGAACGGTACGAAGATCCCGCAGAGCAACAGCCCCGCCAGGTACTGCACTGGCAGCGTGCCGAGGGGATTTTCGGTGATGCGTTTCTGCATGATCGAGCCGAACGTCATGCTCGCCAGCGCCAGCAAACCGAAGAGCATTCCGGCGAACGACATGCCGGCCAGACCGATGCCTTGGTACACCACCATGATCAACCCGGCCAAACCCAGTGCCAAACCAAACATTCTGTTGGCTGATCGCTGACGCTCCATGATCACCACCGTAAGAATGGGCTGCACGCCCATGATCGTTGCCATGACGCCCGGTGTGACTTTGAGGTCCAGGGCCAGCAGATAGAAAATCTGATAAGCCCCCAGCAACACCACGCCGGTGGCCATCGCATACACCATCGGCTTGCCGCCCTTGGGCAGTTTCAGCTTGAGCAACGGCACCAGCAGCACCAATCCGCAGATTGCGATAGCGAAGCGAATCAACAGAAAAGCAAAGGGTGACGCGTGGGCCAAGCCCCATTTGGAGAAGATCGCCCCGCTGCTCCACAGCAAAACGAACAGGCTCGTGGACGCCGCCGCGAGCGCGGTGTTTTTCGAAAGGACAAACATGAATACCACCTGTAGTCAGGCAAAAAAAGCCAACTCAGCCGAAGCTGAAATTCAGTAGTTTTTTCAGGCGGGCACTTTTTAGACGGGCATGGAAACAGCAGAAAAAAGCTGATCAGCCCGAGAAGCCAACGCCTGGCGGTGATACGACTGCGCACACCGGCGTGCTACTGACAGGTGGAGGGTAATGACTGATCTGCGCAGGCTGCTGATTCCCGCACGGCACGACGCCAGCGTTGACCGCTGAATCGACTACCGCGTTGATGAGGGAAGCTGGCATGGGCTGATCTTTTTTGAAGGGTAGAAAGCTGGGTTGGAAAACATCGAGCGCCGACTATAACCAGCGTGTGAGATGGATTGCAATGACTAAGCTGGAAGAACCGATAAGCAAGAGTCTTACACCAACCCCAGTGACGAACAGGTGCATAAAAAAACGCTCCCAAGGAGTAATGCCGATCAGTAAGCCATAACGCGATCCTTAGCAGCTGGCGAAGCCTGCGTTCGGCGCTGTAGCAGCTGTCGAGCTTGCGAGGCTGCGTTCGGCTCGGGCCGCGATCGGACGCAGCAGTCGTAAAACCTGTGTGCGAGGTTTATCTGAAACACCGCACTGCCTGATTTCACGACTGCTGCGTCCGATCGCGGCCCGAGCCGAACGCAGGCTTCGCCAGCTGCTACAAGGTATGCGTTGCTGGTGAAATTGCTTAACTGACTGACATTACTCCCAAGGAGCGGTTTTTTTCTTCAGGAATCGGAATCACCCAAACAACCAATACCCCAACAATGTCAGCACCACCACCGCCAACACCGGTCGCAGCACGCGGTAGGCCTTGGGATTGCGACGCTTCCACTTTTTGATCACGCCACTGAACTTGTCGCTGGAGTTCTTGCTCCAGGCGTAAGCCTGGTTAATCCCGCCAACACGTTCATCATCAAGGTTCTGCGGTGCAGTCGCGCGACCGAGCAGGCCGCTGATCCAGCGGTTGATGCGGGTCATCAGGCGGTTGCTCAACGGTCGTTCGATGTCGCAAAACAGGATGACCCGCGTCTTGTCGGTTTCGTTCTTGACCCAATGCACATAGGTTTCGTCGAACATCACGTCTTCACCATCACGCCAGGCATAGACCTGACCGTCGACGAAGATCCGGCAATCGTCGGAGTTCGGCGTCGACAGCCCCAGGTGATAACGCAGGGAACCGGCGAACGGATCGCGATGCGGGTTGAGGTGGCTGCCGCCTGGCAGCAACGCGAACATGGCGCCTTTGACGTTGGGAATGCTGCTGACCAAGGCCACGGTTTTCGGGCACAAGGCTTCAGCTGAGGGAAGCGGTTTGTCGTACCACTTGAGGTAGAAACGCTTCCAGCCTTTTTTGAAGAACGATCCGAAACCGGCGTCGTTGTTCCTTTCGGCGGCGCGAATGTAGCCCTCGTCGAAGAGGTGCATCGCTTCGTCGCGGATGACTTCCCAGTTGTCCTTGAGCACGTCCAGTTCCGGGAACTTGCTGCGGTCCAGATAGGGTTTGGACGGCACACCGGAGAACAGGTACATCAAAGCGTTATAGGGCGCGAACAACGCTGAATGGTTGACGAACTGACGCAGGACCGGCAATCGTGCCTTGCCGCGCAAATGCACATAGAGAGTGCTGCCGAGGAACAGCAGCAACAGCGACGCTTTCGCGGCAAGGGAAAAGGTCATCAACAACTCCTTGATAGTAGACAACTCTGCGCAACGCCATTTACCCAACGTGGCAGCCGGCCATGATAAACATTACCGGCCTCGGGAAATACCCGTGTAACTGAACATTCAGTGTTAAACATTGCGCAATAAAGCACTTCTTAACATAAAGGTCCTGAACGGGGGCTGACCTGAGTCACCCCCCCTTACACAAGTTCAAAAACAAGATCAAAAGATCGCAGCCTGCGGCAGCTCCTACTGCTGATTCTCCTGATCGGTAAACAGATCACTGAACAGCATGCTCGACAGGTAGCGTTCACCGGAGTCCGGCAGGATCACCACGATGGTCTTGCCCTGCATTTCCGGGGTTTCCGCCAGACGGACGGCCACCGCCATGGCGGCCCCGCAGGAAATGCCGCTCAAAATCCCTTCTTCCTGCATCAGTCGCAGGGCCATGGCCTTGGATTCTTCATCGCTGACCAACTCAACCCGATCGACCATCGACAGATCAAGATTCTTCGGCACAAAACCGGCACCAATACCCTGGATCTTGTGAGGGCTCGGCTTGATTTCTTCACCGGCCATTGCCTGGGTGATGACTGGCGACACCGCTGGCTCCACCGCCACCGAGATAATCGGTTTGCCCTGGGTATTCTTGATATACCGCGAAACCCCGGTAATGGTTCCACCCGTTCCGACGCCTGCCACCAGTACGTCGACTGCACCGTCGGTGTCGTTCCAGATTTCCGGACCGGTCGTTTTTTCGTGGATGCCCGGGTTGGCCGGGTTCTCAAACTGCGACGGCATGAAGTAGGCAGCCGGGTCGCTGGCGACAATTTCAGCAGCCTTTTCGATCGCTCCTTTCATGCCCTTGGCCGGTTCGGTCAGTACCAGTTCGGCCCCCAGTGCCTTGAGCACTTTGCGTCGCTCGATACTCATGGACGCCGGCATGGTCAGCATCAGCTTGTAACCGCGGGCCGCAGCAACGAATGCCAGGCCGATACCGGTATTGCCCGAGGTCGGTTCGACGATGGTCATTCCAGGCTTGAGTTTGCCGGTGCTTTCGGCGTCCCAGATCATGCTCGCACCGATCCGGCACTTGACCGAGTAACCGGGGTTACGCCCTTCGATCTTGGCCAGGATGGTCACGCCGCGCGGGGCGATACGGTTGATCTGCACCAGCGGCGTATTGCCGATGGAATGAGCGTTGTCAGCGTAGATACGGCTCATGGCTGGGTCCTTATACAGCGTTAAATAAGCTCTCCAAGGTATGCCTGTTGCCCTTGGTCGTCCAGTCAGTCGAACGTCCCGTAACCGCAGCAGTCAATGGCTATACATCGCCAGAGATTTGTCATCATGAAACGCAGATACAGTTGGCCCCTGTGGATCCTCGCTGGCCTCGTTGTGCTGCTGATTGCCCTGCACATCGCCCTGCCCTACATGGTGCGCGACTACCTGAACGACAAGCTGGCGGACATGGGCGACTACCGTGGCCAGATCACTGATGTGGACCTGGCCCTGTGGCGCGGAGCGTACAAAATCAACGGACTGAAAATCGTCAAGGTCGAGGGCAAGGTTCCGGTGCCTTTCGTCAACGCGCCGCTGATCGATCTTTCTGTCAGCTGGCACTCGCTCTTGTACGACCACGCCGTTGTGGCCGAGGTGAAGTTCTTCAACCCCGAGGTGAACTTCGTCGACGGCGGCGCCAACAAGCAAAACTCCCAGACCGGTCAGGGCACCGACTGGCGTGCGCAGTTGAGCAAACTGGCCCCCATCACCCTGAACGAAGTGCGGATCAGCGATGGCAAGATCAGTTTCCGCAACTTCAATTCCAAGCCCCCCGTGAACATGAACGCCACTCAGGTCAACGCCAGCATCTATAACCTGACCAACGTGGTCGACACCAAAGGCAAGCGCGATGCTCGCTTCGAAGGCAAGGCGCTGCTGCTCGGGCACGCACCACTGGAAACCACCGCCACCTTCGACCCCTTAAGCAACTTTGAAGATTTCGAGTTCCGCCTGCGGGCCAAAAACATCGAGCTCAAACGCATGAACGACTTTGCCTCCGCCTATGGCAAGTTCGACTTCAATGCAGGTCACGGTGATGTGGTCATTGAAGCGCAGGCTAAAAAAGCTCAATTAACGGGTTACATCAAACCGCTGCTAAAGGACGTCGACGTGTTCAATTGGCATCAGGACGTCGAGAACAAGGACAAAGGGATTTTCCGCTCCATTTGGGAGGCCATCGTCGGCGGCTCCGAAACGGTGCTGAAAAACCAGGGCAAAAACCAGTTTGCGACTCGCGTGGAACTGAGCGGCAATGTGCATCGCCGAGATATCAGCGCATTCGAGGCTTTTTTGCAGATTTTACGCAACGGCTTCATCCAGGCGTTCAATGCCCAATACGAACGACCCAAGCCGGATGCGGGCTAAGGTTTTCGGGTGACGATGTAGCGACCGGTTTCTTCGGCCACCCGCGCCGGGTTCGATTGCTGCTGCAAGAAGTCCCAGCCCAGGCAGGCCAGTGCCAGCGATCGCGGTACGGCTTCACGCCCACTGCTGTAGCGCGTGATGCTGCGAGCACTGACCCCCAACGCTTCGGCCGCCTGATTGAGTGGCAGCCCGGTACGAGCGCGCCAGTCGATAAAAATCCGCGTGTTTTCGTCCGATGCGTTTTGCGCGAGCGCATCCAGATAAAGAGTGTCTGCGCCGATCTGGATGTCCAGTTCGGGCCACTCAACGCTCCAGCCATCGTCGCCCAGGGTTGCCCCATCGAAAGCGCCAACCTCCAGCAACGGCTGCAACCCCGGATAGGCGCGCAGGTCCCGACTCAAATCGAGGTTCAGTTGCTGACCGTCGATAAAGGTTAGCGTCAGGCGGTGATCCGGCAACGCCTGCACGGCCGACAGCCGTGGTCGTTTCATGGGTAACATCGTTTCCAATCCTCCAGCAATTGCACCTGATGGGCACTGACCCACGCCAGCGCTTCCTTGATAATCAGCGGCGGCGCCTTGCCCACCATCACTTCGACGGTTTCAAGGCTGAGCATGCCGTCCAGCCCGCCACCGGTCAGGTGGACATGGGGCGGCGGATGATCCTTCTCGCGCAACTGAATGCGGTACGTATCGCGAAATCGGTATTTAGTAGACATGCCCGCAAGCTATCGCCAAAATGGCGATAGCTCAATACTGGCAAGCAGCCGAGACTGAGTCAAGATGTGACGCCCCATTCAGAGACTGAATAAGCCGTCTGCGTTCACAGTCGACCGGGCACCGCGTTATAGTCGGGTACTACAATTATTGCGCCCACCCCTGCCTCGTTCAGGTCGGCGTTACCGTTCGAGGATTAGCAGATGAAGTTCGAAGGCACCCAGGCCTACGTCGCCACCGATGACCTGAAGCTGGCGGTCAACGCCGCCATCACTCTGGAGCGCCCGCTGCTGGTCAAGGGCGAGCCGGGCACTGGTAAAACCATGCTCGCCGAGCAACTGGCCGAGTCCTTCGGCGCCAAACTGATCACTTGGCACATCAAATCCACCACCAAAGCGCATCAAGGCCTGTACGAGTACGACGCGGTCAGCCGTCTGCGCGACTCGCAGCTGGGCACCGAAAAGGTCCACGACGTTCGCAATTACCTGAAAAAGGGCAAGCTCTGGGAAGCCTTCGAATCCGAAGAGCGGGTGATCCTGCTGATCGACGAAATCGACAAGGCCGACATCGAGTTCCCGAACGACTTGCTGCAAGAACTCGACAAGATGGAGTTCTACGTTTACGAGATCGACGAGACCATCAAAGCCAAGAAACGCCCGATCATCATCATTACTTCCAATAACGAGAAAGAGCTGCCGGACGCCTTCCTGCGCCGCTGCTTCTTCCATTACATCGCTTTTCCCGACCGCGTCACGATGCAGAGGATCGTCGACGTGCACTACCCGAACATCAAGAAAGACCTGGTCAGCGAAGCGCTGGACGTGTTCTTCGACGTGCGCAAGGTACCGGGCCTGAAGAAGAAGCCATCGACCTCCGAACTGGTGGACTGGCTGAAACTGCTGATGGCCGACAACATCGGTGAAGCAGTACTGCGCGAACGCGATCCGACCAAAGCGATTCCGCCGCTGGCAGGCGCTTTGGTGAAGAACGAACAGGACGTGCAGTTGCTTGAGCGTCTGGCGTTCATGAGCCGTCGCGGCACTCGATAAGGGCAAACGCCATGCTGCTCAACCTGTTCAATGAAATGCGCGCAGCCAAAGTGCCGGTCTCGGTACGGGAGTTGCTGGACCTGATCAACGCGCTGAAGCAGCGCGTGACCTTCGCCGACATGGACGAGTTTTATTACCTGTCCCGGGCGATTCTGGTGAAGGACGAAAAGCATTTCGACAAATTCGACCGCGCGTTCGGTGCCTACTTCAACGGCCTGGAAAAACTTGACGATCACCTTCAGGCATTGATCCCGGAAGACTGGCTGCGCAAGGAGTTCGAGCGTTCGCTGACCGAAGAAGAGCGGGCGGCGATCCAGTCTCTCGGCGGCCTGGACAAGCTGATCGAAGAGTTCAAGAAACGCCTCGAAGAACAGAAAGAACGTCATGCCGGCGGTAACAAGTGGATCGGCACTGGTGGCACCAGTCCGTTTGGCTCCGGGGGCTTCAACCCGGAAGGCATTCGGGTCGGCGATGCCGGCAAGCGTCAGGGCAAAGCGGTCAAGGTCTGGGATCAGCGCGAATACAAGAACCTCGACGATTCGGTCGAATTGGGCACCCGCAACATCAAGGTCGCCCTGCGTCGGTTGCGCAAATTCGCGCGCCAGGGTGCGGCGGAAGAACTGGACATCGATGGCACCATCGACCACACCGCGCGAGATGCCGGGCTGCTGAACATCCAGATGCGTCCGGAGCGGCGCAACACCGTCAAGTTGTTGCTGCTGTTCGACATCGGCGGCTCGATGGACGCCCACGTGAAGATCTGCGAAGAGCTGTTTTCGGCCTGCAAGACCGAGTTCAAGCACCTGGAGTATTTCTACTTCCACAACTTCATTTATGAATCGGTGTGGAAGAACAACATGCGCCGCACTTCCGAGCGCACCTCGACCCAGGATCTGCTGCACAAATACGGCGCCGACTACAAAGTGATCTTCATCGGTGACGCCGCCATGGCGCCGTATGAAATCACCCAGGCCGGCGGCAGCGTCGAGCACTGGAACGAAGAAGCGGGTTATGTGTGGATGCAGCGGTTCATGGAGAAGTACAAGAAGGTCATCTGGATCAACCCGTATCCGAAAGATACGTGGGGTTATACGTCGTCGACCAACATCGTGCGGGACTTGATTAACGACCAGATGTACCCGCTGACATTGCGGGGGTTGGAAGAAGGGATGCGGTTTCTTTCCAAATAACTCGGTGCCTGACCGGACGCCATCGCGAGCAAGCTCGCTCCCACAGGGGAATGTGTCGTTCACAAAATGTGTGGGCAACAACGATCCAATGTGGGAGCCAGCTTGCTCCGGGCGGCGTTCCGACGATGCTTTTAGCGGTTCACAAACCGGCGTAGGTACTCGAGCTGCTCCCGATGCGCGACTTCCTGCACCACCGGCTTCAACCGTACCTGCGTTCCCGGCAGACACTGCGCCAGTCGCGCCAGTGCCAACGGCGTCAAGGCGCCCAATCGCGGATAGCCACCAATGGTCTGCCGATCATTGAGCAACACAATTGGCTGCCCGTCCGGCGGCACCTGAACCGCACCCAGCGGGATGCCTTCGGAAATCATCGGCTTACCCTGATACTGCAACGCCGTTCCCAGCAAGCGGATGCCCATCCGGTCGGCACGGCTGTCGAGGGTCCAGATGCTGTTGAACGCGTCAAACGAACTCTGTCCACTGAACTCGCCGATCTGGGCACCGAGCACCAGGTCCAGTGGCGCGTTGAGTTTGAAATCCGGCACCTGTTCGCGCGCCAATTCCCGTATCAGTAGCAGCGAGCTCCCGGAGTAGCTCAACTGCGCATCTTTGGCCAACGCCCGGCCCATGCCATCCAGCCCACCGAGCTCCTCACGGACCACCGTTGCGCTGCTGCCCAACACCTTTGGCGCATCAAATCCGCCCGGGGCCGCCAAATATGCCCGAGCCCCAAGCAGCGGCTGAGTGAATTGCAATTGCTGACCTTTGTTCAGCCTGAAACTGCGCCACGGTGCCAACGCCTCGCCATCCACCTGTGCCCCCAGATCCGCTCCGGCCAAGGCCAGCACGCAATCCTCTTCGGCAACGACGGTGAACCCACCCAGGGTGATTTCAATCACCGGTGCTTCCAGGCCATTGCCCAGCAACCAATTAGCCCACGACATTGATCGCCAGTCCGCCGCCCCGCCCTGGGTCACGCCCAAATGCCGCACGCCGAAACGGCCAGCGTCCTGCAACAGGCACAGCGGTGTACTCGCTTCTATTGATAGACGGCTCATGCCTGCGCCTCCAACGGCGTGTCATCACCGCCCAGATTGATGAATTCGGCATGGCTGACGGCTTCGAAGCGCACCGTGTCGCCTGGTTGCATCAGGCTGTAGCCGTCGCGTTCGCGGTCGAACAATTTGGCCGGGGTGCGACCGATCAGATTCCAGCCACCGGGGGACACCACCGGGTAAGCGGCCGTTTGGCGTTCGGCGATGCCGACACTGCCGGCGGCCACCTTTTTACGCGGAGTGTTCAGACGCGGCGCCGCCAGCGCTTCTTCCACCAGCCCCATGAAGGCGAAACCCGGCGCGAAACCCAAGGCGAATACCTGATACTCGCGCTCGCTGTGGCGACGGATCACTTCATCCACGGCCAATCCGCTGCGCAGGGACAACAGGCTCAACTCCGGGCCAACGCTCAAGTCATACCAGACCGGCAACACATGACATTTGCCGCGGGTGCAGGCGTTGGGCGACAGATCGATCAAGGCCTCGGCGATCAGCTCCCGAGCCTGGGCCGGACTCAACGCGGTCAGATCGTAATGCACCATCAACGTCGTATAGGACGGCACCAGATCGATCAGATGCCCGGCGAATGCAGCCCGCAGACTTTCACTGGCGGCGAGCATCCACGGCATGTTGGCCTCGCTGATCTCATCAAACAGACGGACCATCAAGCAATCCAGCGCCACCACTTCGACCCGGATTTTCATGGCGCGCTCTGCTGATCAAGTGCTTCGCGAATACGCCGCACGGCGGCTACCGAACTGGCATTGTCGCCGTGTACGCAAAGGGTATTGGCCTGCAAGTGCAAGGCACTGCCATCGCTGGCCGTGAGGTTGCCGCCGCGGGCAATGGTCAGCGCCTGCTCGATGATTGTTTCGGGATCGTGATGCACCGCGCCCGGCAGTTGCCGCGAGACCAGCATTCCCGCACTGTCGTAAGCGCGATCGGCGAAGGCTTCGAACCACAGGGTTACGCCGTATTCATCGCCCAACTGCTGGGCTGCGCTGTTGTCGCGAGTGGCCATCAACATCAGCGGTAACTCACGATCATAGGACGCCACAGCCTGAAGCACTGCGCGCAATTGCGCCGGGTTGGCCATCATGTCGTTGTACATCGCGCCGTGCGGCTTGACGTAACTCACCCGCCCACCCTGAGCCCGGCAAATGCCGTCGAGGGCGCCGATCTGGTAATGCACAATGTCCTGAAGTTCCTGGGCGGTATAAGCCATGGAACGGCGGCCGAACCCCACAAGGTCCTGATAGGCCGGATGAGCACCGATCTGCACCCCGTTGCTCAAGGCCAGACTGACGGTCTTGCGCATGATGCTCGGATCGCCGGCATGGAAGCCGCAGGCAATGTTGGCGCAATCGATGAAGGGCATGACCTCGGCGTCCAGACCCATGGTCCAGTTGCCGAAACTCTCGCCGATGTCGCAGTTCAATAGCAGGCGGCTCACGGTGAACACTCCTGTAAGTTTTATTCTTTTCTATCTGTAAGGCATTTGCCCGCAGATTATCAGTTGCTGGGCATTAAGTTATTGGGCTTCGAGTTGCTTGCCACGGGTTTCCGGCAGACTCAGGGCCGCTAGGATCACCACCCCGTAGGACACTGCCGCAAAAGCACCGATTCCCACGCTCAATGGCACCTTCTGGCTCATCAAGCCGATCAACAGCGGGAACAACGCCGCCAGCGCCCGACCAATGTTGTAGCAAAAGCCCTGACCCGAACCGCGAATCCGTGTTGGAAACAGCTCGGTCAAAAACGCGCCCATGCCGCTGAAGATCCCCGAGGCGAAGAAGCCCAGAGGAAAGCCTAGCCAGAGCATCACGCCATTGCTCACCGGCAATTGGGTGTAGAGCAGAACAATGGTGAACGAGCCGACCGCGAACAGAATGAAGTTCTTTTTACGCCCGAGGATGTCAGTCAAATACGCACTGATGACGTAACCGACGTAGGAACCGACGATCACCATCGCCAGATAACCGCCCGTACCGAGTACGCTCAAACCGCGTTCGTTCTTCAGAAACGTCGGCAACCAGGAGGTGATCGCGTAGTAACCGCCCAGAGCACCGGTGGTCAGCACCGACGCGCGAATCGTGGTGAAAAGGATGCCGGGAGCAAATATCTCGTAGAATTTTGCCGGATTGCTGGGCTCTTGCTTAGCCTTGGCTTCGCGATAGATTTCCGGGTCCTTGACCAGTCGGCGGACGAAGATCACAAAGATCGCCGGCACGATGCCAAGGATGAACAGTGCGCGCCAGGCGTCTTCCGGTGGCAGCACCGAGAACAGCAGCGCATACAAAATCGCAGTCAGTCCCCAACCCAATGCCCAGCCGGATTGCACCATGCCAACAGCCTTGCCCCGGTCCTTGGCGCGAATCACTTCACCCATCAGCACCGCGCCAGCGGTCCATTCGCCGCCGAAACCGAAGCCCATCAGCGTGCGGCTGATCAGCAGTTGTTCGTAGTTTTGGGCAAAGCCGCAGAGGAAGGTGAAAAAGGCGAACCACAGCACGGTGAGTTGCAAGGTGCGTACGCGACCGATTCGGTCGGACAGAATCCCCGCCACCCAACCGCCGATAGCCGAGGCGATCAGGGTGCTGGTGTGAATCAACCCGGCCTCGCCGGTGGTGATGCCCCACATCGCAATCAGGGTCGGCACCACGAAGCTGAGCATCTGCGTGTCCATGCCGTCCAGGCCATAGCCGATCTTGCAGCTCCAGAAGGTGCGGCGTTCCTGCTTGTTGATGTTGCGGTACCAGTCGAAAGGTCCAGGACGAACCGTGGCTTTGGGGATGTCGAGCGTGTCGGGCGCACTCATGGCAAATCTCCGCGCTAATTTTTATTGGTATTGTTCTGAGCCCCGACGACGCCTATCGTGGGAACCGGATGGCCCGATTTTTGGGCGCCTTGCCCTGCTACGTCCAACTAATAAAACCCCGCCCTAGACATAAGAATTCTTTATCCCCGAGCAGACCCCATGAACCTGAAGTTTCTCGAGACCTTTGTCTGGGTCGCCCGACTCAAGAGTTTTCGCCTGACGGCAGACAAGCTCTTCACCACCCAGGCGTCGGTTTCCAGCCGCATTGCCGTGCTCGAAGGCGAGCTCGGGGTGAAGCTGTTCCTGCGAGATTCACGTGGCGTGAGCCTGACGCCCGAAGGCTTGAAAGTGCTCGAGTACGCCGAGCAAATGATGGACACCATGCAAGCCCTCAAGCAGTCGATCGAAACCCGCTCGAGCAAGGTCGGACGGGTTCGCATCGGCGTGATGGACACGGTCATCCATACCTGGCTGAGCCCGTTGGTGGCGCACATGATGGATCACTATCCGCTGGTGGAAATCGAGTTGGTGGCCGATACCGCGCTCAACCTCTGCGATCAGCTGCAAAAAGGCTTTCTCGATCTGATCCTGCAAACCGACCTGTTGCGTCAGGAAAGTGTGCGCAGCCTTGAGCTGGCCAGTCACCCGATGGGCTGGATTGTGGCTACGAATTCGATCTACAACCGCGAGTATTCAGGTATTGCCGACCTGGCGCGGGAACGGATCATTACCTATTCGAAAAACTCCCATCCGCATCAGGAGATTCTCGCCCTGATGCAGGCCAACGGCATCATGACGCCACGGTTGAACTGCGTGAACTCGGTATCGGCGATCACCCGGTTGCTGCGGGACGGTTTCGGTATTGGCGCGCTGCCACCGGTGCTGGTAGCCGAGGAACTGGCGCGGGGGGAATTGACCTTGCTGGCCATCGATCAACGTCCACCGAATTTGCAGGTGGTGGTGTCGTGGCGGGTTGGCGTGGAATGGGTCGAGGAGATTGTTTCGTTGTGTCAGCAGGTGCTGGACGGGTATGCGAAGAAGGTGGGTGAGGATTACATCACTTTGAGTCGTTGAAGAGCAAAAGATCGCAGCCTTCGGCAGCTCCTACAGGGGAACGCATTCCAATGTAGGAGCTGCCGAAGGCTGCGATCTTTTGCTGTTACAACCCCCGCACATCCCGATCTTCGATCGGTCGGCTCTGGCGCAGGCGTTTGCCGCCCAGTACCACCCAGTCGATCAGACGGAACAGGCATTCAATGCCGAACGACAACAGCAACGCTCCGCTCATGCCCCAGATCATCGCTTCCGGCGTCAGCAGGATCTGGTAGCTGTAGCCGTTCCAGGTTTCCTTGCGAATATCCGGATCAGCCGCCAGTGCAACCTGCAGGAAGCGGATGTACCACGGCCCCTGCATGGCCTGGAACTGTTTGTCGAGCGCCAGCTGACGGGTCAGCAAGGTGCTCAGGCTGTCAGCATCGCTGCGAAAAATCGGGTCTTCGCTGCCGCGGTAATGGGCCACCAACGCCTGCATGTCGCCCTTGAAGAACTGATTCGCCGTGCCCTGAAAACCGCTCAGACTGGTCTGCGCCTCAATCAGATGCGCTTCGACCCGTTTGGCGTAATCGCTGATGAACCCCGGCACCTGGACACCGATCAACAAGCCCGCTGCAAACAACACCAGCCGTAGATAACTGAGCAACATGAAGGGAAATCCTTATTCGGTCTTGCCCTGGCTGACGCATTCACCGCGTCGCCAGAGGCTCCATTGGCCCGGTTCGTAGCGGGTCCAGGTTTCGTTTTCGGTCAAGGGTTCGGTGGCGATCACCGTGACCACGTCGTTGGGCGTGGTTTCGGCCTGGAAATCGACGATCACATCGACATCCTTCAAGCGCGCCGGGCCGAATGGCGCGCGACGGGTGATTTGCGCCAATTTGGTCGAGCAATAACAGAACAACCAATCGCCATCGCTGAGCAGGCAGTTGAACACGCCTTTGCTACGGTATTCGGCGCAGGCGGCCACCAGGTCTGGCAGCAGTTCTTCGACCTCTACCGGTTCCGGGAACGCTGCGCGCACGCGGTTGAGCAAATCGCAGAACGCCGCTTCGCTGTCGGTATCGCCGACTGGGCGGTAAAAACTCTTGATCGGTTGAAACTCCGCGAGCTGGCCGTTATGGGCGAAACACCAGTTACGGCCCCACAGCTCGCGCACGAATGGATGGGTATTGGACAGGCAGACCTTGCCGACGTTGGCCTGGCGGATGTGCCCGATCACCACTTCGCTCTTGATCGGATAGCGTTGCACCAGGTTCGCGACTTCGGATTCGCAGCTCGCCGCCGGGTCCTGAAACAGGCGCAGGCCACGGCCCTCGTAAAAAGCGATGCCCCAGCCGTCACGGTGCGGACCGGTGCGGCCGCCGCGCTGCATCAGCCCGGTGAAGCTGAACACGATATCGGTCGGCACATTGGCGCTCATGCCCAATAACTCACACATGCTCGGATTCTCGCTGAAAGGCAGGGGCAAGGTTACAGACGCGGTTCGACCCGCAATCGCTGAGGGTTGCTCGGCACCGGTGGACGACCGTAACGATCATCGCCCGCACCGCCGAAAGGACGATCCTCTTCAGGGTCATCGGCCCGGGCCGCAGCCTTGGCAGCGGCAGCCTGTTCCTTGCGAGCGTTGGACGCACGTTCTATAGGGAAACGGATCGCCACGAATACCAGGTAAATGCCGAAGGCGATCATGCCGTACATGAACAGGTCGGAAACCGCCCGCCAGGCGTTGTTGCCGACCTTGAACAATAGATCAAGGGCAGTAATGGCGATGGCCGGAGCGACCTTTTCCTTCACCGGGTCGATGATGGTCGGGCTGAACAGCAACACGGCAACCAATAGCCGTAACGGTTCACGCAGCCAGCGCCACATCCAGCGGGTCAGGCGCATCCACACCAGCAGGCAGCCCAAAGCGGCGAAGGCGTAGAGCCCCCAAGCGATCAGATAGTCGTTCTCGGTCATGGTGTCCATGGCAAGGCAGGCAAAGAGGCGCTTATAGTAACGACTTTTCGCACGTCAGGCTTGCCCCAATGCCGGGCCGTTATGCCTAACCCCTGTGGGAGCGGGCTTGCTCGCGAAGNNGGAGTGTCAGTCGACATCATTGTTGNCTGATACACCGCTTTCGCGAGCAAGCCCGCTCCCACAGGGGTCTGCAGCGGCATCAAGACCTGAAAAACCCTTATTCCGTACATCGTCCGAGAGCCCTTCATGCCCTTAACCGCCAACGTCACCAGCGCCCCGATTGCCCACAAGGCCGAAGGCGACGACCCGTATGCCTGGTTGCAGGAGCGCGACACCGACGCGGTGCTCGACTACCTGAAAGCGGAAAACCGCTACCAAGAGGCGCAAACCGCCGATCAGGCCGGGTTGCGTGAAACCCTGTTCGAAGAGATCAAGGCCCGGATTCTCGAAACCGACCTGTCCTTGCCCTCCCCTTGGGGTCCGTACCTGTATTACACGCGCACCACGGCCGGTGATGAATATGCCCGTCACTACCGCTGCCCGCGCCCTGCCGATGACAGCCTGCAGCTCGACGAAAGCCAGGAACAGCTGCTGCTGGACCCGAACGAACTGGCCAAAGGCGGTTTCTTTTCCTTGGGCGCGTTCAGTATCAGCCCGGATCACCAGCGTCTGGCCTACAGCATCGACGCCACGGGCGATGAGATTTACACGCTGTTCGTGAAGGAATTGTCCAACGGCCGTGTCAGCGAACTGGAATTCCAGGATTGCGACGGCAGCATGACCTGGGCCAATGACAGCCTGACGCTGTTCTTCGGCGAGCTGGACGACACCCATCGCCCGCACAAACTGTTCCGCTATCGGCTGGACGGTACGGCGGCTGAAGAAGTGTTCCATGAGCCGGACGGTCGATTCTTCATGCATTGCTACCGCTCCAGTTCCGAGCAGCAATTGCTGCTGTCCCTCGGCAGCAAGACCACCAGCGAAGTCTGGGTGCTTGACGCGTTCCAGCCGCAGCAGGCTTTTACCTGCATCGCACCGAGGGTTGAAGACCATGAGTACGACGTCGACCACGGCGCGCTCGACGGTCAATGGACCTGGTTCATTCGCACCAATCGCGACGGCATCAACTTTGCCCTGTACCACGCCGTAGACACCGGCGTGGCGCCGACCGAGGCCGACTGGCAGAACCTGATCCCCCACAGTGACACGGTGATGATCGAAGGCATGAGCCTGAACGCCGGGGCCGTGACCCTGAGCTTGCGTGAGGGTGGCTTGCCGATCATCGAAGTTCATCCGCAAGACCTGCCGAGCTACCGTGTGCAATTACCGGATGCGGCCTACAGCCTGCACGTGCAGAACAGCCTGGAATTCGTCAGCGACAGGATCCGCCTGCGCTACGAAGCGCTGAACCGTCCGGCGCAAATCCGCCAACTGGTATTGGGCAACGGCGAGCAGAAAGTCCTCAAGGAAACCCCGGTGCTCGGCCCGTTCGACGCCGATGCCTACGTCAGTCAGCGTTTGTGGGCGACGGCACCTGACGGTACGAAAGTGCCGATCAGCCTCGTCGTCAAACGCGAAGCACTCGGCAAGCCGACGCCGCTTTATCTGTACGGATATGGCGCCTACGGTGAAAGCCTCGACCCGTGGTTCTCCCACGCCCGTTTGAGTCTGCTCGACCGTGGCGTGGCGTTCGCCATCGCTCACGTACGTGGCGGCGGTGAACTGGGTGAAGCCTGGTATCGCGCTGGCAAGCAGGAACACAAACACAACACCTTCAGCGACTTCATCGCCTGCGCCGAACACCTGATCGCCGATGGCTTCACCACGCCATCGCAATTGGCGATCAGCGGCGGCAGCGCCGGTGGTCTGCTGATCGGCGCGGTGCTCAATCAGCGCCCGGAGTTGTTTGCTGCTGCGATTGCCGAAGTGCCGTTCGTCGACGTGCTGAACACCATGCTCGACCCGGATCTGCCGTTGACCGTCACCGAGTACGACGAGTGGGGCAATCCTGAAGAACCGGACGTCTATGAGCGGATCAAGGCCTACGCCCCGTACGAAAACGTCACCGCACAAGCTTATCCGGCGACCCTGGTGATCGCCGGCTACAACGACAGTCGCGTGCAGTACTGGGAAGCAGCCAAGTGGGTGGCGAAATTACGCGCAACCAAAACCGACACCAATCCCCTGCTGCTCAAGACCGAATTGGGTGCCGGGCACGGCGGGATGAGCGGTCGTTATCAGGGATTGCGTGACGTAGCACTCGAATACGCATTTGTTTTCAAGGTTTTGGGCATCGCCTGAGGAACTTGGCCCGGTGTGCCGGTCTTAACACCGAACACCGAACCCGGTACAACACATCCACCCTGTGGGAGCGAGCTTGCTCGCGATGAGGGCATAACATTCACAATCGATGTTGAATGTGCCGCCGCCATCGCGAGCAAGCTCGCTCCCACAGGGGATTGGGGACGTCCAGAAAACCGGAACCAGACACAAGAAAAAGACCGTGACGACATGTCAGAACCGACCTTACTGAACAACGAAATTCGTGACTGGCTGATGGACTGTGGCCTGTTCGATCAACTGCTGCCGGCGGACTTCGCCACGGCCTCGGGCTACTTCAGCATCAGCACCATTGCTTCGGGCGAAGATATTTTCCATGAGGGTGATGCCGGCAGCTTCATGTGCATCATCCACACCGGCCAGGTGGCAGTGCAGAAAACCAACAGCGACGGGCACCTGGTGACTATGGCAACGTTGCGTAGCGGTCGGGCGTTCGGCGAAATGGCCGTACTCGACGGCGAACGGCGCTCGGCCAGTTGCGTGGCCGCGAGCAATTGCCAGTTGCTCAATCTGGGCAAGGATTCATTGGAAAAGATGCTCAACGATGCGCCGAAAATCGCCGCCAAAATCATCCGTGCCCTCGCCGTCTCCCTCTCCAAACGCTTGCGCATGGCCGATGGACAACTGCTCTCGCAGCAGGTTTAACCGCCGGGTGATTTGGTTTTCGACGTGTTTTGCTCCAGCCCCGGCAGTGGCTGGTCCTTGCTGGGCGGGCTAGGCATTTCAATGGGCACCAACGGCGGGCCACCACTGCCGGGCCCGGTTCTGGGCGCAGCGGTCGGGGTGATTTGCGGGTACGGTGTCGGGGTCGCGGTGCCGGGTGAACCAGGCATCGGCGCCGGGTTGGTCGGAATGGTTTGCAACTGCTGGGCCTGCACTGCAGTTATCGAGAGCGCGGCCAAGGCAATGACCGTTAGAATGGTGCGCTTCATCAATGGCTCCGTTGGCCTTGTTGTCTTTTTGCAGGCTACTCCCAACTGCGCGTGTTTGCCTTCCCCCTCTTATGCCAATTTCTCCTCAAGTGAGTCCCATGAAACGTTTCGTTCTGCTCGACACCACTCCAATTCCTGAAAATGGCGGTGCCTTGTGCCTGTTCGAATACGGTGAGGATTTCGTCATCAAGATCCAGGGCGGCGACGGCGGGCAACTGATGAACACCCGCATGCACGGATCGGAAGACTCTCTTGCGGAGATCCCGTGCCGTAAAGTGGCCGGCCGGCCGAATTCGCGCGTGCTGATCGGCGGACTGGGCATGGGCTTCACCCTCGCCTCGGCCCTCAAGCACCTGGGCAAGACCGCTGAAGTGGTGGTCGCCGAACTGGTGCCGGGGGTGGTGGAGTGGAACCGTGGGCCGTTGGGCGAGAAAGCCGGGAACCCGTTGCTTGACCCGCGCACGGTCATTCGCATGGAAGACGTGGCCAAAGTCCTGCAGGCAGAGCCGCAAGGTTTCGACGCGATCATGCTCGACGTCGACAACGGCCCCGAAGGCCTGACCCAGAAGGCCAACAGCTGGCTCTACTCCGCCGGCGGCCTGAGCGCCTGCGCCAAGGCCCTGCGGCCCAAAGGCGTGCTGGCCGTCTGGTCCGCGAGCGCTGACCGACAGTTTTCCGACAAACTGAAGAAGGCCGGCTTCAAGGCCGAGGAAGTCCAGGTCTTCGCCCACGGCAACAAAGGCACCCGCCACACCATCTGGATTGCCGAGAAGCTCAAGGGCTGAGCTAAACTGCGATTAATACCGTCATTAGTCTTTTTACAAAGGTGAACCCATGAGTTCGTCAACGCCTCCGACCAACACGTCGAAACTGGACCGCATCCTTGCTGACAACCAGCGCGACAAGGAAATGGGTTACCGCGACAAGGCCCTGAAAATGTACCCGCACGTGTGCGGTCGCTGCGCCCGTGAGTTTTCCGGCAAGCGCCTGAGCGAACTGACCGTGCACCACCGCGACCATAACCACGACAACAACCCTCAGGACGGCTCGAACTGGGAACTGTTGTGCCTGTATTGCCACGACAACGAACACTCGCGGTACACCGATCAACAGTATTTCGGTGAAGGCTCGCTGAGCTCGCCGAAAATCGCCAAGGCGACCCACAACCCGTTTGCGGCGTTGGCCGGCCTGATGAAGAAAGACGAGTAATATCTTCAGCGCCTGACCTGGCCTCATCGCGAGCAAGCTCGCTCCCACAGGGGATCTTCTGTGAACACAACATTTGTGAACACTCAGGATCCATGTGGGAGCGGGCTTGCTCGCGAAGACGGCCGACCAGACACCACCAATCTCCAAACCGAACACCCCTCCCCCAATCCCCGTATAATCGCCGTTTTTTCCCCGAAGGCACCCGCTCGTGGCAGACAAACGGTACAGCTGCATTGGTTTGTATAACCCCAAATCACCGGAGAACGTCGGTTCGGTGATGCGCGCCGCTGGCTGTTATGGCGTGGCGTCCGTGTTCTACACCGGCAAACGTTATGAGCGCGCCGCCGACTTCGTCACCGACACCAAGCGCGTCCACTACGACATTCCGCTGATCGGCATCGACGACCTGAAAAAAATCCTGCCGCTGGGCTGCGTTCCGGTCGCTGTGGAACTGGTGGACGGCGCCCGTTCGCTGCCGGAATACACCCATCCGGACCGCGCGCTGTACATCTTCGGCCCGGAAGACGGCTCGCTGGATAAAGAGATTCGCGACTGGTGCGAAGACGTGGTCTACATCCCGACCACCGGTTGCATGAACCTGGCGGCCACCGTCAACGTCGTGCTCTATGACCGCCTGTCCAAGGGACTCAACACCCGCTCCGGGGCGAAGTTTCGCTGATTCACCGCACATCCGATGGAACAAGCCGCCCGCCTCGGCAGTCAGCTTAATTATCTATTCTTGAAAGCCATTCCAGCCAGGAGACAGATAATGAGCGAACTCAATCGTGTAGAACGCATCGAATCCACCCCGTTCCAGACTCACACTGAGCAAAACGTTGAGGGTTGGGAACGCATTGCTTCCCTGGCCGGCGGTGTGGTGATGGTCGGCAAGGGCCTGCGTCGCGGTGGCGTGTTCGGGTTGATTCAAGTGGCGATCGGCGGTGTAGCCCTGGCCCGTGGTATTACCGGGCACAGTTCGGCGAAAAGCCTGCTGCAGAAAAGCCGTCAGGACATGAACAACGTGCGGGCGAAGATTCAGCGGGCGGGTGAAGAGTTGAACCGGTTGAAGGCGAATGCTGAAGCGGCGACCAATACCGCTACCGTGACCGGTAATGATTCGTTGAAGTCGCCTAAAACCGGGGTTTGATCCAGACATTGTGGTGAGTCGAAGGGCCTCATCGCGAGCAAGCTCGCTCCCACAGGTGACCGCATTCCAATGTGGGAGCGAGCTTGCTCGCGATAGCGGTATTACTGAAGTAACTCGGTATCGAGGACCTTGGACGATTCACCAATGATGCTTTCGGCAAGCTGAACAAATTCCTTGGTATCCACGCTCTCCAAATGCATCGCCCCCTGCAACACATCATCCAGCGAACGCTTGTTGCGGGTCTTCAGGCGAATCTCGCGATCCAGTTCCTGCAATAACGCGACCGCTTTGGACACCTGCGCCGGGCTGACCTGCTCAGCGCGCAAGGTCGTGACGTTCTGGCTGTCCTTGGCCAACTTCTTCTGCAAACTCTCATACCGCTCATCACTCATGCCGCCAGCGCGGCGCACCAGTTCGATGGCGTAATACTCGGCAAATCCTTCGCTGATCCAGTCACTGCGCTGTTGATCGTTGATCCGTCCGAACACCTGCGCCAATTCCCGCACCAGCGCACTGGTACCGCTTTCGCTGACCATCGGCAGACGCGTGTTCAGATAGATCGATTCGCGCGCGCCCAGACTGCCACGCCACATCGGGTCGTTGGCACCGACGATTAACAGTTTGACGGGATGACGGGGATACACCGCCTGCACTTGCGGCCAGACAAAGGTCAGCAGCGTCAGCACATCCATGCGGCGCATGCCCTGGCCTTGGGGCGAGGCGACGGTGACTTCGGTTTCCCCCAACCGCGTGCGACGGCTGCCGAGGTGGCCAGCGAGCATCCAGCCCGTGGGCCGGTCGAACAATCGAGAGACGTTATCAATCCGGAACTTGTTCTTGCCGATTCGCGGCCAGGCGGTTTCGACGCTTTTCCAGCCGGTGGGCAATTCGAATTCAAGGCGTGAAACCAGCTCAATGCCGTCCTGCTGATCGAGTTTGGCTGCCGGCACCAGATCATCGCCGCGCATCAACGCCCAAGTTGGCGTCATGCGCGTATCGAAGCTGCCGCTCTTGCGCCCGTGGCTGATGCGTACGCGGTAGGTCAGGCTGGCCTTGTCGGCGGCCGGACGCCAGACACCACGGGCCTGCTTGCCCGGCGTGAGCTGCCATTGGCCATCGGCCTTGAAATCGCTGTAGTGACTACCATCGCCCAGGTCGAAATCCAGACTGCGTACCGCCGAACCCTGAGCGAGCGTCAACTGCACTTCAGCCTGATCGCTTTGCGGCAACAGGCGCACGTGATAATCCAGATCGACCTTCTTCGCCGCCCACGCGGGCGAACTCAGAGCCAAAAGCCCAAAGGCCAGCGCCAGCCGCAATCCCACAGCCATACACACTCCTTGTGGCGAGCGAGCTTGCTCGCGCTGGGCTGCGTAGCAGCCCCAAATTCTAGTAATCACTGCCGATTTTTTGAGTGGGAATTAACCCGCCCGGAAAATCAAATGGTCTTCCCAATCGTCTTCGGCCACGCTGCCTTCGGCCAGCATGCGCCCGGACTGGGAAATACGTTCGTGGTGCACCGCATCGCGATCACCGCACACCAGATGGTGCCAAAGCGGCAGGTCCTTGCCTTCGCTGACCAGTCGATAGCCGCAGGTCGGCGGCAACCATTTGAATTCGTCAGCCTTGCCCGGTGTGAGCTGGATGCAGTCGGGGACGAAATCGCGGCGGTTCGGGTAATCGGTGCACTGACAGGTTTTCAGGTCCAGCAGTTTGCAGGCGATACGCGTGTAATAGACGCTGTTGTCGTCTTCATCTTCGAGCTTTTGCAGGCAGCACAAACCGCAGCCGTCGCACAGCGATTCCCATTCCTCTTGATCGAGTTGATCGAGGGTTTTGCGTATCCAGAACTGTTCGACTTTGGCGGCCATGGCTCAAGCATCAACATCAGGTGGTGAAAAGGCCGCCAGTCTAGTGCCAAGGCCCTTGTGGGCCAAGCGTTGGCGACTGCCGGTAAAAACGAGCTTGTCAGTTATTGTGCCGCCCAGTAGGGTTTTGCGTCGCCCCTCACCTTCAAACGTAGCAAGGAATCTCCTGATGAGTGCTAATCCACGCGTTGCCGACTATGCCATCCACCCTCAGTTCACCGACCGCTGGTCGCCCCGCGCCTTCACCGGCGAAGCGATCTCCGAAGAAACTCTGCTGAGCTTCTTCGAAGCTGCACGTTGGGCGCCATCGGCCTACAACTCGCAGCCTTGGCGGTTTCTGTATGCGCGTCGCGACACGCCAAACTGGGAGCGCTATCTGGGCCTGCTGAACGAATTCAACCGCAGCTGGGCGCAACACGCCTCGGCACTGGTAATCGTTATCTCGAAAACCACCTTCGCGGTGCCTGGCGCCACCGAAGAGACCCCGGCCTTGTGGCACACCTTCGACACGGGTTCCGCTTGGGGCCATCTGGCGCTGCAAGCGAGCATCAGCGGCTGGCACACCCACGGCATGGCCGGTTTCGACCAGGACCTGACCCGCAAGGAGCTGAACATTCCAGAAGGTTATGCGCTGCACGCTGCGGTAGCGGTGGGCAAACTGGGCGACAAGTCGACGCTGGCGGATTACCTGCAAGCACGTGAAGAACCGAGCCCGCGTCGTCCGCTGAGCGAGTTGGCCGCCGAGGGTGATTTCACCCTCTAACCAACAATGAAGATCCAATGTGGGGCTTGCTCGCGAAAGCGGTCTGTCAGTCAACATTGATGTTGGATGTGCCGGCCTCTTCGCGAGCCAAGCCCACACATTTTGATTGCGGTGAAGTCAATAACCGCGATTGAAATCCACTTCCCCGCGCAATGCCTCACCCGCCTGATACGCCCGCAGGTTCTCGACAAACAGATTCACCATCATCAATGGCGAGGTCGGTGCCGAGCTGTGGCCAGTGAGCAGCAGGCCCCAAGCGGTCCAGAACGGATGACGCTGCGGCAGCGGCTCCTGACGACAGACGTCGATCACAGCACCGGCCAGATGCCCTTCTTTCAAAGCTTCCACCAGGTCCGCATCGACCACTGCCACGCCGCGTCCGACGTTGATGAACAACCCGGTCGGCTTGAATTGCTTGAACAGCGCCGCGTCGTACAGGTCGTGGGTGTTCGGCGTATTCGGCAGCAGATTGATCACGTAATCCACCTCACCGACCAGACGCGGCAGATCAGCCAGCGCCCCGACTTCGACAAACGGCGCCTGCTCACGGGCTTCGCTGGCGATGCCGTACAACTCGACGCCAAACGGCACCAGGAACTGCGCCACGGTCTGGCCGATGTCACCGGTGCCGACGATCAACACTTTACGCCCGGCCAGGCTTTGGCCCTGGCGACTGTCCCACTTGCGCTCGACCTGGCTGACCAGCCGCGGCAGCACTTCGCGCTCGTGGCCGAGCATGTAGGTCAGCACGTATTCGGCCATGACTTGACCGAAAATCCCCACTGCCCGGGTCAGGCGATAGTGGCGAGGCAAGCCGTCGGCCAGCAGCGGCGTAATGCCCGCCCAGGTCGATTGCAGCCATTGTGGCTCGTGGCCCTGACGCAGCAAGGTCGCCAGCAGGTCCGGCTGACCGAGCCAGATCGGACAATCAGCGGCCTGGCTGGCCAGTTCGGCGGAGTCGCCGCTGGTCAGCACTTCCAGGTCGGGCGCTGCTTGACGCAACAGCTGGGCGTACACCGGGTGGTCGTGTTCAGCAATCAGAACGCGCATGGTTCAAACCTTTCAAAAACAGTGCAGACGGCCGCCGATGGAGTAACGCTCCATCGCCCTGGCCCTCGCCAAAATCATTCCAGTGTTTCATAAAGGCTCTGAACAGAGCCTGTCTGCCAGTCACATCGGGTCGTTGCGGCGCAGCAATTCTTCCGGCAAGTGTTCGATGTATTCGTCTTCGGCCGGCGGCATTTGCAAGTGGTAACCCTGCTTCTCAAGGTTTTCCAGCACCACGGTGATGTCCTCGCGCGACAGTTTACGCTCGGGGGTCAGCACCAGGTCGAAGGCGTGATGCGGTTTGCCGAAGGCGGCCATCAGACTTTCCGGGACGCGCTCCAGTGCATCGC
This sequence comes from Pseudomonas sp. ACM7, assembly GCF_004136015.1. Taxonomy (NCBI): domain Bacteria; kingdom Pseudomonadati; phylum Pseudomonadota; class Gammaproteobacteria; order Pseudomonadales; family Pseudomonadaceae; genus Pseudomonas; species Pseudomonas sp. ACM7. The sequence continues at coordinate 4,335,024 of NZ_CP024866.1, read as the reverse complement.
TTTTGAGCACATAGAGGTACATCTCGTTTTTCTTCAAGCTTCGATAAATGGAGCAAATACGTTTCAAGGCTGTTCTCCGGCGGTGGCCAGGCTGTCGAGCAGCGCCTGGCCCATCAATTCGCGGCGCCAGCCACGCAGCGAATCAGGCAATTGGTAAGGACCATTGGGATAGCCGCTCTTGAGCAGCGCTTCCAGGGTTTTCTTGCGCAGCATCAGCTCCGGCGCAATGTTCAGGCGCTCGGCTTCGGCCTGGCCGATCGCACGCAGCTGTTTGACCAGCGTGGCGGCGTCCACCGGCAAAGGCTCCGGCACCGCAGGCGGCCATTGATCAGGCGACACACTGCCAGAGCGTTTGATCAGATCAAGCAGAAATTCGCCGTCCTGACGCACGGTACGCGGGTGCATGTCTTCGATTTTCGCCAACGCGCCGAGGTTGTCCGGCTGAGTCCGCGCCAGCGGCCACAGGGAGTGCTCACGCACGATGCGGTTGCGCGGCAGATCACGGGCGCGGGCTTCGCGCTCGCGCCAGGCGCACAGTTCACGTAATACGACGAGTTGGGCACGGGAGAGCTTCCAGGCCAGCTTGGCTTCGCGATAGACCTCATACGGATCAACTTCGCGGCGCAGGTTGGCCACCAGCTCGGCGCCGTCTTCCAGGACCCAGGCGTACTTGTCGTCAGAAAGCTTCGGACGAAGCTGTACGAAAACTTCCGCCAAGTGCAAAGCATCTTCGGCGGCGTAGCTGATTTGGGTGTCGGAAAGTGGACGTTGCAGCCAGTCGGAACGGGTCTCGCCCTTGGGCAGGTCGATGCCGAGCACTTCCTGCACCAACCGCGAATACCCCATGGAAAAACCGAGGTTCAGGTAAGCGGCGGCCAACTGAGTGTCGAACAACGGCGCCGGCAGGCTGCCGGTCAGGCGCAGCAGGACTTCGAGGTCTTCGCTGCACGCATGGACGACTTTGACCACGGCCGGGTTTTCCAGCAACGCGGCCAGAGGCTGCCAGTTGTCGATGCTCAGCGGGTCAATCAGGTAAGCGCGTACGCCATCGCCGATCTGCAGCAGGCCTGCAATCGGATAAAAGGTGTCGACCCGCATGAATTCGGTGTCGAGGGCAACGAATGGCAGCTGCTGCCACTCGGCGCAAAACTGACCGAGGCTATCGTTGTCGCGAATCCAGTGAATATCGATGGCCACACGGCTCTCCCTTGAAGAATGGCGCGCAGTATATATCGCCCCCGGCGATTTCCGCGCCTCCACTGAACAAGAGCTTTAGCGAAAATGCCTGCCAGACGGCAAGAAATGTCTGACAAGCGGAGACTAGCCGGCCTTACGCAGTACGTAGACGCGCATCCGCGCACAGCCGGGCAGGAAGTCCTGATGACTGAGCACGCGCAAACCTGCGAGCTTGAACTCGGCTTCCACGTCGGCCTTGCTGGCCAACGGTCGGGCCGGAACGCCCTGTGCATCCGTGCGCCGGCCTTTGAAATGAGCATCGACCCGAACCCCCACAATCACCGTATCGCGACTGACCCGATGGAACTCCTTAAGCATGGCCAAACGATGCTCGGGGCAGGCGATGTGTTGAAACAGCTGCATGCAAAAAATGCAGTCAACCGCATTCGCCGACAAGCCGATGGTGAACGCTGAACTCTGAAAGGTCTTGACCCGTTTCAGCAGGCTCTGCGGATGGTGAGTGCGGGCATGATCGAGTATGTCCTGCGACGGGTCGGCCGCGAGGATCACCCGGTTTGCATGCTCGGCCAGTACTGGCCAGAAGCGCCCGACACCGCAAGCCAAATCAAGAACCAGACCCGGTTCGCCGGCAGCCTTGAGCGCGCTGCGCACCAATTGCTCGTCACGCCAGAACGTCAACCGCCCGGCCAGGCCACGCGGTCGCGGCTGAAGACAGACGCGGGCGTGCTCCTGATCGTAGCGCCGGGCGATCTCAAGCTCGATGGCAGATGGGGGTTGAGCGGGCATGTGCAATGGCTCTCGGGGGAAACTCTGCCGGCCGCAAGTTAGCGACCGGGGCATGAAAAAAAGGTTGAGGTACTCACTTTTTGGCCAACACGCCGTCGGTCACCGCACCACGACATCCGGCAAACATATCCAGATTCTGCTTGTACACCGTGGTCTTGACCTCCAGCAAACCGAGCATCGAATGGAACAGGTTGTCCTGGCTCAAGGGCTTGTCGCGACTCAGTTGCAGGCAATTGGCGTCCACCGAGAACGACTTTTGATAGCTGTCGGAAAACCAGGCCAGCATCGCGACATGCTTTTGTTGTTCCGGCGCCAGCATGTAAGGCGTGCCATGCAGGAACAAGTTGTACTCGCCCAGGGATTCGCCGTGGTCCGACAAATAGAGCATCGCGGTATCGACTTTGTCCTGATTGTTGCGCAACAAATCGATCAGGGTCGACAGCACGTGGTCGGTATACACCAGGGTGTTGTCGTAGCCATTGACGATACTTTCGCGACTGCAATTATTCAGGGCGTTACTTTCACAAACCGGGGTGAAGCGCTCGTACTCTTTCGGGTAGCGCTTGAAGTATTCCGGACCGTGACTGCCCATCTGGTGCAATACCAGTACCGTGTCTTTATCCAGGGTATCGATGAAGTGCTGCAAACCCTGCAGCAGGATTTCATCGCGGCATTCGCTATTGGCACACAGCACCGGGTCTTTCAGGTTACTGACGTCGTCGACGGTCACCCTATCGCAAGTGCCTTTGCAGCCCGATTGGTTATCGCGCCAGATCACGTCGAGACCCGCGCGTTTAAGTACGTCCAGCAGGCCTTCCTGGTTCTTTGCCTTGCTGGCGTTGTAATCCTTGCGGCCCATGTCGGAGAACATGCACGGCACCGACACGGCTGTTTCCGTCCCGCAGGAATGCACGTCGGTGAACGCGATCAGGCCGGCCTCTTTACTCAGTTTGGGGGTGGTGTCACGGTTATACCCCAGGATGCCGAAGTTCTCGGCCCGGGCACTTTCGCCCACCACCAGCACGGTCAGGGATTTGCGCTCATGGGTTTGCCAGGCGGGATTTCTCTGGGCATCTTCACCCAGTTTGACAAAGGGCTGCTGCGCAGACGCGACCTGCTCACGCAGAAAGCCGAAAGAGGCACCGATGTAGTTGCTTGGCACGACCATCAGGCGCAATTCATGATGATTGCGAAACAACGAAGACAGGCCCTGATAGTTAACCAGTGCAACGCCACCAATCACGGCAACCGACGCGACAGTTACCAGTGCTTTACTTAATAGCTCACGGTGCCAGCGGCGGTAATTAACCGGGATCTGCCACAACAACAACGACGGCAAAACACCCAGCACAAGGATATAAACAAGCAACTTCAACGACAGCAAGTCACGCACTTCCGTCGCATTAGTTTGCGCAAAGTTACGCAACATGCCGGTGTCAATCAGCACGCCATATTGACCCATGAAGTACGCGACGCTGGCACTGACCATAAAGATCAGCGTCAAAACGGGCTTCATTACCGGCCGGAACGCCAGCAGGGTCAGCACAATGTTGAAAGCAGCAAGGATCATCGCCCCGAATGCCACACGCATGACGATGCCTTGACCGTCAGAGGCCGTGATTTCAAACAGGTGTTGCCAGAGAACGAAATTGAATCCTGCCAATAGAAAGGCGCTGGAAATCAGTGTCACCCACTCGGGGCGCACGGCTTTAATCTTCAACATGATGATCGGCTGTTCCTGAATAAAAGTGCCTTCGCCAAATGTGAAAATTTCATTGGCCGTAACATCACTAAGTGTAGGCTGCCAACCATCAATTTTTTGTGAAAAAGAAGCCAACGATTAGTTGGCTCATGGCACGAGGCAAAAACGGTCAACTTATTTGAGAATGCTTCAGGTTCTGTTCAGGCTTGATTCAAATACCAACGCCAGTCCTGCTCGCCGACTTCCCCCATGAACTGTCGATACTCGGCACGTTTTACCGCCAGGTACACGCCGAGGAACTCACCGCCGAATGCCTCTCGCGCCCAACTCGAACCTTCCAGCGCCCGCAACGTGGTCAGCCAGTCAGTCGGCAACAGTTCCGTGGCCTGGGCGTAGCCATTGCCCTCCACCGGCACACCAGGATCGAGTTGTTCGCGAATACCGCGATGGATCCCGGCCAGAATCGCCGCAGCCGCCAGATACGGGTTGGCGTCGGCGCCACAGATGCGGTGTTCAATATGCCGGGAGAACGCCGGCCCGCCGGGTACGCGCAAACTCACGGTGCGATTGTCCACGCCCCAGGTGGCTGCCAGCGGCGCATAGCTGTTGGTCTGGAAGCGACGGTAAGAGTTTGCGTTCGGACAAAACAGCAGCAATGAATCGAGCAACGTACTGAGCATCCCGCCGACCGCCTGTTTGAGCAGCGGCGTACCGTCCGGGGCTTCGCTGGCGAACAGGTTGTTGCCTTCCTTGTCGGCCAGGCTGACGTGCATGTGCATGCCAGTGCCCGCCAGGTCATCGAACGGTTTGGCCATGAAGCACGCCGTCATCCCATGCTTGTGGGCCACACCTTTGACCAGTCGTTTGTAGCGCACCGCTTCGTCCATCGCCTGCAAGGCGTCGGTGCGGTGTTCGAGGGTGATTTCCACTTGCCCCGGCGCGTATTCGGAAATCGCCGTGCGCGCCGGAATGCCCTGGACTTTGCAGGCGCTATAGAGATCGGCCAGAAACGGCTCGATCTGTTCCAGTTCACGCAATCCGTAGACCTGAGTGCCTCGTGGCCGCCCGCCATCGACATCCCGCGCCGGTTGCGGTCGACCGTTACTGTCGCGCTGCTGATCCAGCAGATAGAACTCCAGCTCCGCCGCCATCACCGGGTAATAACCGTCGGCCTGCAAGCCTTCGATGACTTTCGCCAGCAGATGCCGTGGATCGGCAATCGTCGCGGGCATGCCCTCCTTCGGGTGCATGCTGACCTGCACCGCCGCCGTAGGCATCAGCCGCCATGGCATGCGCGTCAAACTGCCGCTGATCGGGTACGCCCGGCAGTCGATATCGCCAACGTCCCAGACCAGGCCGGAGTTTTCCACGTCATCGCCGTTGATGGTCAGGCCAAGAATGGTGCTCGGCAATGGCCGCCCGCTTTCGTACACCGCCAGCAATTCATCGCGGTGCAGCAACTTGCCCCGAGGTACACCGTTGTTGTCGAGGATGAACAACTCGAACATCTCGATACCCGGGTTCTGTTCCAGAAAGGTCAGGGCTTCTTGCTTGGAGGCGAAAGATGTCGTGGCAACACTCATGGGAATTCTCTTATTTCCGCGTCAGGCAAACGCACAGGCGTCGCCGCTTTGATCCCGGCGTATAGCGCGGGACCTGTAAGAACAATCAACGGGAAATGCAGGAATCCGGTGGGCGCGCGTGACGGCAGTGCCACAGCGCCCAAAAGGCTAATTCGGAGGGAAGTGCGACTGGACAATCGTCCATAGAGAAAACCGCATAGAACAGATGAGCAGCAGCGTCACACGGGAGGTTAAGTCGTTAAATCGGGATTTGAAGAACTTTGGTTGTGGGCTGGCTAAACAATTGAGCAGCACCACGGTACTTGTAGCAGCTGCCGAAGGCTGCGTCCGGCTGCGAAGCAGACGTTAAATCAGCCAATGCGGTATGGCAGGTTAATCCGGTGGCAGAATTTGCGCCTGCTTCGCAGCCGGACGCAGCCTTCGGCAGCTGCTACAGGGCGAGCGGAGTGCTATTTAATTTCTAAATACTATTCCGGACTTTCTGATTTGCGGCCTCCAGGCCTCGCGCGCCTAATCGGCTCCTGGTCATTCAAGGTCCGATAGATGGAAAACGTTCGCGCAATCTCCCGCCCCGCCCTCTGGCTGATGTTCAGCATCATTCTTGTCGCCCTGAACCTGCGGCCTTCCATGGCCGCCGTCGGTCCTTTGCTGTCGGCGATTCGCGGCGACATTGCACTGAGTTTCAGCCTGGCCTCGCTGCTGACCATGCTGCCGGTGATGGCGATGGGGCTGGCGATGTTCTTTGGGCTGGGCGTCAGCCAACGAATCGGCGAACAACGCACCATGGTGCTCTCGCTGCTGATCATCGGCGTGGCCACGGTGTCGCGGTTGTTCCTCGATTCGGCGGCCGAACTGATCCTCAGCGCCGTACTGGCGGGTATCGGTATCGCGCTGATCCAGGCATTGATGCCGGCGCTGATCAAATCCCGCTTCAGCGATAACGTTTCCGTGTGCATGGGGCTCTACGTCACGTCGATCATGGGCGGCGCAGCGATTGCGGCGTCGTTTGCGCCGCTGGTGATGATCCGCACGGGCAGCTGGCGCGTAGGCCTGGCGATCTGGGCGGCGCTGGCGTTGGTAGCGCTGCTGTTTTGGTGCGTGCAACGTGAAAGGCTGCCGGCGCAGCCTGCTCAGACGCAACGCAATGAATCCTTCTTCGGCAATTCCCGCGCCTGGCTGCTCGCCATCTTCTTCGGCCTGGGCACGGCGTCCTACACCTGTGTGCTGGCCTGGCTGGCGCCGTACTACGTGGAAAAGGGTTGGAGCGAACAAAACGCCGGGTTGCTGCTGGGTTTCCTGACCGCCATGGAAGTGTTGTCTGGCCTGCTGACACCGGCCATCGCCAACTGCAGCCGTGACCGGCGCGTGGTGCTGGTAGTGTTGCTGGCGCTGATCATGGCGGGTTTTTGCGGGCTTATTCTCAGCCCGCAGTACCTGAGTCTGTTGTGGCCATGTCTATTGGGGCTCGGCATCGGCGGACTGTTCCCGATGAGCCTGATTGTGTCCCTGGATCATCTGGACAATCCCCAGCGTGCCGGCGGCCTGACCGCGTTCGTGCAAGGCATCGGCTACCTGATCGCCGGTCTCTCACCGCTGATTGCCGGGTTGATCCGCGATCATCTCGGCAGTTTCGAATGGGCCTGGTGGTCACTGACCGGCGTTATGGCACTGATGATCCTGATGGTCTTGCGCTTCGATCCGCGGCATTACGCCCAACACATTCGCTGACCCAGGAACTCACATCATGAAACACACCGGTTTCGCCGCCGCTCACGTCGGCATGCTGCTCTGGGCACTTTTGATCGCTGCATCGTTTTCTGCGGCAGCACAGGTCAGCCAGGCCATCGACCCGATCCTGCTGACCGGTTTGCGCCTGTTATTCTGCGCCCTGGTATTTTTGCCGCTGCTGCTGTTCAAAGGCGATACCGCCATGACCGCCCGCGGACTGTTCGGCCATGCCGCGCTCGGCTTGCTGCTGGCGGTGTATTTCGGCTCGCTGTTCGAGGCATTGCGCTACACCTCGGCCGTCAATACCGGAACGATGTTCACCTTGGTACCACTGCTGACATTGTTGTTCGAAGCCATATTGATGCCCGACAGCAACCTGAAACAGCGGGTGCTGCCGATGCTGATTGCCGCTGCCGGGGCCGTGCTGCTGGTTTTGAAAGGCGCAGGCCCTGGTGAGCTGCCTTCGCTGTATGCAGTGTCGGTGTATAGCGTCGGTTGCCTGGCGATGGCGCTCTACTCGCCCCTGAGTCAACGGCTCAAGGCCAGCAGCCTCAAGGGGCGCGGCCCGGCGGGCATGACTTTCTGGAACATGCTGTTCGGCGCGCTGTTTCTGCTGGCATTCTGTGGATTAAGCGGCGGCTGGCGATCCGCGTCATTGCTGACCGTGAGCGATTTCTGGTGGCTGATTTACCTGGCGGTGTTCGCCACGCTGGCGACCTTCTGGCTGCTGCATCGGGCCATCGGCGTTATCGCCCCTTCCTCGGTCATTTCCTACATTTACCTGAGCACGCTGTTCCTCACATTGTTTCACTGGTTCTGGTTACGTCAGTCGCCATTGCCGCTGGAAATCATCGGCGCGCTGTTGGTGGGCATCGGTATGTTGGCACTGCTGATGTCCAGCCGCCGCGCGGTGCCTGCAGCCGTTCAGGGCTGAAGGCCTCTGGAATTGCCCCACAACTTTCCATGAAAGTTCCTACGGGGCATTCTCCTGGCACCATCGTTCCGTTAGGATCACTCGCACAAGTTGCGCACAGTCAGCGCAAGGAGCACAGCGAGACCCAACGGATGCTGAACAGTAACTTGCTTAGAAAGCTCGATATGCAGGACCTCATGGTGTTTATCGCCGTGTATGAGCAAAGCAGCGTCAGCGGTGTATCCGAGGCGCTCTGCGTCAGCCAGTCCACCGTGAGTTACTGCCTGAAAAAGCTGCGCACCAGTTTCGAAGACGAGCTGTTCATCAATACCCGCGCGGGTATGCGCCCCACCTACAAAGCCAGCACCATGTACGCCCACGTGCTGAAGATCCTGGAAAGCATCAACCTGTGTCACGCCGGTGCACCAGCATTCGACCCCACCCTGCAACCAGTCACCTTCAATATCTGCGCACCGGAATACTTCGAGCAATTGATCTTGCCGCGTCTATTGAAAAGCTTCGATTTCGCCGACCTGCCAGTGATGGTCAACATGCACAAATTCGAAACCGACATCCCGGCCGAAGAACTGCGCGACGGCAGCCTCGACCTGGTGATTTGCTTCGGCCCGAACTTTCATCGCAGTCACGGCGATTTCAAATCCCGGATGCTGCTGGAGGACGACCTGGTCTGTGTCTTCGATAAACGTGCCACACCGCCGGAGCCGCGTTTAAGCCTGCAAGCCTTCGTCGAACGCAGGCATGTGTTCCCGACACCCTGGACCTCCACCACCAACATGGTCGACGGCTGGCTGGCGCAGCAGGCGCAAAAACGGCAGATCGTCGCGCGTTCCAACAGCTACAGCGCGGCACTGAAGATGATCACCGGCACCGACTTCATCCTGACTCTGCCTCGACGTATCCAACAATTGCTGGCCAACGACGCGATCTTCAATCATTGCGAAGCGCCCAATGGCTTGCCGGGTTTCAGCCTCGACATGCAATGGAGCCAGAATGTCGATCAGGACAGCGCCAACACCTGGCTGCGCGAGCAAGTGGTCAAGGCCTGCGCCGAGCAGGAATTGGCCTGAAACTCAGTGGCTGATGGCGACCTTGGTGTAGGACTCTCGATCAATGTCGAGGATTTCCACGGCCAGCTGGACTTCAACATCTGCTGGCCATTCACACAGATCCTGAACCACCGCCAGCAAGCTTTCGGACAACTGCTTCTTGATCTGAGGTGAGCGACCGCTCAATAGTGACAGTTTCACATGCACGAAGGCCCGTTCACCTAACGCCGTGCCGACCTTGAACGTATCAACCTTCACCGCTCGGCTCTTGATGTCGTATTCGGCAGCAAACTGACCGGAGGCCACCAACGCATTGTTGAGCCGGATCAACGCCACGTCGGCATTGAGCTCGGGCAGATTGGCGGTGTATTCCATGTGCAGGTGAGGCATGACTGAGCTCCTGAAGGTTGGCAGAAAGGTCGTACATATTACACAGCATCGCCCTACTCACTCGGGCGGTAAAACCGCGCGTTCACTCATGAACGCCTCCAGCCGCGACCTCAACCAGCGCTCGGCCGGGTCGGTATCGACATGGCTGAGCCAGACCATCGATAGATCCAGGGTCGGCGCCTTGAACGGGAACGGTTCCTTGAACAGCTGGCCGGACGCGGCCATCGCTTCGGCGGCGTAGTCCGGCAGACTGGCGATCAGATCGGTCCCGGCAAGCAAGGCCGGCAACGAGCTGTATTGCGGCACGGAAAGGACGACTTGGCGCGTGCGACCAATCTCCGCCAGCCACTCATCGGCGTAACCACTGACATTGGCAGTGTGGGAAACCAGCACGTGCGGTCGCGCGCAATACTCATCGAGCGTCAGCGGTGTGTCCGATGCGTCCGCGCGCAAAATGCAGGGCAGAATGTGCCGCAACAACTTGCGCTTGGCGTTGGCCGGCAGCCCGCGAGTCTGGCTGATACCAACGGTGATATCGCCGGACGCCAGCAAATCCGGAATCCGCCAGTAATCGACATGCTGCACCACGAACACCACCTTTGGTGCTTCATGGCGCAAGGCACGCAGCAACGGCGGCAGCAGGCCAAACTCGACATCGTCCGACAGCCCGATACGAAAGGTCATGGTGCTGCTGGCGGGGTCGAAATCATGGGTCAGGCTCAACGCCACCGACAACGAATCCAGCGCCGGAGACAGGTGCAGAATTATTTCCTCGGCCCGCGCCGTCGGCTCCATACGATGCCCGACACGTATGAACAGCGGATCGTTGAACATCGTGCGCAAGCGATTGAGCGCCGAACTGATGGTCGGCTGGCCGAGAAACAATTTCTCCGCCACCCGGGTGACGTTGCGTTCGAGCATCAGCGTTTCAAACACCACCATCAGGTTGATGTCGGCCTTGCGTAGTTCGTTACGATTCATCCACTGACCCCGCTCCCAAATCTGATGACAGTTTAGGTAGGTGTCGCAATCGGCGTCTATGCGACTCAAGCAGTTTGCGTTTAATCCGGATTAAGGCAACGGCTTGGTCTTACATCCTCTTCCTGATTTCTTTGTTCATCTGGCGGGAAGCGATTGCGTCTCTAAGCTCAGCAACGTTTAGGGCAAAACAGCCCTGACCACCCAACCATTTGAACTCAAAGGAGCCCATCAATGGCTAGAGATAAAGCGAAAGACGACAAACACTTCAACTGCACTCAGGACCATGAAGCCGACTACGTCGCCGGCCTTTACCCTCACGCCAAAGAAGAGGTTAAAACGTTTCTCAAATTGGCCTGCAAGAGTAATACCCTGCACAACTCCACCCACAAGGAAGTCTACGACCTGATCAAACGAAAACTGGGCCACTCACAACCGTAAGACCGCCCGTTGAAACGAAGCTGCTCTTACGGAGCAGCTTCACCACCGGAAGCCTAGATTTCCTTGACCGGGGTCTGATCGTGGGTCCCTTTGATCAAACTGATGGCATGCACACAATCAGACTTGTTGACGTAAGCCTCCCCGCTGGCAATCGTTTCATGGTTTCCCGCCCTCAAACGCCACCGCCATTGACCTTTGCCGGTCTGTACGATGCCACGGGTTTGCCTGTAAATCTCAAAATACATTGCTCGCTCCTTGCGATTGCTGATGACGGCAGATCAGTGACCTGCGAAACCAGAGTAGATGAGGTCTTTTTGAGGCAGGGTCTTTCAATGTCAGGGGATGTTTCGCAGATCCAGCCTTGATTGGCGGGACGACCAATAGATCCGGGCGGCGGTAAATTGGATGACTGCGCAGAGTAACTTTTCCCTTGAAGATGCATATTTTTCTTACGCTGCGGTGCTGTCTGGTCCGACGCAAAAACTCTGATTCGAGCCTTTGATGATCGCCCAGATACATGTCTCACAGACAGTTCACTGATTTTTCTGCTGAGTTGAATCGTCAGTTGACAGGGCCAAAGGCTGTTCTTCCGCCAGCACGGCCTCTTCCTCAAGTTCTGTTTGAGGTTGAGCCGCTACCGTGGTGGTGACTGGGTCAGGATGGGGCAGGAAACCCCGTATAGCCCTTTCAATCAGTGAAAGGATTCCATAGGTGATGAAGCCAAAGATCAGTCCAACAACCACAATGCTCAAAGGGTGCATCTGCGCTGCATCGGGACTTTCCAACATGTAGTTAAAAGCCTGAACAGCAACGGCCAGGCAGGCTGCAAATGCTGCCACCAGCTTCACAAACACCCAAAGCTTTCGCCATCTGTTCATGCATTCCCCCGTCATCCGGTGATTTGCTCTGTATTGCATGATAGCTAATGACCAGGGTTACACCGAAAGCCAGAAAAAGCTGATGTGGGATCGCTGACAGAAAGGCGACCAGCTTCAGCAGATTGCGCAACTGTTTGATCGAAATCACTCATCGATACAGCGTATCTTGGCGGAGGCAGCGGCAATGCGGCTGCAGGGGTGCGAGGCGCTATTAGCTGCCTATGCCAAACAGGCTTTCGAGGCTCATGATGAAAACCACTGACAAGTCGGGTGACACTTCGGTTACTGCGCCAATCGAGAAGGCGTCAACCGGCAACGTCTGGCGCACCATGCCTGGCGGTATCTGGGCGCTGGGCTTCGTCTCGATGCTGATGGACATCTCCTCAGAAATGATCCATGCGTTGTTGCCGCTCTATATGGTCACAGTACTGGGTACCTCCGTTTTGGCCGTGGGTCTCATCGAAGGCATAGCCGAGGCTACGGCCTCTATCACCAAGGTATTCTCCGGGGCACTCAGCGATCGATTGGGCAAGCGCAAACTGCTCGCGGCGCTGGGCTATGGGCTGGGGGCGCTGTCCAAACCGATCTTTCCTTTGGCGGGCTCGTTGGACTGGCTGATCGGGGCTCGCTTTATCGACCGCATTGGCAAAGGTATTCGCGGCGCCCCGCGCGATGCGTTGGTGGCCGACATCACGCCGCCCGCGATACGGGGGGCCGCTTTCGGCCTGCGGCAAACTCTGGATACCGTTGGTGCATTCCTGGGACCGTTGCTGGCGATCGGATTGATGTGGCTAACCGCGAACCACTTCCAGACTGTGTTCTGGGTGGCCGTCATCCCGGCCTTCCTTGCCGTCGCGGTGCTGCTGGTGTTCGTTCATGAGCCCAAACAAGTGGAAGGGACGCACCGGGTGCGTGCGCCTTTGAGCCGGCGGGAATTAGCCCGACTGGGCGCTGGCTACTGGTGGGTGGTGGGTGTCGCTGCGGTGTTCTCCCTGGCGCGTTTCAGCGAAGCCTTTCTGATTCTGCGCGGTCAGGCTGTCGGGTTGGCGCCGATGTGGGCGCCAGCGGTGCTTGTCCTGATGGGGGTGGCGTACTCACTGTCAGCCTATCCCGCCGGGGCCTTGTCTGATCGTGTCAGCCGCGTGGCGGTGCTCGGCGCAGGTTTGATATTGCTGATTGCTGCCGACCTGACTCTGGCGTTCGCGCCGGGTATCGATGGCCTGGTCGTCGGCGTCGTTCTATGGGGGCTGCACATGGGGTTTACCCAAGGGATATTCGCCGCCCTGATCGCCGATTGCGCGCCGGCTGAACTTCGCGGGACGGCATTTGGCATGTTCAATCTGTTGACCGGGTTGACCTTGCTGCTGGCCAGCGTCATCGCTGGGGCGTTGTGGGACACGGTAGGCTTCCAAGGCACTTTCTTGATGGGTGGGGGCTTTGCCGTTCTGACTTTGCTGGGATTGTGGGTGATCCGGGCGAGAGCTCAGGTTCGATAGCAAAGAGCGATACCGCTGATGTTTCGCGAGAAAGTCGTACCGCTCGCCGGGAAAACAGGCGGCCAATTTGCCCTGAAACGAAACGCCAGAAACGAAAAAGCCCCTGAAATATTTAACAATTTCAGGGGCTTAGTCTTATTCAATAATGGCGGAGAGATAGGGATTCGAACCCTAGGTACCGGTGAAGGTACAACGGATTTCGAATCCGTCCCATTCGGCCACTCTGGCATCTCTCCAACGGCGCGCATCATAACAACACTTTTGCCGGAAGCGAACCCCCTAAGCGAAATTTTTCCGTGCTATCAGATGCTTGCGTCGATTAAAGCGGTACGCCCAGACGATTGGCGACTTCTTCGTAGGCTTCGATGACGTCACCGAGGCCCTGACGGAAGCGGTCCTTGTCCATTTTCTTGCCGGTGGCCTTGTCCCACAGACGGCAGCCGTCCGGGCTGAATTCGTCGCCCAGGACGATGGAGCCGTCGGAGAACACGCCGAATTCCAGTTTGAAGTCGACCAGCAGCAGGCCGGCGTCGTCGAACAGTTTGCTCAGGACTTCGTTGACCTTGAGCGACAGTTCTTTCATGCGAACCAGTTGCTCGGCAGTGCCCCAACCGAATGCCACGACGTGGGATTCGTTGATGAACGGGTCGCCCTTGGCGTCGTCCTTCAGGAACAGTTCGAAGGTGTAAGGGTTGAGCTTCATGCCCTCTTCGACGCCCAGGCGCTTGACCAGGCTGCCGGCGGCGTAGTTACGCACGACGCACTCGACCGGGATCATGTCGAGCTTCTTCACCAGGCATTCGTTGTCGCCCAACAGTTTGTCGAATTGAGTCGGCACGCCGGCTGCTTCGAGTTTCTGCATGATGAAGGCGTTGAACTTGTTGTTCACCATGCCTTTGCGGTCGAGCTGCTCGATGCGCTTGCCGTCGAACGCCGAAGTGTCGTTGCGAAACAGCAGGATCAAGCGGTCAGCGTCGTCGGTCTTGAAAACCGATTTGGCTTTGCCGCGGTAGAGTTCTTCACGTTTTTCCATGATGGGCTCCGCTTGCTAAGTAGGTGGGCTAGGCGATGTGTCGCCAGTCGAGCCCTGAATCTTGATCGGCCAGTTGCAGCCAGTCCGGGTCGCACCCGAGGGTGTCGACAAAACATTGCCGGGCCAGCTGCGGCAGGTTGTTCTTGCTGCTCAGATGGGCCAGGACCAGGTGTTGCAGGCCTTGCCAGCCCAACTCGGACACCAGGAATGCCGCCTGATGGTTGTTCAAATGCCCCAGTTCACCGCCTACCCGTTGCTTGAGAAAGTACGGATAGTGACCGCGAGCCAGCATGTCACGGCAATGGTTGGACTCGATCATCAACGCATCGAGGTCCCGATAGCCGTCCAGCACCTTGTTGCAATACGAGCCCAGGTCGGTCAACAGGCCAAAGCGCCGTTCACCGTCACTGAAGACGTATTGCGTCGGCTCCTGTGCATCATGGGCCACGGCAATGACGCCGATGCTCAGTGCGCCGATCTGCAGTTGCTCGCCGCCGGCCAGAAGGCCAGCCGGTTCAATTGGTTTGCGCATCCCGCGCAGGGTACCGCGACTGAGGTAGACAGGCAGATTGTAGCGCCGAGACAGCAAACCCACGCCATGCACGTGGTCGGCATGTTCGTGGGTCACGAGTATCGCGCTCAACTGCGCAGGGTTCACACCCAGGCGCAGCAGGCGCTTTTCGGTTTCCCGCAGGGAGAAACCACAATCCACCAGCACATACGTGTCAGCGCTGGCTATCAGCGTGCCGTTCCCTTGGCTACCGCTGCCGAGAACGGCAAAACGCATGTGATCAGCCCAGATTGTCCTGAATCACGCTCAATACCTTGCGCGCCACGTCTGCTGGCGCCACGGTGTTGATGTTTTTCTCGACGGTGACCTGGACGTTGTCGCCAACCTTGCTCAGGCGAACCTGATAACGCTCGGCACGGGCTTCAACTTCTTCCTTGCTCGGCGCGCTGCCGAACAGGCCGCTGAAGAAACCAGGTTTCTCGTCTTTCTTCTCGGCTTTTTCAGACAGGTTGATGTAATACAGACCCAGGCTGCGGTTGATGTCTTCTACGCGCCATTCGCCCTGTTCCAGCGCACGACCGACGCTCGACCAGGCACGATCCAGATCGGTGCCGACGTTCAGGACAGGGTTACCGCTGCCGTCTTCGCTCAGGCTGACACGACTTGGCGTATCGGAATCACGCGACGCCAGCATGGAGACCGAACCGCCCTTCTCCGAAGTGCGGCTCATGCTCGCGAGCATGTCGTCGACCAGTGCCGCGTCCAGGCCACTGTTGACCGAACGGTTGGTGAAGGCCACGTCAGAGGTGCTACCGGCAGGACGCTCGGCGCTGACCACGTAGATTTCACTGGTGTTGCGCTGCACGCCTGGCTCGATGCGGACCCGCACGCGGGTTTCGCTGTCAGCGCCGACACCAGCTGCGCTCAGGCGCTTGGCCATTGCGGCGGACAGTTCGTCGGAATGCTGCCAGGAGGTGGTGAATTCGCCGGTTTGCGGACGCTGTTCGTCCAGACGGAAACCGTTGTCCTGGAAGAACTGCACGGCCACTGGCCAGGCTTCGGCCGGCGGGTTCTGTGCGACGATCCAACGCGAATCACCGGTCTTTTGCAGGGAGTAGGCGCTGGCGTCGGCCCCTGCCGACAACGGCTGCGGACGAGGCACGATGTACTCGCCCTTGACGGTGTCATCGGCCACGTTGCGCGGGATCGGCAACAGCGGATCCAGACGTTTGGCGGTGCTGACATCCGACGGCAATTGCATGGGTGCAGTCTGTTGCGCTTCCAGGTAATCGCTACCGCGGTCACGGAAATAACCTTCCGGGCCCCAGACCCATCCGCAGCCACTGGTGCTGGAGATGATCAAGGCAAGTGCGGAAAGTCCGGCCAATCGCTTCATGCGTAGTACTTCCTCAATTAAACCAGGACGCCGGACTGGCGCATGGCCTGCCGCAGCGGTTCGTGACAGGCAGCACTGAGCCAGGTGAGCGGCAGACGGATACCGTCCGGCATCAAGCCCATTTCATGCAGTGCCCATTTCACGGGGATAGGGTTGGATTCGATAAACAGGGTTTTATTGAGCGGCATCAGCTTTTCGTGAATCGCGCGGGCCGTCACGGCGTCGCCTTTCAGAGCAGCGTTGCACAGGTCGGCCATGTCACGCGGCGCAACGTTGGCGGTCACCGAGATGTTGCCCTTGCCGCCAAGCAGAATCAGCTCGACTGCGGTGGCATCGTCACCGGAGATCACCAGGAAGTCTTTGCTCACGCCGTCGATGATGGCCTTGGCGCGGGACAGGTCGCCGGTGGCTTCCTTGATACCGATGATGTTTTTCACGGTCGACAGGCGGATCACGGTTTCGGCCAGCATGTCGCACGCCGTACGGCCGGGCACGTTATAAAGGATCTGCGGGATGTCGACGGCTTCGGCGATGGCCTTGAAGTGCTGGTACAAGCCTTCCTGGGTCGGCTTGTTGTAATACGGGGTCACCAGCAGGCAAGCATCGGCGCCGGCGGTCTTCGCATTGGTGGTCAGCTCGATGGCTTCGCGAGTCGAGTTCGCGCCGGTACCGGCGATCACCGGAATGCGCCCTGCAACCTGCTTCACCACGTAACGAATCACTTCGATGTGCTCGTTCACGTCAAGGGTGGCCGATTCACCTGTGGTGCCGACCGCCACGATGGCGTGGGTGCCATTTTGCAGGTGAAAGTCCACCAGTTTGCTCAGGCTGTCCCAGTCGAGACGACCTTGTGCATCCATGGGTGTGACCAGTGCCACCATACTGCCCGCAATCATGCAACCGCTCCTGCCGGAAAAAGAGAGCGGTAATGGTACTGGCGCCAAGATGCTTGTACAAGCGAAGTACTGCGCTGCTGCCATTCCCCTTGGCGCTGCTTTTCGCTACCCTTCAGACTTTGATCGGTACTGATAAGCTCGTACGCCGGGTTCCAGCCTCCATTTTCGGCATCACAAGCCCCGATCCAGCGTTGCTACCCCTCGCTCTTGCCACTCTGGAGCACGTTGCAACCTTGCGGCTCGGGTTTTTTGAATTCGCATCCGCAGGCTCGCTCCCGGCAAAAAAAGCCCGTAGAAGTATCGACCGCTCATCGCTTTAGGAATGCTGCATGTCCACCCCCACAGTTCGCGAACAATTCCTTGTCATCAGTGCCCTCGGCGCCAACCCCATGGAGCTGACTAACGTCCTGTGCCGCGCCAGCCATGAAAACCGCTGCGCCGTGGTCACCTCTCGCCTGACGCGTCATGGCGAGTGCAGCGCGTTGATCCTCGAGATCTCCGGCAGCTGGGACGCCCTGGCGCGCCTCGAAGGCAGCCTGCCAAGCCTCGCCAAGAAGCACGCCTTTACGGTTAATGTGGTGCGCAGCGCAGCGCTGGAAAATCGTCCTCAGGCCCTGCCATACGTCGCCTATGTCAGCTCGGCTTACCGCTCGGACATCATCAACGAGCTGTGCCAGTTCTTCATGGACCACAACGTCGAGCTGGAAAACCTGACCTGTGACACCTATCAGGCTCCGCAAACCGGCGGCACCATGCTCAATGCCACGTTTACCGTGACCTTGCCGGCCGGTGTGCAAATCAGCTGGCTGCGCGATCAGTTCCTGGATTTCGCTGACGCGCTGAACCTGGATGCCCTGATCGAACCGTGGCGCCCACAAAACCCAATGTAAGGAAGCTTTCATGGCCGTTGCCATCGACCAACCGGTTGCCGACTTCGAAGCACCCGCCACCAGCGGGCAGACCGTCAACCTCGCGAGCCTCAAAGGCAAGCAGGTGGTGATTTACTTCTACCCGAAGGACAGCACTCCAGGCTGCACCACTCAGGGTCAGGGCTTTCGTGACCAGCTCGACGCCTTTAAAGCCGCCAATACCGAAGTCTTTGGCGTGTCCCGCGACAGCCTTAAATCACACGAAAACTTCAAGGCCAAGCAGGCGTTCACCTTCGAGCTGATCAGCGACAAGGAAGAAGCGCTCTGCCAGCAGTTCGACGTGATCAAGCTGAAAAAACTCTATGGCAAAGAATATATGGGCGTTGATCGCAGCACGTTCCTGATCGACAAGGACGGTGTGCTGCGTCAGGAATGGCGTGGTGTGAAGGTGCCGGGTCATGTGGATGCTGTTCTGGCTGCGGCGCAGGCTTTGAACAAGGCCTGATTATTTCGGCGCCTGTTCGGACGCCTTCGCGAGCAAGTCGAATCGTCGCACCGCCGCTCCCACAGTTGACCGAGTTGTTCTGACGGACGCGGTCGAATGTGGGAGCGGCGGTGCGACGATTCGACTTGCTCGCGAAGAGGCCCTTAATCTCACTGAATAATCAGGCCAGATAGTTAAAGCAGCGGCGCCACCACCGGCTCTTTGCGCGGCCACGCGTCCAGTACAGCCTTGAACAGGGTTGCTAGCGGAATCGCAAAGAACACGCCCCAAAACCCCCACAGCCCGCCAAACAACAACACCGCGCAGATGATCGCCACCGGATGCAGATTGACCGCTTCCGAGAACAGCAGCGGCACCAGCACGTTGCCGTCCAGCGTCTGGATGATCCCGTAGACCGCCATCAAATAAATGAACTGATCGTTCCAGCCCCACTGGAACAGTGCAATCAGCATGACCGGCACGGTTACCACCACAGCGCCGACGTAAGGCACCACCACCGACACACCCACCAGCAATGCCAGCAGCGCCGCGTAGTTCAGCCCCAGAACAACGAAACCGATGTAGGTCACGCCACCGCAAATGAAAATCTCGATGACCTTGCCGCGAATGTAATTGGCGATCTGCCGGTTCATCTCATGAGCGACGCGGGTGATCAGCGCCCGCTCACGGGGCAGGTAACCACGCACCCACTGACCGATCATCTCCCGGTCCTTGAGAAAGAAAAACACCAGGATTGGCACCAGCACCAGGTAGATCATGATGTTCACCAGCAGCGGCAGACTCGACAGCGAGAACGTCAGCGCCCACTGACCAAACTTGCCAATCTCGCCCCGCGCCACTTCGATGGCCTGCAGCACCTGCTCATCGGATACCAGATGCGGGTAGCGCTCGGGCAGCAGCAATAACAGCGACTGCCATTTGGCAAGCATGCCGGGTAACTCGTTGAACAGCGTAATCAACTGATGCCAGAGCAACGGCACCACAATCACGATGAACACCAGCAATAGCCCCATGAACAACGCAAAGACCAACCCCACCGCCAACCCGCCCGGCATGCGCAGGCGTTCGAGAGTGACGACCACCCCCTGCATCAGATACGCCAGCACCATCCCGGCCAGCACTGGCGCAAGCATGCCGCCCAGCGTTAGCACGGCGGTAAACGCCAGAAACAGCAGGACCGCCAGCACAACGGCCTCTTCATCGGAGAAGTAGCGCTGAATCCAGTCGCGTAACACTTTGAACATCAATAATCCTTAGAAACGAACGCAGCAGAATTCAGGCTTTTTTCAACCAGTAGCGGTAAACACCCGCTTCATCTTCTTCACGAAGCAGCGTATGACCAGCCAATCGGGCAAAGGTGCGGAAGTCGCGCTGCGAGCCCGCATCGGTGGCGATCACCTTGAGCACCGCGCCGCTGGCCAGTCGATTGAGTTCCAGCTTGGCCTTCAGCAACGGCAAGGGGCAATTCAGGCCACTGGCGTCGAGTTCGGCGTCATGGGCTACAGCGTCGGTCATTGCATCACTCCGGTTCAGGTGGTTGAGCGGCTAGAATATCTGGTCCCAAGCGTAGTGTCCGGCTACAGTAAGGTCTTTGTCGACTAAGGCTTTGTGCATGACTTTTTTGCGCCCTACCCTGCTGACGCTCGCTTGCCTGCTCGCCTCACCGGGCTTCGCCGACGACCTGCCGTCACTCGGCGACGCCAGTTCTGCCATCGTCTCGCCGCAACAGGAACATCAGTTGGGCCGTGCCTGGCTGGCGCTGTTGCGCAGCCAGGTTTCGCAGCTCAACGATCCACAGCTCAAGGACTACGTCGAATCCAGCGTCTACAGGCTGGTAGAGACCAGCCAGGTCAATGACCGGCGCCTGGAGTTCATCCTGATCAACAGCCCGCAACTCAACGCCTTCGCCGCACCGGGCGGCATTGTCGGGGTTAACGGTGGCTTGTTCCTCAATGCCCAGACCGAAGGCGAATACGCCTCGGTACTCGCTCACGAATTGGCTCACTTGTCGCAGCGCCACTTCGCCCGTGGCGTCGAAGCCCAACAGCGCATGCAGGTGCCGATGATGGCCGCGCTGCTGGCCGGGATCGTGATTGCCGCAGCCGGCGCCGGCGATGCCGGGATTGCAGCCATTGCGGGCACGCAGGCGGCAGCCGTTCAGGAACAACGGCGTTTCTCTCGCCAGAACGAACAGGAAGCAGACCGCATCGGTATCCTCAATCTGGAAAAGGCCGGTTACGACCCGCGCTCGATGCCGACCATGTTCGAGCGATTGGCGCGCCAATATCGCTTTGACGCCAAGCCACCGGAATTTCTGCTGACTCACCCGGTGACCGAGTCGCGGATCGCTGACACACGCAACCGCGCCGAACAGGCAAAACCCGGCGGCATCGAAGACACGATGCGTTATCAGCTGATTCGTGCACGGGTCCAGTTGATCTATGAAGAAACCCCAGGCCTGGGCGCCAAACGCTTTCGCGCCCAGCTTGATGAAAACCCGAAAAATGATGTCGCTCGCTATGGCCTGGCCATCGCCCAGATCAAGGGCGGCCAGCTGAATGAAGCACGGGAAAACCTCAAGTTGCTGCTGGCCAAGTCGCCGAACGAGATCATCTACAACCTGGCGCAGGTCGATCTGGACATCACCAACAATCGTCTGCCGGACGCCCAGTCCCGGGTTGACCGGATGTTGACGCAATATCCCGGCAACTATCCGCTGAATTCGGTGCGTGTTGACCTGCTGCTCAAGCAGAACCGTGCGCCCGACGCGGAAAAAGCACTGGAGAATCTGCTCAAGAGCCGTCCGGACGATCCGGACGTCTGGTACATGGTGGCCGAGACTCGCGGTCTGTCAGGCAACATCATCGGCCTGCATCAGGCCCGTGCCGAGTATTTCGCCTTGATTGGTGATTACCGTCAGGCCATTCAGCAACTGGACTTCGCCAAGCGCAAGGCAGGTACCAATTTCCCGCTGTCGTCGCGGATCGACGCACGGCAACGTGAGCTGATGGAGGAAGAGCGCATGATCAAGGACATGATGGGCTGACGCTTGTCAGAAATAAATTGCAGATCGAGTAGGAGGCGGCTTTACAGCCGCCGTCCTCTCACACCACCGTACGTACGGATCCGTATACGGCGGTTCAAGCTATGCGGCTAAGCCGGTTTATCGTATCCAGTACCGAAACTAACCCAAGCTGACCCCATAGTTTCTTCGGCAGCGCCTGATTCATATGAGATGCGCCTGAGCTCCACCATGGGCCTCGGCCATTGAAGGCTGATTTGCAGGCGCGAGCTTCGCTAAGCCCCAGGCGCATCAAGTTACGTGCCCTCGTTGAGGGCCGCTTCCATTGTCGCCAGACGACGCGACATTCGCCATCTTGTGGCCCCGCGCCCCGCGCAGCAGGTCTCTTAGCCGGTCGCGCAAGCGACCCAGACTCATCGTCGCCACTCTCAGCTTCGGTTGCTGATGCCAGCTCATCCCATAACCCAGATAGTCGCAGACCCAAGGCCGTGCTACGTGGCTCTTTTCCCGGTTCAGCGTCAGTTTCAGGCGCTGATTCAGGAAGCGCTCAACACCGGCCATCACCCGTGCGCCAGCCCGCTGACTGCGCACATAAATGTTCGCGTCGTCGGCATAACGCACGAAGCGGTGGCCTCGTCGTTCCAGTTCGCGGTCGAGTTCGTTGAGCAGGATATTCGACAGCAACGGCGAGAGCGGGCCGCCTTGCGGTGTCCCTTCCTGCCGTCGGCTGACGAGTCCACCCGACATCGCTCCCGCTTCGAGGTAACGACGGATCAGCGTGAGCACACGCCTGTCTTCGATTTGACGCGCCACGTAGGCCATTAGGACATCGTGGTTGACCCGATCAAAGAACTTCTCCAGATCGAGTTCCACGCACCAACGGTGACCCGCCGCCACATGGGCGCGGGCTGTTTCGATGGCTTGATGAGCGCTTCTGCCCGGACGAAAACCGTAGCTGTAGTCCGAGAACAGAGGGTCGAAGATTGGCGTGAGCTGTTGCAGCAGTGCCTGCTGGATCAGGCGATCCACAACGCTGGGAATACCCAGTTGCCGTGTTCCGCCTTTGGGTTTGGGGATGTCAACGGCGCGTACACCCTGCGGGTGATACTCGCCGGCCAGCAACCTCACCTTGAGGGTCGGCCAATACTGTTTCACGTAGTCCGCCAAGTCGTCGACCGTCATGCCATCGGCACCCGGTGCGCCCTTGTTGCTGACCACGCGTTGATACGCACGCCTAAGGTTAGCCGGTGCAAGCACCCGTTCCATAAGCGTGTCCGGCTCCGCGTTCGTCCACGTCACAGACGCCGCCGATACCTGTGCGCTGTCAGCCGTCATCCTCGGATACTGTCCGGGACTCGGAGTAACAGTCTTCTCTTGGAGAAATTTCTGCATTTCGGTATTCAACGAGACTTTGACGCCTACTGGCGGCATAACTTGTTCGGCCCTTGGTGACGGGGTTATTCGCCACTTACTACGGCCTCGGCTGACTTCTGCACGTTCATCCCGTCGCCTCTCGACGCTCGGTAGCACTGTGGCAAACGTGCAGATCTCCCAGGGTAATTCGCGCGACCTTCCTGCTTATGCCTGTCGGATCTACGTCGCAGCGTCCCGTGCAAGTATTGGGCTTTAGGGAAACACGCCCCTTTACCCCGCTGCGCCGCCTCTATCCGCTTGCTGTTCGTCAAGCCAGCATTTTGCCTCGGGCTTCCTTCAGATTCGCGGTCACCCGCGACACCCTTGCCTCTGGCTAACACTTCCCCTTGCCGGGTGTGTAGAGGACTTTCACCTCCAAGTCACCAGCGAGGCCACCACAGCCAAGCTGGTTGCGCTTGCGCGCAACGCGCCATGCCTGGCGCAC
>NZ_CP024866.1:4100528-4311675 GCF_004136015.1 Pseudomonas sp. ACM7 | reverse complement strand
TTCGCGCGACCTTCCTGCTTATGCCTGTCGGATCTACGTCGCAGCGTCCCGTGCAAGTATTGGGCTTTAGGGAAACACGCCCCTTTACCCCGCTGCGCCGCCTCTATCCGCTTGCTGTTCGTCAAGCCAGCATTTTGCCTCGGGCTTCCTTCAGATTCGCGGTCACCCGCGACACCCTTGCCTCTGGCTAACACTTCCCCTTGCCGGGTGTGTAGAGGACTTTCACCTCCAAGTCACCAGCGAGGCCACCACAGCCAAGCTGGTTGCGCTTGCGCGCAACGCGCCATGCCTGGCGCACACATAAAAAAACCGCCTCTTTCGAGGCGGTTTTTTATTCAACCGACAACCGGATTATTCAGCCAGTTTGAAGGTAATGAAGCTGGCGCGTCCTTGACGCAGAACCCGCATCGACACCGAGCGGTTCTTCGGCAGCGCTTTGGCGATATCCGTGAACTCCTTGGTGGAACCAATTGCCTGATTATTCAGGTGAGTGATCACATCGCCTGGCTGCAGGCCAATCAGAGAAGCAGGACCGTCCTGGACTTCCTTGATGACGACGCCGCCTTTGAGGTCGTAGGTTTTCTTCTGTTCATCAGTCAGCTCGACCACGGAAACACCCAGGCGGTTGCTGCTGCGCTCGGTGCTGGATTTCGGCAGCGCATCCAGCTCTTTGCCTTCTTCCGGGATAGCGCCGACTGTCAACTCGACATTCTTGCGCTTACCTTCACGAATCACTTCCAGATCAGCTTTCGAGCCGGCCTTCAGCGCGCCCACCAGGTGTGGCAGATCGGCGGACATGACGATCGGCTGGCCGTTCATGCTCAGGATTACGTCCCCTACTTGCAGGCCACCCTTGGCAGCCGGGCCGTCATCCTGGATCTGAGCCACCAGCGCGCCGGCTGGCTTCTCCAGACCGAACGACTCGGCCAGGTCCTTGTTCACTTCCTGAATCACCACACCCAACCAGCCACGGCTGACTTTGCCGCCGCTTTTGAGCTGATTGGAAACGTCCATGGCGACATCGATAGGGATCGCGAACGACACGCCCATGAAGCCGCCGGAACGGGTGTAGATCTGCGAGTTGATGCCAACCACTTCACCGGCCAGGTTGAACAGCGGACCACCCGAGTTACCCGGGTTGATCGGCACGTCGGTCTGGATGAACGGCACATAGTTTTCGTTCGGCAGGCTGCGACCAATGGCGCTGACGATACCTTGGGTCACGGTATGGTCGAAACCGAATGGCGAGCCAATCGCCACGACCCACTGGCCCGCTTTCAGATCCTGGGATTTGCCGAGTTTCAGGACCGGCAGATCCTTGCCTTCGATTTTCAACAGCGCCACGTCGGAACGTGGATCGGTGCCGATCAGCTTGGCCTTCAATTCGCTGCGGTCGGCGAGACGAACGAGAATTTCGTCGGCATCGGCAATCACATGGTTATTGGTCAGGATGTAGCCATCAGGCGAGATAATGAAGCCCGAACCCAGGGACTGGGCTTCGCGCTGACGATCACCGCGTGGCGTACGCGGCTGTGGCATGCCGCGTTCGAAGAACTCGCGCAGCATTGGCGGCAAGCCTTCAAGGTCAGGCATCTGCTCGCTCGACACTTTGCGGTCCGGCAGTTTCTGCGTGGTACTGATGTTTACCACCGCAGGCGAGGCCTGCTCGACCAACTGAGTAAAGTCAGGCAACTCGGCCGCCTGAACAGCGACCGCCTGACCAAGCACCAGCACGGTGGCAAAAATAGAAAGATAAGGTTTCAAGCGTGGTATCGACATACGGCTCCCGTTACGACGAGCATGGTTAAGCGATATGGAGCAAGGAACACCGGGAACGATACGCCGGTATTTTTGTTCCGGGAACAACAAACAAGGCCAGAGCCGAGAGGCTCTGACCTATAGAAAAAATCGGGGATATTTGCAAGTTGAAATGCTCACCAAACATTTCGATTTCAGCTCACTACTTGGTTGCAGTGGCGTCGCTGCGCATGGATAGCGCAATCCGTTCGGCGGTGCCAATCGGAATCTCACCGACCACGGTCACCATCATCTCGCCTTGCGGGGTAGTCAAGCGTCGGGAAACTGCAACGGTCGGCCCCAACTGGGTGCGAGTGTCAGTAATTGTTGCGCCATTCAACGGCTCAAGGAAAACCGAGAAACGGGCCAGACCATCGTCATACATCAGGCTGTTGACTTGGGTTTTGGTCTCTGGATCCTTGCGGGAGGTACTGCTGGTCAGCTCGAAACCTGGTGGTAACCAGTCCGAACGCCAGACTTGCGCTGTCTTGATTGCAGAAGCCTTGTCACTGTCGAGGGCAATAGTTTTGCAATCGGCGCCAGGCTTCAAGTCGCTGTCGGACGGAACATCGGCGGTATCCAGTTGCGTGAACTGGAATCGCTCCAGCAACTGCCCTCGTTCATTCAGAAGCAATGATTTGAGAGGCAGGCCGGTTTCTTTATCCAGATGCAATTCAAAACCGTAGCGGTGTTGATCGCGAGGCGTCAGTGAAACGATCACCGCCGCACGCCCGGCCACACGCGACTTGCCAATGACGGCAAGGTCATACCAATTCTTTAGTTTTTGTGGATCGAGTGTACGAGCAGCGGAGCTGGGGGAATCTCCAAGCCCTGCTATCAGAATGCCACTGACGCATTGAGTACGCCCATCAATGCGCACGACTTCCTGTGCCGAGCCATCGAGCTGGAGTAACCGCTCGCGGACCTTGCCATCCTGGACGCGGTGCCAGATGTTGTGGGTAGAAAAACTACCGTTACGCTCGTAGACGAATGTACCGTGAAAGCTTTGCTGTTGCTCGGCTTGGCCCAGACGGGTCAACCAGTCCTGGGCTTCATCAGCATGGGCTGGAACAACAAACCAGCCACCGAGCAGAAGCGTAAGTAGAGGGATGGCGCGCATGATCCTCCTTAACGGTTTTCCAGACTTGCTGCACGGGCGTAAGGCAGAGCGCTCTCAGTACCTTTCAGTGCAGCCTGTTGAGCATGTTGGCGCAAGTAGCCTGGCAGACGCTGATCGTGCCAGCCTGGCTGACCTTGCAATACGCCGTTGGCCATAGGGCCAGTGGCTTCCGAACTCTCATTGTAGCCTGCTAATACAGCTGGACCCTTGACCTGAGGAACGGCCAGACCTGGTTGACTGGATTGTTGAGCCAGTTCGACCCCGGCGATCTCGTCCTGATTATACAGACGAACACCTGCCAGTACGGCGAGGGTTACCGAAGCAGCGACCGCCAGACGACCCAGGCTGCGCCATGGACCACGGGAGGCTTTTGCAGGTACAGCTTCGTCAGCCAGCGCAGCAGAGACTGCCGCAGCGATATCCAGACGTGGAAGCAGCAAATCCTTGTGCATAACTGCCCGAGCGATTTGATAACGAGCCCAGGTATCACGGGTTTCAACATCGTCAAAGGCATTCAATACCCGACGCAATTCCAATTCGTCCGCTTCGTTATCCATCACCGCGGACAGCGATTCCTGCAGGGCTTCACGACTCATGGCGTTCCTCTCTTGGCTGTCGCCGCTGTCTCAGTTTTCCTGCAACAACGGCTGCAGGGCTTTATCGATGGCTTCCCGAGCGCGGAAAATCCGGGAGCGCACGGTACCCACCGGACATTGCATGACGGCCGCAATGTCCTCGTAACTCAGACCATCGAATTCACGTAAAGTTAAAGCCGTACGCAAATCTTCTGGCAGTTGCTGAATGGTTCGATGGACGGTGCCTTCGATCTCATCCCGCAGCAATGCACGTTCTGGCGACTCGAGATCCTTGAGGCCATGATCGCCATCGTAGAACTCTGCATCCTCGGAACTGACATCGCTATCCGGCGGCCGACGGCCGCGTGAAACCAGATAGTTTTTCGCCGTGTTGATGGCGATGCGGTAAAGCCACGTATAAAACGCGCTGTCCCCGCGAAAATTTCCAAGTGCACGGTACGCCTTGATAAAGGCTTCCTGCGCCACATCCTGGGCTTCATGGGTGTCGTGCACGAAACGCACGATCAACCCGAGAATTTTGTGCTGGTATTTCAGCACTAGCAGATCGAAAGCTCGCTTGTCGCCGCGCTGAACGCGTTCGACCAGCTGCTGATCCTCTTCCTGGGTTAGCATGAACACTCCTCGATAAGCTCGGAGGAGGCTTGCATAACTAAACAACCAGACTTGCAAACATAGACTCGGGCTTTTCGCAAAAGTTCTCCCCCTCCAAGCAAGTTTCCTGCGGGCTCTGATTTGGCACGCACGAAAAGCGCAGCGCGGGTCAACCCGGCTGCGCGAATAATCTAGTCATCGGATTCGCCGGCAAGGATCAAATCACAGATCCCGCGTTGAAGCCGAAACTGTCCCTTGAATCAGGTAACGGTCTATTGATCTTGGGCCTTTGGCAAAAGTTCCAAATATTTATAGCTGCGCAGAACCGACATTGTGCAACCGTGAATAGAAAAAGACTGTTAAATCGCTGATACAGTCGTCTTGTCGCCAAACCGACCGAAAAACCATCCGACGAAGCGTCAGGTATTTTCCGTCACAGTAGTTTCACAATGCCATGTGTGCTCGCTATTGTGCCGCTCCCCCCCTCTATATACTAGTGGGCTGTGTGGCTGTCTTGACTCGCCGATCCAGGTGTCTTGCGCCAACCCCGACCCGGGTCGCTTTGAGCGGAATCCTGAAATGAGCCAACAGTTTCAACACGATGTTCTGGTAATTGGCAGCGGTGCTGCCGGCTTGAGCCTTGCGCTGACCTTGCCCGGTCATTTGCGCATCGCCGTCCTGAGCAAAGGCGACCTCGCCAATGGCTCGACTTTCTGGGCCCAGGGTGGCGTCGCTGCCGTCCTGGATGACACCGACACCGTTGAATCACATGTCGATGACACCCTCAATGCTGGCGGCGGCCTGTGCCACGAAGACGCCGTGCGCTTTACCGTCGAGCACAGTAAAGAGGCGATTCAATGGCTGATCGACCAAGGCGTGCCTTTCACCCGCGATGAACAATCCGGCACCGAAGATGGCGGATTCGAGTTCCACCTGACCCGCGAAGGCGGTCACAGCCATCGGCGCATCATCCATGCCGCCGATGCCACGGGCGCAGCGATTTTCAGAACCTTGCTCGACAAGGCCAGGCAACGACCGAACATCGAACTGCTGGAGCAGCGGGTCGCGGTCGACCTGATCACCGAAAAGCGCCTGGGCCTTGAAGGTGATCGCTGCCTCGGCGCCTACGTCCTCAATCGCGGGACCGGTGAAGTCGACACCTACGGTGCACGCTTTGTGATCCTCGCATCGGGCGGCGCAGCAAAGGTCTATCTCTATACCAGCAACCCCGACGGCGCCTGCGGTGATGGCATTGCCATGGCCTGGCGTTCGGGCTGCCGGGTGGCGAACCTGGAATTCAACCAGTTCCACCCCACTTGCCTGTATCACCCGCAAGCCAAGAGTTTCCTGATCACCGAAGCCCTGCGCGGCGAAGGCGCACACCTGAAACTGCCCAACGGCGAACGCTTCATGCAACGCTTCGACCCTCGCGCCGAGCTGGCCCCACGCGACATCGTCGCCCGGGCCATCGACCATGAAATGAAGCGCCTGGGCGTCGATTGTGTCTATCTGGACATCAGCCACAAGCCGGAAGCGTTCATCAAGACTCACTTCCCGACGGTGTACGAACGCTGCCTCGAATTCTCCATCGACATCACCAAGCAACCGATTCCGGTGGTTCCGGCGGCGCACTACACCTGCGGCGGCGTGATGGTCGATCAGCAGGGTCGCACCGACGTGCCGGGGCTATATGCCATTGGCGAAACCAGCTTCACCGGCCTGCACGGCGCCAACCGCATGGCCAGCAACTCGTTACTCGAGTGTTTCGTTTACGCGCGTTCGGCGGCGGCGGACATTCTTGAGCAGCTGCCGCAGGTTTCGGTTCCGATCGCCCTGCCCGTCTGGGATGCGAGCCAGGTCACCGACTCCGATGAGGACGTTATCATTGCGCACAACTGGGACGAACTGCGGCGATTCATGTGGGACTATGTCGGCATCGTGCGCACCAATAAGCGCTTGCAACGGGCACAGCACCGCGTGCGGTTGTTGCTGGACGAAATCGACGAGTTCTACAGCAACTACAAGGTCAGTCGCGATTTGATCGAATTGCGTAACCTGGCCCAAGTGGCCGAGCTGATGATCCAGTCCGCCATGGAACGCAAGGAAAGTCGCGGCCTGCATTACACCCTCGACTATCCAAACATGCTGCCGGTTGCCCTGGACACTATTCTGGTGCCGCCCACCTACGTCGACTGAACGTGAGCCGAACCCGCAGGCGCCGGTGCAGATCCGCCGCCTGCGAGTCACGGGGCACACAAATCGCCCTGACCCGCCGCTCACCCCGCAGACGAAAACGCAGCACAACGAGCAAAGGTAGCGCCAGGCTGTCCGGTCGTAGCTGCACCGATTGCCAACCTTCCTCCTGATTCCACAACTGCCAGCCATCGGCATTGCGACGCAAGCCGCGAAATGCCTGAGGGTGTGTCAGCAGAATCTGACGCGGCAACGCCCAAACGCCATGAGCCAGACAGCAAAAAGCGCCGAGCAGACTGGCCCAGACCGGTATTGAGAGAAGGAACAGCGAACCCAGCGCGAACAGCTGGGCCAAGAGATACGCCGCCAGCAATTGCCGTGAGGCATGCCAGCGGCATTCGAACGCATTACTTGGGCTGGACACGATCCAGAATCATGCGAACCATGCGTTGAAGCTCCGGATCTTCCGATTCGGCGCGTTCCATGAACCAGCCGAACATGTCCTGATCTTCGCATTCGAGCAGCCTGCGGTAGCAATCGCGGTCGACATCATTGAGGTGCGGATAGACCTCTTTCACGAACGGCACCAGCAACACGTCAAGCTCAAGCATGCCGCGGCGGCTGTGCCAGTAGAGGCGATTCAGTTCAACATCTTCGACCATGGAGCGCTCCTCAAATAGGCGGCAAGTATACAGCCCCAGGCACAGTCGAACACTCGGCTTTGGTCGGCCACCAACGATCCTTTGTGAACTACCCATTTCAAGAGCGCCCCCTTATGATGTCCCCCAGACTCTTTACCCTGCGATGACCCATGGCCGATTCTGCTTTTTTCTGCACCCTGTCTCACGAAGGCGTTCTCGCAGTACGCGGCGCGGATGCCAGTAAATTCCTGCAAGGCCAATTGACCTGCAACCTCAATTACCTGAGTGACACCCAGGCCAGCCTCGGCGCCCGCTGCACGCAGAAGGGCCGGATGCAGTCGAGTTTCCGCATCCTGCTGGAAGGCGACGGCGTTCTGATGGCCATGGCCACCGAACTGCTGGAACCGCAACTGGCTGACCTGAAAAAGTACGCAGTGTTTTCCAAGTCAAAACTGACCGACGAAAGCGCTGCCTGGGTCCGCTTCGGCATCGACCATGGCGATGCGGCACTGGTCAGCCTCGGCCTTGATCTTCCGGCCGACACCGACAGCGTCGCGCGCAATGACGGCTTGATCGCCATTCGCGTCTCGCCGGACCGCGCCGAACTCTGGGTCGCCGCCGACCAGGCCGACCTTATCAAGGGCAAGCTGTCCGCCGTATTGGCCGAAGGCGATCTGAATCAATGGCTGTTGGGCCAGATCCGCGCAGGGATCGGTCAGGTCATGTCGAGCACTCGCGAGTTGTTCATCCCGCAGATGCTCAATCTGCAAGCCGTGGGTGGCGTGAGCTTCAAGAAAGGTTGCTACACCGGCCAGGAAATCGTCGCGCGCATGCAGTACCTGGGCAAACTCAAGCGCCGCTTGTATCGCCTGACACTGGATGCCAACGAGTTGCCTGAACCTGGTACACAATTATTTTCCCCTACCCACGGCAGCTCTATCGGCGAAGTGGTGCTGGCCGCCAACGCCGAGCAAAACATTGAACTCCTGGCCGTGCTGCAAGCCGAAGCAGCAGAAGGGGGTGATATCCATCTGGGCGCGCTCGAAGGGCCAGCCCTGCACCTGCTCGACCTGCCGTACCCACTGGATCGCGATCGCGAAATCCAGCGCTAACAGCAGCACTTGTCGCAACACCTAGAGAAACGAAATGAGCGAGCTGGCGGAAAAGGTCCAACAGGATTTGGTTGAGGCCATCGATAACGACGACCTGGTTCTGCCAACGTTACCGGAAGTGGCCCTGCAGATTCGCAAGGCCGCTGAAGACCCGGAAATCAGCGTCAGCACCCTGAGCAAAGTGATCGGCCGCGATACCGCGTTGTCGGCGCGTCTGATCAAAGTGGTCAATAGTCCGCTGTTGCGTGCGACCCAGGAAGTCACTGACCTGCACACGGCAATCACTCGACTGGGCGTCAATTACAGCAGCAACCTGGCCATCGGTCTGGTCATGGAGCAGATTTTTAATGCCCGCTCCGAGGTGGTGGAACAGAAAATGCGCGAAGTCTGGCGCAAAAGCCTGGAAATCGCCGGGATCAGCTATGCATTGTGCCGCAGGTACACGCAACTCAAGCCCGATCAGGCAGCCCTTGGCGGACTGGTGCATCAGATCGGTGTGTTGCCGATCCTGACCTACGCCGAAGATCACTATGAACTGCTGTCTGACCCGGTCAGCCTCAATCATGTGATCGATCACATTCATCCACTGCTCGGCGACAAACTGCTTAGGGTCTGGGAGTTTCCGGAAATGCTGGTACAGGTGCCGGGGCTTTATCTGGACTTCAATCGACAGTCCGAGCGGGTCGACTATGTCGATCTGGTGCAAGTGGCCAGCCTGTATTGCCACAAGGACACCGACCATCCCCTCGCCCGCATCGACGCATTCAGCGTGCCGGCGTTCAAAAAGCTGGGGATTGATCCGGAGAACGAGGCGATGTGTCGGGATCTGGAAGAATCGCGGTCGATGTTTTATTAGTCGAGACCGTAGCGCGCCCTTCGCGAGCAAGCCCGCTCCCACACTTGACCGAGTTCTTCATGGAAAAATGCGATCAAATGTGGGAGCGGGCTTGCTCGCGAAGGGGTCAGCCCAGACACCAAAAAACTACCCCGCAATAAAACTCACCCGCACCTTCAACCCCGCCTGTTCGCCATCGTGCAGGCTGATTTGAGCCAGGTGTGCGCGGCAGATCTCACCGACAATCGCCAGCCCCAACCCCGAACCGGCCACCTGCTGGTTACGCCGGTAAAAGCGCTCGAACACCCGATCGCGCTCTTCAAGAGGAATGCCGGGGCCGTCGTCCTCGACCTCCAACACGGCCGGTGCCGTGACCCGAAGAATCACGTTGCCACCCGACGGTGTATGGGCCAGCGCGTTATCCACCAGATTGCTCAACAGTTCGTTCAACAGCGTTGGCTCGCCGCGCAACCACACCGGTTCGTCCGCTTCCAGCGCCAGCGCCACACCGCGTGCGTGGGCGAGCGGTGCCATGGCCATGCCGAGTTCGCGAGCCAGCTGACTGAGGTCAAGCAACTGCGCGCCGCCCTCGGCGATGGCCCGGGCACCATTTTCGACCCGTGCCAGCGAGAGCAATTGATTGGCAAGGTGGGTCAAACGATCCGTGCCTTGGGCGACGGTTTCCAACGTACTGCGCCAGGTTTCGGGTTCAGTCGAGCGCAAACCCAGTTCCAGTCGTGCCTTGAGCGCCGCCAGGGGAGTACGCAGCTCATGGGCGGCATCGGCGATGAACTGCGCCTGACGCTCGAACTGCCCGCGCAGGCGCTCGGTAAAGTGATTGAGCGCGCGCACCAGCGGCCACAATTCGTGCTGCACTTCCACCAACGGCAATGGCCGCAGATCGTCCGATTGACGCTCTTCCACCGCAGTGCGCAAGCGTTCCAGCGGACGCAACGCGGCGCTGACCGCAAACCACACCAGCAACAACGCACCCACCGCCAGCATGCCCAGACGCAGTAACGTGTCCGCTGCCAGGCTGCGGGCCATGCTGACCCGCGCTTCATCGGTTTCCGCCACGCGGATTTCCGCCATGCCGTTCATGTTCGGGTCGCTCACGGGTTTGAGCAGGCTCACCACGCGCACGTTCTCCCCTTGGTACTTGGCGTTATAGAAACGCGCCAGTGCCGGATAGTCATCGGTGCGCGGCGTTCCCGGCGGCGGCGGTGGCAGGTTTTCGTAGCCCGAGATCAGTTTCTGATTGATGTCGTTGACCAGGTAAAAAATCCGTCCTGCGCTGTCGTAGGCGAAGGTGTCGAGGGCCACGTACGGTACGTCAGCGCTCAGCGAGCCGTCGCGCTGGGAGACACCGGCAGCGATGGTCCGCGCCGAGGCCAGCAAGGTCCGGTCATAGGCGGTGTCGGCCGCTTCGCGACCGTTCCAGTAAGCGCTCAAACCACTGGCCAGCATCAACACCACCAGCAACAACGCCAGATTCCACAGCAACCGCCAGCGCAGGCTGCTGGGCTTATGCATCGCGGCTTTCCAGCAAGTAGCCGAGACCGCGGAAGGTCACGATGACGACCGGTTGGCCGTCTAGCTTTTTGCGCAGGCGATGGACATAGATCTCGATGGCGTCGGGGCTGGCCTCTTCGTCCAGACCGAAGACTTGCGAGGCCAGTTGTTCCTTGCTCATCACCCGACCGGGACGGGCGATCAGGGCTTCGAGCACTGCCTGCTCGCGAGAGGTCAGGGTCAGCAATTCTTCACCGAGGGTGAAGCGCCGAGTGTCCAGGTCATAGGCCAGCACACCGCAGCGCTGCTGGCGTTCACCGCCGAGCACACTGCGGCGCAGCAGGGCTTTGACCCGGGCTTCGAGTTCGGTCAGTTCGAAAGGTTTGGCCAGGTAATCGTCAGCGCCAAGGTTCAGGCCGTGGACCCGATCCTTGACGTCGCTGCGGGCGGTCAACATCAACACCGGCAGGTTCTTGCCCCGCGCCCGCAGGCGCGCCAGCACTTCGAAGCCATCCATGCGTGGCAGCCCGACGTCGAGGATCGCCATGGCGTATTCCTCGCTACTCAACGCCAGGTCCGCCGCCACACCGTCGTGCAGCACATCCACGGTCAGCCCGGTGCTCTTGAGCGCCTGGGCGACACTTTCAGCGAGCTGCAGATGGTCTTCGACGAGCAGAACACGCATGGATCTTTACCTCATTCAGGGATGGTCGATGCCATTGTTTGGCGCGGAGTTTACAGCCGCAACCGCCGCTGTGAAGCCCGAAAACCGTGAAAGTCTTCTGAAAGGTTAGGGAAAGGTTGGACGGTTAGAGTCCAGCCACGGACAGTTTCGACTGCCGTGCGCTACCGCACATAGCGATACGAAAAACGCCTCGAAGCGTTTTCGCCAATAAGAACAATAAACGGAGTACTTCAAGATGCTGTCCATGCAGCCACAGGCTCGTCCGCCTGTTCGTTTTCCCCGCCTCAGCCACACCGCCCTTGCCAGTGCCGCCGCCCTCGCCGGCTTTTCGCCGTTGAGTCAGGCTGCCTTCTTCGAAGACAGTACGGCAACACTCGAAACCCGCAACATGTATTTCAACCGCGACTTTCGCGACGGCACCAGCGCCCAGCAATCCAAGCGTGACGAATGGGCCCAGGGCTTCATGCTCAATCTGCAATCGGGCTACACCGACGGTACCGTGGGGTTCGGTGTCGATGCGCTGGGCATGTTGGGGGTCAAACTCGATTCGAGTCCCGACCGCACTGGCACCGGCCTGTTACCGACCCACGACGACGGTCGCGCCGCCGATGAGTACTCCAAGCTGGGCCTGACCGGCAAAGTAAAAATCTCCGCCACCGAACTGAAAATCGGCAGCCTGATTCCGGAACTGCCGATCCTCAAGTCCAACGACGGGCGCATCCTGCCGCAGACCTTCGAAGGCGGCCTGCTGACCTCCAAAGAGATCAAGAACCTGACCTTCACCGGC
The DNA here is from genome assembly GCF_004136015.1 of Pseudomonas sp. ACM7. Lineage (NCBI taxonomy): Bacteria > Pseudomonadati > Pseudomonadota > Gammaproteobacteria > Pseudomonadales > Pseudomonadaceae > Pseudomonas > Pseudomonas sp. ACM7. Next base: position 4,299,806 of record NZ_CP024866.1, on the reverse strand, counting down.
GGGCGTCTGGAGAAAGCCAAGGACCGCGACAGCACCGACTTCGAGGACATTGCCCTCAACAACAAAAACAGCCGTTTTGCTGGCACGGCCGCCGGCAAGCATTTTGACTTTGGCGGCCTGGACTACAAGTTCACCGACAAAATCACCGGCAGCTACCACTTCGCGCAACTTGATGAAGTCTACAACCAGCACTTCCTCGGTGTTGTCGCTTCGCAACCGTTCGGCCCCGGCACTTTCGGCACCGATCTGCGCCTGGCCATCAGTGATGACCAGGGCGCGGCCCGTGGCGGCAAAATCGACAACAAATCCCTCAACGGCTTGGTGAGCTACGCCTTGAGCGGGCATAAATTCAGCGCCGGCTACCAGCACATGTCCGGCGACAGCGCGTTCCCTTATGTCGATGGCAGTGACCCGTATCTGGTCAACTTCGTGCAGATCAACGACTTTGCCGGTGCCGAAGAACATTCCTGGCAGGCACGCTACGACTACGACTTCGCCAAGCTTGGAGTTCCCGGCCTGAGTTTCATGAGCCGTTACGTGAGCGGTGACAACATCAAGCTCAAGAGCGGCGATGAAGGCAAGGAGTGGGAACGCAACACCGAAATCAAATACGTCGTACAAAGCGGCGCGCTCAAGGATGTTGCCGTGCGCCTGCGTAATGCCACTTACCGTTCCAATTACTCCGCTCGCGATGCCGATGAAGTGCGTCTGCTGGTGAGCTATAGCGTTGCCCTTTGGTAATTGATTGAACCGCCGAAGCCAAAAAGATCGCAGCCTTCGGCAGCTCCTACATATCCATACAACAAAAAATCTGTGGAGAATCCAATGAATTTGTCACTGCGTAAGTTTGCTCTCACCGCCAGCGCCCTGCTGTTCGCCGGCCAATTGCTCGCTGAACCCAAACGTCCGGAATGCATCGCCCCGGCCTCGCCCGGTGGCGGTTTCGACCTGACCTGCAAGCTGGCGCAAAGCGCGCTGGTGAATCAGAAACTGCTGACCAAACCGATGCGCGTGACCTACATGCCCGGCGGTGTCGGCGCGGTGGCGTACAACGCGGTGGTCGCTCAGCGTCCAGCCGACGCTGGCACGTTGGTGGCGTGGTCCAGCGGTTCGCTGTTGAACCTGGCCCAAGGCAAATTCGGTCGTTTCGATGAAAGCGCCGTGCGCTGGCTGGCGGCGGTTGGAACAAGCTACGGCGCCATCGCGGTGAAAAGCGATTCGCCTTACAAGACTCTGGACGATCTGGTTCAGGCGTTGAAGAAAGATCCGAGCAAAGTGGTGATCGGCTCCGGCGGCACCGTCGGCAGCCAGGACTGGATGCAGACCGCCCTGATCGCCAAGGCTGCCGGGATCAACCCGCGCGACCTGCGTTACGTCGCCCTCGAAGGCGGTGGTGAAATCGCCACCGCCCTGCTCGGCGGCCACATCCAGGTCGGCAGCACCGACATCTCCGACTCCATGCCGCACATCCAGAGCGGTGACATGCGCCTGCTGGCTGTGTTCTCCGAGAAGCGTCTGGACGAGCCGGAAATGAAAGACATTCCGACCGCCAAAGAACAAGGCTACGACATCGTCTGGCCAGTGGTTCGGGGCTTCTACCTCGGGCCAAAGGTCAGCGACGAAGACTACGCCTGGTGGAAAGACGCTTTCGACAAGCTGCTGGCTTCCGAGGAATTCGCCAAGCTTCGCGATCAACGTGAGCTCTTCCCGTTCGCCATGACCGGCCCGGAGTTGGACACCTACGTGAAGAAGCAGGTTGCGGACTACAAAGTGCTGGCCAAAGAGTTCGGCCTGATTCAGTGATCGCCTCTGTCTAGCGGCTGCGGCCCCGTTTGCGCGGGGCTGCGGCACAGGAGTTTCCCATGCTCTTACAACGCATTTTTGCTTCGGTGCTGTTGCTGGCCTGTATTGGCCTGGCGCTGATGGCGTGGCCGTACCAAGCGTCTTTTTCCTACGAACCGGTGGGGCCTCGGGCCTTCCCGCTGTTGATGCTCGGACTGATGGGCCTGGCGCTGTTGTACATGGTGTTTCGTCCCGCACCGATCAAGCACAACCCTGACGAACCGCCGATGGACCGCGAAACCCTGACCAAAATCGGCATCTGCGTGGTGCTGTTGCTGGTGTTCGCGGGCACCTTCGAACCCCTTGGCTTCATTGTCGCGAGCATCCTGATCGGTATCCCGATGGCGCGCCTGTACGGCGGCCGCTGGTTGCCCAGTGTGGTGATCATCAGCCTGATGGCTGTCGGCCTTTACTTGCTGTTCGACAAGGTGATGGACGTGCCACTGCCGTTGGGCGTGCTCGACGTTCTGGAGAACTGATATGGATACTCTTGGCTATTTGGGACAAGGGTTTGGCGTTGCGCTGACCCCGTACAACCTGGTGACTGCGCTCTGCGGCACCCTCATCGGCACCGTGGTCGGCCTGTTGCCGGGCCTGGGCCCGATCAACGGCGTGGCGCTGCTGATCCCGATCGCGTTCGCCCTCGGTCTGCCACCGGAGTCGGCGCTGATTCTGCTGGCGGCGGTGTACCTGGGTTGTGAATACGGCGGCCGGATCAGCTCGATCCTGCTGAACATTCCGGGCGAAGCCTCCACCGTCATGACCACCCTCGACGGTTACCCGATGGCCCGCAAGGGTCTGGCCGGTGTAGCTTTGTCGCTGTCGGCGTGGAGTTCGTTTATCGGTGCGTTCATCGCCACCTGCGGCATGGTGCTGTTCGCCCCGTTGCTGGCGAAATGGGCGATTGCCTTTGGCCCGGCCGAATATTTCGTGTTGATGGTGTTTGCGATTGTCTGCCTGGGCGGCATGGCCGGTGACCGACCGCTGAAAACCTTTATTGCCGCGTTGATCGGGTTGTTTCTGTCGAGCGTCGGGATCGATGCCAACAGCGGCGTGTACCGTTTCACCGGGGACAACATCCACCTGACCGACGGCATTCAATTCGTTGTGTTGGTGCTGGGCCTGTTCTCCATCAGTGAAATCCTCCTGCTGCTGGAAAAAACCCATCACGGCCAGGAAGCGGTGAAAGCCACCGGCCGCATGATGTTCAACTTCAAGGAAGCCTCGGCAGTGTTCGTGGTGAACATTCGTTGCGGCGTGCTGGGCTTCATCATGGGCGTGTTGCCGGGTGCGGGCGCAACGCTGGCCAGCGCCGTGGCTTACATGACCGAGAAACGCATCGCCGGCGCCAAAGGCACCTTCGGCCAGGGCGACATGCGCGGCCTCGCAGCCCCGGAAACCGCCATCGGCGGCGCAGCCTGCGGCGCCCTGGTGCCAATGCTGACCCTCGGTGTTCCAGGTTCGGGCACCACGGCGGTGATGATCGGCGCGCTGTCGCTGTACAACATCACCCCGGGTCCGCTGTTGTTCCAACAGCAACCGGACATTGTCTGGGGCCTGATCGCTTCGTTGTTCGTCGCCAACGTGATGCTGGTGATCCTCAACATTCCGATGATCCGCATCTTCACCCGCATCCTTGCCGTGCCGAACTGGGCGCTGGTACCAGTGATTGCGATCATCACCGGGATCGGCGTCTACGCGGTGCATGCCACAACCTTCGACTTGTTCCTGATGATCGGTATCGGCATCTTCGGTTACATCCTGCGCAAGCTGGATTTCCCTTTGTCGCCGGTCCTGTTGGGCTTCATCCTTGGTGGCCTGATGGAGCAGAACCTGCGTCGCGCCCTGTCGATTTCCAATGGTGCGCTGGAAATCCTCTGGTCGAGCCCGATCACCTTCGGCTGCTGGGTACTGACCGCGATCATGCTCCTGATGCCGATCATCCGAATCTGGCGCAAACGTTCGGTCGCCCGTCGCGCCATCGCCGATGTCTGATCGAACACCCTTCAAAGCCTGGTGGGGAACTCCGCTGGTCGGTCTGCTGGGCGGTTACCTGGCCAGCCAGATCGGCTGGCCACTGCCGTGGATGATCGGCTCGTTGCTAGCGATCATCCTGGTGCGTTGCCTGACACCCTGGCAATTGGCGGAAATCCCTGGCGGCCGCAAGTGCGGCCAGTGGATTGTCGGCATCGGTATCGGTCTGCACTTCACCCCGGTGGTGATGGAGCAGGTGCTGAGCCACTTCGGTCTGATCTTCTTCGGTGCATTGGTCACCAGCCTCTCGGCCGTGGTCGGGGTCTGGTTGATGCGGCGTACCGGTGAAGATCGCGCCACCGCGTTCTTTTCCAGCATGCCCGGCGGCTCCGGGGAGATGGTCAACCTCGGCGCGCGTAACGGCGCGGTGCTCAGTCGTGTTGCGGCGGGGCAAAGTCTGCGGGTGTTGGTGGTGGTGCTGTGTGTGCCGGCGGCGTTCAAGTATTTGCTGGGCAGCGGCACGCCGGTTTTTCATCCGTCCGCCGTCAATTGGTGGTGGCTGGCCTTTCTATTCCCGGCCGGCGCATTGGCCGCGTGGCTATGGGAACGTCTGCGTCAACCCAATCCGTGGCTGTTCGGGCCGTTGCTGGTGAGTGCGGCGGTGAGCATTGGCTGGGATCTGCACATCAGTTTGCCCAACGGCGGCAGCCAGATCGGCCAATGGCTGATTGGCAGCGGGTTGGGGTGTCACTTCAATCGGCAGTTTTTCCGGCGTGCGCCTTCTTTTATGGGGCGGACCTTGATCGGCACGGTGCTGACCATGTTGATCGCCACACTGGCAGCATTGGGGTTGAGTGCGCTGACCCACCTGGATTTGCGCTCGTTGACGCTCGGCATGATGCCCGGCGGGATTGCGGAGATGAGCCTGACGGCAGAGACATTACAGTTGTCGGTGCCGCTGGTGACGGCGATGCAGGTGATGCGGCTGTTGTTTGTGTTGTTTCTGGCGGAACCGTTGTTCAAGTATTGGAATCGGGTGCCGGATTCCGTCTGAAAGACCGTCACCCCATTCGCGAGCAGGCTCGCTCCCACAGGGTTCGCGTGATCCTTGTGGGAGCGAGCTTGCTCGCGATGCTTTTTAGACTGGCGGCAACCGCCACTCGATCGGCGTCTCGCCATTCTGCTCAAGATACTTATTGGTTCGGCTGAAGTGCCCGCACCCGAGGAAGCCTCGATAGGCGGACAACGGTGACGGATGCACCGACGTGAGCACCAGATGCTTGGTGGCATCGATCAGTTTCTGCTTGCTCTGCGCATGGGCGCCCCACAGCATGAACACCAGATGCGGCTGATGTTCGCTGACCACTTCAATGATCCGATCGGTGAAAAACTGCCAGCCCTTGTCCTTGTGCGCATTGGCGTTGGCGCGTTCCACGGTCATGGTGGTGTTGATCATCAGCACGCCCTGGTCAGCCCAGCTTTGCAGGCAACCGTGGGTCGGGATGTCGATGTTCAGATCGCGTTTCAACTCTTTATAGATGTTCACCAGCGACGGCGGCGCCGGTACGCCCGGTTGCACCGAAAAGCACAAGCCGTGGGCCTGTCCCGGGCCGTGGTACGGGTCCTGGCCGAGGATGACGACTTTGACTTTATCCAGCGGCGTCGAATTGAGCGCGTTGAAAATCATCGGTCCGGGAGGGTAGATTTCCTTGCCGGCCGCGCGCTCCTCTTGCAGGAAGTTACGCAACTCTGCCATGTAGGGCTGGTCGAACTCGGCACGCAGTGCCTCCTTCCAGCTCGGTTCGAGTTTGATACGGTCGTCAGCAGTCATGGTTACATCCGGCAAAAACAATGGGGCGAACCCTAGGAAAGCCCATCACGCTTGTCAATTGATCTGACGCAGATCCGGCACTTTCCTGTACAGCGATCATACTGAACGCTCAAATTCCCGATCGAGGTCACGATGAATTTGCACTTCGAAGAACTCACTGGCACCGACGGCGCACGCATCGGAGTCGCCAGCCTGGATGCCGAAAACTCCCTCAATGCCCTGTCCTTGCCGATGATCAACGCTTTGCGCGATCAACTGGACGCCTGGGCCAAAGAGCCACAAATCGTCTGCGTCGTGTTGCGCGGCAACGGCGCCAAAGCCTTTTGCGCCGGTGGCGAAGTACGCAGCCTGGTGGAAGCCTGTCGCGCCCATCCCGGCGAAGTGCCGCCGCTGGCAGCGCATTTCTTTGCGGCGGAATATCGCCTGGACTTCAATCTGCACACTTACCCTAAACCGCTGATCTGCTGGGGGCATGGCTATGTGCTCGGCGGCGGCATGGGGCTGCTGCAAGGGGCGAGCATCCGGATTGTCACGCCGAGCAGCCGCCTGGCGATGCCGGAGATCAGTATCGGTTTGTACCCGGATGTCGGGGCCAGTTGGTTTCTGTCGCGCCTGCCCGGCAAGCTCGGATTGTTTCTCGGCCTGACCGGCGCCCATATGAACGGTCGCGATGCGATCGATCTCGACCTGGCCGACCGCTTCCTGCTCGATGAGCAGCAGGAAGAGTTGATGGAAGGCCTGCTGCAGTTGAACTGGCAGGAACAGACGCCGATGCAACTGAACAGCCTGCTCAAGGCCTTGCAACAGGAAGCCATCGCGCAAATGCCCGAAGCCCAGTGGCTGCCACGACGCCAGCAAATCGATGAGCTGCTGGATGTCAGTGACGTGCGCTGCGCCTGGAAGGCCATCAGTCAGCTGCGCGACAACACGGATCTGCTGCTCAGCCGTGCCGCGAAAACCATGAGCGAAGGCTCGCCCCTGACCGCTCATCTGGTGTGGGAACAAATCGCCCGCGCCAGGCACATGTCGCTGGCTCAAGTCTTTCAGATGGAATACACCATGAGCCTAAACTGCTGCCGTCATCCTGAGTTCAGCGAAGGCGTGCGCGCACGGTTGATCGACAAGGATCAAAAACCGCATTGGCACTGGCCAGATATCAATAATCTGCCGGATGCAGTGGTAGACGCGCATTTCCACAAGGCCTGGGAAGGCCGGCATCCTCTGGCCGATCTGTAGGAATACTGAAAGTCGGGCATAAAAAAGCGGCGCTTCATGCGCCGCTTTTTTTATGAGTGTTTAACGGTGGCCGCCTCGGCCATCGTGATCACCGCGACCGTTGTGGTCGCCCCGTCCGCCGTGATTATTGCGTCCACCATTGCCACGGTAGTCGTTGTTCCAATCGCCACGGTTACGGCCGTCCCAACCCTCATTCTGATGGGCCCGATAGTCGCCTCGTTGCGGCTGGTAATAGCGTGGTGCAGGTTGATAAACCCGCGGCTGGTAGTAATACCGCGGTGTTGGCTGGTAATACCGCGCTGGCGGTGCGTAGTACCGGCGTGGTTGCGTGTAATAACCGCCGCCGCCTGAATAGTAAGGTCCGCCGTCATAATAGGCTGGCGAGGAATAGACCTCGGAACTGTAGTAGCTGGCTCCTCCATCGGAATAAGGCACGCATGCACCAAGAGACAATCCCAATACAGCAATCAGAAGAATTCGCAGATACATGGCGGCCTCCTGGACCGCGAGTGAGCCACACCAGCGACGCTGGCAGGCGACAGTCAATTATTCGGTGACTGTCGAAAGATCAGACATCGTTTTCCAAATCTGGTGCGCTCCTGAAACACATTGAAACAAGTCGCCGATGAAAGGTTTTTCATCCATTCACCCGCTGACTAAGGGTGACCACCACGATATCCACCTCCGTAATAACGTGGTGAATGCCCGCCCCAATAGTAGTAGCGATAGCCGCCATAAAAGCGCGGACCATAGTAATAACGCGGTCCGTAATAGTAGGAATAGGGCGAGTAACCGGGGTAGTAATAAGGCGCGGAATACACATCGTAGCCACCGGCGTAGTAGTAGCAGCCGGATAGCCCAAGGCCCAGAACAACACCAAGCAACAGTCGACGAAACATGGCGGCCTCCTGAAAGACCCACAGCCGGAACAGGCCGGCTGACACCTGTTTTGACTGGCAATGCTCCATCGAGTGCCGGGCGACGCCAACCTTCAGATCGGCGGCCGATACGTCCCATTGCGGTGCGCCGGCGCACCATCACAAGGCAAGTATTTCTCCCCGTCCATAAGCGCCAATCGCGCAATGCCGCAGGCCAGACGGCTCAAGCCGACTTGGCACGGCTCTCGCTTTAGCAAAGACGTGCAGGAGTCATCACAGGTTCGCGGCACCACAATTTGCAATGGCTGACTAGGGTTCCGGCTCGCTAAGGCGAGTGGCTGGTCCGAGAGTTGGCGACCTCCAGTTGAGGTTACACGGCGGGACAAAAGCCCGGGAGACAAGCCACCGTTCACGGTGCCGCGTTGACTCCTGCCCGCCCTTGATCAACTGGAGAACCACCCATGCTCAAGCTTCGTTTACCCGCCCTGCTCGCCGCTGCATTCGCAGCCTTCGTAAGCGTCTCGTCCCAGGCCGCACAAAAAGACCACTTCAGCGTCTGCTGGACCATCTACGCCGGCTGGATGCCCTGGGAATACGCTGGCAGCCAAGGCATCGTCGACAAATGGGCAAAGAAGTACGGCATCAAGATTGATGTGGTGCAGCTCAATGACTACGTCGAATCCATCAACCAATACACCGCCGGCCAGTTCGACGGCTGCACCATGACCAACATGGATGCGCTGACCATTCCGGCAGCCGGTGGCGTCGACAGCACCGCGCTGATCGTCAGCGATTTCTCCAACGGCAACGACGGCATCGTGCTCAAGGGCGACGGTAAGAAAGTCACCGACCTCAAAGGCATGGACGTCAATCTGGTGGAGCTGTCGGTTTCCCACTACCTGCTGGCCCGGGCGCTGGATTCGGTCGATCTCACCGAGAAAGACCTGAAAGTGGTCAACACCTCTGACGCCGACATCTCTGCTGCCTTCAACACCGATCAGGTCAACGCCGTCACCACCTGGAACCCGATGCTTTCGGACATCAAGGCCAAGCCTGCGGTGACCGAAGTGTTCAACTCCAGTCAGATCCCCGGCGAAATCATGGACATGATGGTGGTCAACAGCGCCACCCTCAAAGACAACCCGGCCCTGGGCAAAGCACTGACCGGTGCCTGGTTCGAAGTGGTCGAGTTGATGAACGCGAAAAACGCCGCCAGCAAAGCCGCCCTCGAACACATGGCTAAAGCTTCCGGCACCGATCTGACCGGTTTCCAGTCGCAACTGGACACCACCAAATTGTTCGCCACCCCCAAAGAAGCCCTGGCGTTCTCCACCAGCAAGCAACTGCCGGAAACCATGCGCAAGGTGGCCGAGTTCTCGTTCCAGCACGGCTTGCTCGGTGAAGGCGCCAAGGACACCAGCGCCGTCGGCATGGCGTTCGCCAATGGTGTAACCAGCGGCGACAAAACCAACCTCAAGCTGCGCTTCGACCCGACCTACGTGCAGATGGCCGCCGACGCGAAGCTGTAATCAGGAGGACCTGGCCATGCGCCTGATCAATCGCCACCCGGATCGCCCGAGTCGCCTGCTGTTGGTGATCCTGCCGTTCGCCCTGGTGCTGTTCGCCTACTTCATGGGCTCGGCCGAGCGGCTGATGGACAACCCCAACGACAAGCTATTGCCGAGCGCCGTGCAGATGACTGACGCGGTGAAACGCCTGGCGTTTACCGCCGACAGCCGCACCGGTGAATACGTGCTGTGGCAAGACACCGCGTCCAGCCTTCGACGCCTGGCCATCGGCCTCGGCATCAGTGCGCTGGCCGGGCTGTGCCTGGGCATCGCCGCCGGGACTTTGCCGCTGTTTGGCGCGCCGTTGTCGCCGTTGCTGACGGTGCTGTCGATGGTGCCGCCGCTGGCGATTCTGCCGATTCTGTTCATCGTGTTCGGGTTGGGGGAATTGTCGAAAGTGATGCTGATCGTGATCGGTATCACCCCGTGCCTGGCCCGTGATCTGGAGCAACGCGCCCGGGAAATCCCCGTCGAGTTGCTGATCAAAGCCCAGACCCTCGGCGCCTCGACCTGGACGCTGATGCTGCGGGTAGTGCTGCCGCAACTGCTGCCACGGCTGCTGATCTCGCTGCGGCTGATGCTTGGCTCGGCGTGGTTGTTCCTGATCGCCGCCGAAGCCATCGCCTCCACCGACGGCCTCGGTTACCGGATTTTCCTGGTGCGCCGCTACTTGGCGATGGACGTGATTTTGCCCTATGTGGTCTGGATCACCCTGCTCGCCTGGCTGATGGACTGGGGCCTGAAACGCCTGACCCAACGGGCGTTCCCTTGGTATGAGGGAGCCCGCGCATGAGCTTCATCACGGTAAAAAACGTCTGGCAGCAATACGCCGATCAGGTGGTGCTCGAAGGGCTGAACCTGAACGTCAACGAGGGCGAGTTCTGCACCTTGGTCGGTGCGTCGGGTTGCGGCAAGTCGACCTTCCTGCGGCTATTGCTGGGCCAGGAACGCGCCAGTCGCGGCGAGATTCTGTTGGATGGCCAGGCCTTGGCTGGCGAGCCGGATGCCAGCCGTGGCGTGGTGTTCCAGCGTTACTCGGTGTTCCCGCACTTGAGCGTGCTGGACAACGTCGCCCTGGGCCTTGAACTGCCGCGCTCACCGTTGCTCGGGCGGTTGTTCGGCAGCGCAAAAAAAGATGCACGCGAACAAGCCTCAGTACTGCTGCACAAAGTCGGCCTCGGCCATTCGCTGGACAAGTACCCGGCGCAGCTCTCCGGTGGCATGCAACAACGGCTGGCCATCGCCCAGGCGCTGATCATGAAACCGCGCGTGTTGCTGCTCGACGAACCGTTCGGTGCCCTCGATCCAGGCATCCGCAAAGACATGCATGGCCTGCTTCTGGAGCTGTGGCGCGAGACGCAACTGACGGTGTTCATGGTCACCCACGACCTGTCCGAAGGCTTCAGCCTCGGCACTCGCTTGCTGGTGTTCGACAAGGTCCGCCTCGACCCGCACGCCCCCGGCGCCTATGGCGCGCGCATCACTTACGACATCCCTTTGAACAGCGACCGCCGCGCCCATCGCGCCGCCGTCGACGCCTTGCCGGCTGAGCTGGCAGGCACGCTTCGTACCGCTTAAGAGGACTTTTGCACATGACTGATTCGACCCAACTGTTCCCGCCCTTCGTCGAAGAAATGCTCCCCGGCGGCGGTCATCGCTCCTTCGTCCTGAAACGCGGCCAACTGCTGCGCCTGACCGACCTGCGTGGCGGCGCCAACGTCAGCCTGACGCTGCTCAACGCCAATGAAAAAACCGAACGCCTGAACCTGCCCGACAGCCTCAAATGCCAACACACCGCCAAGCTCACCACCGGCCATTGCCTGTACTCGGACATGGGTCGCGTGCTGGCCGCCATCACTGCTGACACCTGCGGCTGGAGCGACAGCCTCGGTGGTGTGCTCTGTGCTGAAGAGGTCGCTGAAAAATACGGCGCGGGGCGCTATCAGGAACTGCGCAACGGCTTCTTCCGCAACGGCACCGACAACTTGTTGGTGGAGCTGGGCAAGTGGGGGCTGGGCCTTTCCGACCTGCTGATGACGCTCAATTTGTTTAGCCGGGTGAACGTCGATGAGGCCGGGCATTTCCACTTCGTCGAAGGCAATTCCAGGGCCGGCGACTACATCGAGTTGTATGCGCCGATGGACACGCTGGTGGTGCTCACCGCCCTGCAACATCCGATGGACCCTTCGCCTGAATACGCGCCAAAACCATTGAAGTTGAGCTGGATGAACGCTGACGCCAGCGTCGCCGAACACTGCCGCACCTCGCGCCCGGAAAACGAGCGCGGCTTCATCAACACCGACCGTCTGTTCGCCTGAGGATCGCTGCCATGTCACTCGCAATCGCTAACGCTCAAAAGCATCCAGAAGCTGCGGTCTACCGCGCCACCATCCCGGCCGGCGAACCGTGGCTGATGGAAGTCAAGGCTGGCCAGACTTTGCGCATCCTCGATCTGGAAGGCAATCAGGCTGTCGACACGTTGTTCTACAGCGTTGCCAACCCAAAGGAGCGCTACGACGTGCAACGCACGTTGCGCCGACAGAACAGCGTCTACCTGAGCACCGGCAGCGTGCTTTATTCCAACCTCGGCAAGCCGATGCTGACCATCGTCGCCGACACCTGCGGCCGTCACGACACCCTCGGCGGCGCCTGCGCACAAGAGAGCAACACCGTGCGTTACGCGTTGGAGAAACGCTACATGCACAGCTGCCGCGACAACTACCTGCGGGCCTGCGTTCACGATGGACGACTGGGCAAGGGCGACATCGGGCCGAACATCAACTTCTTCATGAACGTACCGGTCACGGTGGATGGCGGGCTGACGTTTGAAGACGGGATTTCGGCGCCGGGCAAATACGCCGACTTGCGGGCCGAGATGGACGTGATCGTGCTGATCTCCAACTGCCCGCAACTGAACAATCCATGCAATGCCTATAACCCCACCCCTGCGGAGCTGCTGGTATGGAACTGAAATTCGTGCGGTTACGTCGATGGTTGTTTGCCCTGTGCCAGGCCCGTTCAGGCCAGTGCATCAAACAGTAAGAACACCCTAAATCTACTGTGGGAGCGGGCTTGCTCGCGAAGGGGCCGTCACATTCAACATTAATGTCGACTGACACTCCGCCTTCGCGAGCAAGCCCGCTCCCACAGGGTTACGCGGTGGTTTGAAGCGAACTGTTTTTGCCGTCGGGGACGACCCTGGCGCCTATCGAAAAACTGCGGGACGGCCCGCATCCCAGGTCGAGGCTGATGCGTTATCGCCTCCAGGGGTTATGCCATGTTCGAAAAAGTCCTGATTGCCAACCGTGGCGCCATTGCCTGTCGCATCCTGCGCACCCTGCGTGAGTTGCAGGTCCAGGGCGTTGCCGTTTACTCCGAAGCCGATGCCGCCAGTTTGCACATCCTGCAAGCCGATGAAGCCCACAGTCTCGGTGAAGGCGCAGCCGCCGGCACCTATCTGGCCGTCGAAAAAATCCTCGCCATCGCCAAATCCACCGGCGCCACGGCGATCCATCCCGGCTACGGTTTTCTCTCGGAAAACGCCGCGTTCGCCGAAGCGTGCGAAGCCGCCAACATCGCCTTCATCGGCCCGACGCCAGAGCAGCTGCGAGTGTTCGGTCTCAAGCACACCGCGCGCGCCTTGGCCAAGCAACACGGCGTGCCGATGCTCGAAGGCACCGAGTTGCTCGACAGCCTCGACGCGGCGCTGATTGCCGGCGAACAGGTCGGCTACCCGGTGATGCTCAAAAGCACCGCTGGTGGTGGTGGCATCGGCATGCGCGTGTGTCGCAGTGCGGCCGAGTTGAGCGAATCCTTTGAGGCCGTCAAGCGCCTCGGCCAGAACAACTTCAGCGACGCCGGGGTGTTCATCGAGAAGTACATCCAGCGCGCCCGACATCTGGAAGTGCAGGTGTTCGGCGACGGCCGGGGCGAAGTGATTGCCCTCGGCGTGCGCGACTGCTCGGTTCAGCGCCGCAACCAGAAAGTCCTCGAAGAAACCCCGGCGCCGAGCCTGCCCGAGGGCATGGCCGAGGCGCTGTGTGCGGCGGCGATCAAACTGGCGAGAGCGGTGAATTACCGCAGCGCCGGCACCGTTGAATTCGTTTTCGACAGCGAGGATCAGCGTTTCTACTTTCTCGAAGTGAACACCCGTTTGCAGGTGGAGCACGGCGTCACCGAGCAAGTCTGGAGTGTGGATCTGGTGCGCTGGATGGTCGAACTGGCGGCGGGTGATTTGCCACCGTTGAGCACGTTGAGCCAAGGTTTGAAAGCCGATGGTCATGCGATTCAAGCACGGCTCTATGCCGAAGATCCGGGCCGCGATTTTCAGCCAAGCCCCGGCTTGCTGACCGCCGTGAACTTCCCTGCCGCCGATGGCAAACACTTGCGTATCGACACGTGGGTTGAAGCCGGTTGCGAGATCCCACCGTACTTCGATCCGATGATCGCCAAAGTCATCAGTTGGGCGCCGACCCGTGAAGAAGCCGCTGCCGATCTGCATCAGGCGTTGGGCGACAGCCTGCTCTACGGAGTGGAAACCAACCGCAACTATTTGCGGCAGATTCTGCTCGATGTGCCCTTCGCCAGCGGTCAGCCGTGGACCCGTTGCCTGGAAGGTTTGGTGTATCAGACCAACACGTTTGAAGTGCTCAGTGCCGGGACTCAGACCAGCGTTCAGGACTATCCGGGTCGTCTTGGGTATTGGGCAGTGGGCGTGCCGCCGTCAGGGCCAATGGACAGTCGCGCGTTGCGTTTTGGCAATCGTCTGCTGGGCAACGATGAAGGTGCAGCGGCGCTGGAAATCACCATGAGCGGGCCGCTGCTGCGCTTCAATTGCGACGCGGTGGTGGCGGTCACAGGCACGATGATTCCATTGGCGCTAAACGGTGAAACCGTACCGATGAACACCGCACTGCTGGTTCCGGCGGGGGCGACTTTGAGCCTCGGCACGATTGCTGGAGCAGGCGCTCGCAGTTATTTGTGCCTGCGCGGTGGCCTTCAGGTTCCAGACTATCTGGGCAGCAAAAGCACCTTCACCCTCGGCCAGTTTGGTGGGCATGGTGGTCGTGCGTTGCGAGCCGGCGACGTGTTGCATCTCCCTGCTTTGAACGACCGCAGTGCCGGTCAACAACTGGCTGAAGAACAGGTCACCGAGTTGCCCGTTCTGCGGCAGATCCGGGTGATCTACGGCCCTCATGGCGCACCGGAATACTTCACCGAAAACTACATCGGCACCTTCTTCGCCACTCATTGGGAAGTGCATTTCAACTCCAGCCGAACCGGTGTGCGGTTGATTGGGCCGAAGCCTGAATGGGTGCGTGCCGATGGTGGCGAGGCGGGTCTGCATCCGTCGAATATTCATGACAATCCGTACGCCATTGGGGCGGTGGATTTTACCGGTGACATGCCGGTGATCCTCGGCCCCGACGGCCCTAGTCTCGGCGGGTTTGTCTGCCCGGTGACGGTGATCGAAGCTGACCTCTGGCAGCTTGGGCAGCTCAAGGCTGGGGATAAAGTGCAGTTCCAACCGGTCGATCTCAAAACCGCCCGCAACCTCGCCTTGAAATGGAATACCCCCTGTGGGAGCGGGCTTGCTCGCGAAAGCGGTATGTCAGACACATCAATGTCGACTGACACGCCCTCTTCGCGAGCAAGTCGAATCGTAGCACCGCCACTCCCACAGGGGATTGTGTCGCCGGTGGTGTTGGATATTGGTCAGGACGATACACGGCTGGTCGCGAGATTGTCGGGGGACACTCATCTGCTGCTGGAAATCGGCGCCCCCGAACTCGACCTCGTCCTGCGCTTCCGCGCCCACGCCCTGATGCAAGCCTTGGAAAGCCAAAACCTGCACGGCGTCATCGACCTGACACCCGGCATCCGCTCGCTGCAAGTGCACTACCAACCCGAACAACTGCCGCTGGCCGATCTGCTCGGCATCGTCGCCGGCGAATGGGACGCTGTGTGCGCCGCAAGGGACCTGCAAGTGCCCTCGCGCATCGTCCATCTGCCGTTGTCCTGGGACGACCCGGCCTGTCAGTTGGCAATCGAAAAATACATGACCACCGTGCGCAAGGACGCCCCGTGGTGCCCAAGCAACTTGGAGTTCATCCGCCGCATCAACGACCTGCCAAACCTCGACGAAGTGCAGCGCACCGTATTCGACGCCAGCTACCTGGTGATGGGCCTGGGCGATGTCTACCTCGGTGCGCCGGTGGCCACGCCGCTCGACCCGCGGCATCGCCTGGTGACCACCAAGTACAACCCGGCCCGCACCTGGACCGCGGAAAACTCGGTGGGCATCGGTGGTGCTTACATGTGCGTGTACGGCATGGAAGGCCCTGGCGGTTATCAGTTCGTCGGCCGCACTTTGCAGATGTGGAATCGCTATCGCGAGGTCGCCGCATTCGATGGCAAACCGTGGCTGCTGCGCTTCTTCGATCAGATCCGGTTCTACCCGGTCAGTGCCGATGAACTGCTGCGCATTCGACGGGATTTCCCACTCGGGCGCTTCGATCTGAATATCGAGCACAGTCAGCTGAATCTGGCGGATTACCAAGCCTTCCTGACGAAGGAAGCCGAGAGCATTGCCGCGTTTCGCGATCAGCAAAAAGGTGCATTCAACGCCGAGCGCGAGCGCTGGATCGCCAGTGGCCAGGCGCATTTCGACAGTGAAGAGCTGACCCCGGAGGTGACCGAAGACGCGCCGTTGGCCAGCGGTCAACAGAGCGTCGACAGCCACATCGCCGGCAACCTTTGGCAGGTTCAGGTTGAAACCGGTAGCCGGGTTGCCGCGGGTGATGTGCTGGTGATTCTGGAGTCGATGAAGATGGAAATCCCGCTGCTCGCGCCTATGGCCGGGGTGGTGCGCGAGATTCGCGTGCAACCGGGTTCGGCAGTGCGCGCCGGACAGCGCGTCGTGGTGCTGGAACTTGAGTGAACCCATGTTGAAAAGGATTAACGCGATGAACATCAATCTGCAACTCGATGCCCTGCGCAACGCCTATCGCGACGCCAGCATCACACCTCGGCAACTGCTCCTGAACCTGCGCGACAAAGCCGCTGCGCTGAACCCGGATTATCACCTGTTCATCCACTTGCTCAGTGTTGAAGAACTGGAACCGTACCTTGCCGCGCTCGACGGTCGCGACCCCGACAGCTTGCCGCTGTTCGGCGTGCCGTTCGCGATCAAGGACAACATCGACCTGACGGGCATTCCGACGACCGCGGCGTGCCCGGCGTTTGCCTACGTGCCGGAACGTTCGGCGACCATCGTCGAGCAATTGCTGGCGCTGGGTGCGATTCCGTTGGGCAAGACCAATCTTGATCAATTCGCCACCGGGCTTAACGGCAGTCGCTCACCGTATGGCGCGTGCCCGAACAGCGTGTTGCCGGAGTATCCGTCGGGCGGTTCCAGTGCCGGCTCTTCGCTGGCGGTGGCGCTCGGCGTGGCGAGTTTTTCCCTGGGCACTGACACGGCGGGTTCCGGGCGCGTGCCGGCGGCGCTGAACAATCTGGTGGGGTTGAAAGCCACTAAAGGATTGATCTCTACAGCGGGTGTGGTTCCGGCCTGCCGCACCCTCGATTGCGTGACCACGTTTACCGCGACTGCTCGGGAAGCCAGTCAGTTGCTCGCGCTCACTGCGCACCTTGATCCCCTTGATGAATACAGCCGCAGTAATCCGCTGTGGAATGACGGCTCGGCGTTTGGTGCACCACGCCCCTTCCGCTTCGGCGTGCCGCGTGCTCAGGATCTGAAGTTCTTCGGCTGCCCTGAAGGCCCGTTGTTGTTTGGTGATGCCATCGATCAGCTCAAGGCTTTGGGCGGTGAAGCCGTGGAACTGGATTTGTCGCCATTTCTCGAAGCGGCGCGGTTGCTCTATGAAGGGCCTTGGGTGGCTGAGCGCTACAGCGTGGCCGGTGAGTTGATGGAGAAAAATCCAGAAGCTGTGCTGCCGGTGATTCGCGCGGTGCTGGCCAAGGCTCCAGCGGTGAACGGTGTGCAAACCTTCCGCGCCCAGTACCGGCTGCAAGCGCTGAAAGCCCTGTGCGACCAGGCGCTGGAAGGCCTCGACTGCGTGCTCACACCCACCATCGGCCGCCCCGTCACGCGGGCGGAACTGGATGCCGAACCGGTGCTGCGCAATTCGGAACTGGGCTACTACACCAACTTCATGAACCTGCTCGATTACGCCGCCGTCGCCGTGCCCAGCGGCTTCATGGGCAATGGTTTGCCTTGGGGCGTGACGTTGTTCGGACGGGCGTTTACTGATCAGTATTTGTTGGGTGTGGCGGATGCGTTGCAGCGCCAGCAAGGTTTGGCGACACCGCTTCCGTCGGCTGTCGCACGTAATGACCGGGCGCGATTGGTGGTGTGTGGCGCGCATCTGGATGGGCTGGCGCTGAACTGGCAGCTCAAGCAGCGCGGGGCTCGACGGGTCGAGACGACGTTCAGCTCGCCGGACTATCAACTGTATGCCCTGGCTGGCGGCCCGCCGTTTCGTCCCGGGATGGTTCGCGTGAAGGACGGGGGTGTGGCGATTGCAGTGGAGGTTTGGGAATTGCCGAGCCGTGAGTTGGGCTCGTTTTTGACCGGTATTCCGGCGCCACTAGGGTTGGGCAAAGTGCAATTGGCGAATGGGCGTTGGGAGAGTGGGTTTATTTGTGAGGCGTATGGGTTGGAGGGGGCAGCCAATATCAGCCATCTGGGCGGATGGCGTGCGTATCTGAGAAGCCTTGTCTGACAGCACGCAGGAACCTGTGGGAGCGAGCTTGCTCGCGATGACGGTCTAACAGGCAAAAACCATGTTGTCTGACAGTCCGCTATCGCGAGCAAGCTCGCTCCCACAGGGTCCGGGTGCAACCTGCATGGAGTGCGGGAGCCATCATTCGCCTTGCACATAGAACAGTTATTTCCCGGCGGTGCCATTAGAATGCCTGCCATCGGATCACTGCCAACGGAATCGTCATGCCGCTTCGCTCGCCGCTGTATTCGCAACGTTCGTTGGTCCTCACGCTGATCGCGTTGCTGAGCGCAGGTTTTCTCGCCACGTCCTTCCTCAGTTACTACGCCTCGCGAGCGTCGATCCGCGACAACATCATCAACACCGAACTGCCGCTGACGTCGGACACGGTCTACTCGGAAATCCAGAAAGACCTCGTCAGACCGATCCTGATTTCCTCGATGATGTCCCGCGACACCTTCATGCGTGACTGGGTGGTAAACGGCGAGCAAGATCCCGAAAAAATGACCCGTTACCTCAACGAGGTCATGACCCACTACGGGGCCTACACCGCATTTTTCGTCTCCAACACCAGCCTCACCTACTACCACGCCAACGGGGTACTCAAACAGGTCAAAGCCACTGAACCCCGCGATGCATGGTATTTCCGCGTACGAGACATGGCCGATCCCTACGAAATCAATGTCGCCCCGGACCTTGCCAACAAGGACAACCTGACCTTCTTCATCAACTACAAGGTCTACGACTACAACAACCGTTTCATTGGCGCGGCTGGCGTCGGTCTGACAGTCGATGCGGTGATCAAGCTGATCGACAAGTACCAGCAGCGTTATCAACGCAGCGTGTTTTTCGTCGACAACTTCGGGCGCCTGGCGCTTACGGGCGCCGAGGGTGGCCCAGAAGGCGCGCGGATCGGGCGGACCCTCGGCGAGCTCGACAGCATGAAGGACCTGGTCAGCCAACTGCCCAAACCTCACAGCGGTAGCTACGAATATTCCGTCCGGGGCCAGGGACATTTCCTCAATGTGCGTTTCATTCCGGAGCTGAACTGGTACTTGTTCGTCGACAAACGCGAAGACGGTGCCCTCAGTGAAATCCGCCAGTCGCTGTACCTCAACCTCTTGATCTGCCTGATCGTCACGCTGATTGTGCTGGCCCTGCTCAACCGGGTGATCAAGCGCTACCAGGGCAAGATCCAGGCCCAGGCGATCCTCGACAGCCTGACCGAGTTGCCGAACCGCCGCGGTTTCGACCTGTTGGCGGCGCAAGCCATGCACGAAGCCCAGCGCGAGCCCAAACCGCTGACCGCGTTGCTGCTGGATCTGGACCATTTCAAGGCCTTGAACGACACCTACGGTCATCTTGCCGGCGATCAGGTGCTGATCGGCTTTGCACGGGATCTGGAGAGTTGCCTGCGGCACTCCGACATCGTCTGCCGTTGGGGCGGGGAGGAATTTATCGTGCTGCTCAAGGACACTGATGGTGAGACCGGTCTGATGGTCGCCGAGAAAATTCGTCAGCATGTCGAGCAACAGCGTTATGCCTACAACGATAAGGCCTTGCAGCTGACCGTGAGCATCGGCCTGACCACCCTGCAGACCGATGACACCTTGCACACGCTGCTCTCGAGAGCGGATCATGCGATGTACCGGGCCGAGCAAGCCGGCCGTAACCGCACCTGCGTGGAAATGCCTCACTCCAGTTATGCATAACCCTAAATGAATAAGCCAGATTTCTGCCCGGCCTGCGGCGCCTCCAACGACTGCACTCTGGCCGACCCGCGAACCGCCGATCGGGCCTGCTGGTGCTACGGCGTCAGCATCGACCCGGCAGTGCTCGAAGCACTGCCGCCCGAACTGCGCGACAAATCCTGTTTGTGCCCACGCTGCGCGCAAGTCGAGGCGCAGCTGTAAGCAACCGCACAACCGATCACGTAAGATACGCCCCCCTTTCCTACCGATCCCTCGTCATGCGCATTGACCGTTTCCTCAGCAACCTGCCGCGCTTCAACCGTAAGCAGGTGCGTCTGTTGCTGGTGGGAAAGCGCGTCAGGATCGACGGAAAAGTCGTCAGCGACCCTCACGCCGACGTACTGGAATTCAGCCGCGTGGAAGTCGACGATGAGCAGCTGCAAGTCGGCAAGCCTGCACGCTACTTCATGCTGCACAAGCCGCCCGGCTGCGTCAGTGCCACCCGCGATCCGCAACACCCGACCGTGCTCGACCTGATCCATGAACCGGACAAGGAGGACCTGCACATCGCCGGGCGCCTGGACTTCAACACCACCGGCCTGATGCTGATCACCAATGATGGCGGCTGGTCGCGACGCCTGACCCAGCCGCAAACCAAACTGCCCAAGGTCTACTACGTAGAGACCGAGCAAGAGATTGGCCCGGAATACGCTTCGAAATTCACCGAAGGCCTGTACTTCGCCTTCGAAGACCTCACCACCCAACCCGCCGAGCTGGCCGTACTCGGGCCAAACTCCGCACGACTGAGCATCGTCGAGGGCCGTTATCACCAGGTGAAGCGGATGTTCGGCCATTTCGACAACAAGGTGCTGCGCCTGCACCGTGAAAGCATGGGCCCGCTGGTGCTCGACAGTGCCCTGAAACCGGGCGAGTACCGCGCATTACGCACCGAAGAGATTCAATTGATCTAAGCACTCGACCGCTCAGCAGAAGTTGTCGAACAATTTGCAAAGATACTTGCGTGATGACGTGACCCCTGCTTGAATCAGGACGTCGGCCGAAATGTGACCGACGAGTCACAATATACTTCTAAGAAACTTTTTGCCGGTAGAGAACCCTCAGGTTCCGCCTTCCCCCGGCAGACTGCCCGCCAATAACAATACCCGTCGACCGGACTGCAATGGATCGACATGGGCCTCTCAAATTCCAGGCGTATGCCTACCTGTCACAAAGCTCGTGCAATCTGATTTGCACGCATACCCGCTTGCCAGGAGTCTTATGACATGAGGCCAGAAATCGCTGTGCTGGATATACAGGGTCAGTATCGGGTTTACACGGAGTTCTATCGCGCAGACGCCGCAGAGAAGACCATTATTCTGGTCAACGGCTCGATGGCCACGACTGCGTCGTTTGCACAAACCGTGAAAAACCTTCACCCGCAGTTCAATGTGGTTTGCTACGACCAGCCCTACGCGGGCAAGTCGAAAGCCCACAACCTGCACGAGAAATTGCTGACCAAGGAAATCGAAGGGCAGATCCTCCTGGAGCTGATCGACCACTTCGCCGCCGAACACGTGCTGTCGTTTTCCTGGGGTGGCGCCGCGACCCTGGTCGCCCTGGCCCACCAGCCACGACGCATCGAGAAAGCCGTGATCAGCTCGTTCTCTCCGGAGATCAACGCGCACATGCTCGACTACCTCGAGCGCGGCATCGATTACCTCGGCAGCCGGGACGGTGACCGGGTCGGCAACCTGGTGAACAGCACCATCGGCAAACACCTGCCGACACTGTTCAAGCGCTTCAATTATCGGCACGTCAGTTCCCTGGCCGAGCATGAGTACGGACAGATGCACTTCCACATCAGCGATCTGCTGCACAGTGATCGCCAGTGCTTCTTCAAAGCCGCGGAGAAAATCAACGTGCCGGTGCTGTTCATGAACGGCGAATGGGACGAGTACACCGCTGCCGACGGCGCTCAACTGTTCGCCAACCATGTGCAACACGCTACTTTCACCACCCTGCAGGCCACCGGCCACTTTCTCGACATGGAACACAAAGCTGCTTGCCGAGATAGCCGCAACGCATTGCTGGGCTTTCTGAAACCTTCGCAACACGAAAGTCGACCGCGTTATCACTACGTCCAGGACCAACATGCATTGGCCATCTGAAACAGCGTCATCGCGAGCAGGCCCCGCCCTACAGTGTTGAATGCATTCCTGTAGGAGCAAGGCTTGCCCGCGATAGACCGCCACCCGGTCTGTGTCTTGTTTCACCTGCGCTAAAGCCGTCCCACGCAAAGAAAAACTTCATTTCCACGCCCACATCTGGTACAAAGTCAGCCGCTCTGAGCGGGTGTCGTATAATGGCATTACTCCAGCTTCCCAAGCTGATAACGAGGGTTCGATTCCCTTCACCCGCTCCAATCGAATTTGATCTCACGTCAGGCGGGTTTTGACGGGAGATGCAGGAACACAAAAACCGGTCCGTTGTGAGCGGTTTTTTTGTGTCCAGGATTTGGGGTGCCGGGGAACCTGCCGGGAGATCAGACGGCATGCTTCCGTCCCCATGCCGGAATGATATGCAGTGCTATACTTTTTTATGGTTTGAATGAAGCGCGCAACGTGCCCACGGGTACTGATACCGACTGTAAATCTCGACTGGCAGCTGCAAGACAAAGGAGGTCTACGGCAAGCACGAGATGGGAGGTTTGGCATGAATCGACACTATTACATCAGCAACAATCTCGACGATCTTGAAGCCGTTGAAAATGAGCTGGAAGCCAGCGGCATCAATTCCGAACAAATTCATGTGCTCAGTGAGCACGTTGCCGATGTTGAACAACATCACCTTCACGAAGTTAACTCGTTAATGGAACAGGATGTTGTCCACTCTGGCGAAATTGGTGCAGTGATCGGTGTGCCACTCGCGGCGCTGGTTCTTGGCGGCGCCTATTGGCTGGGCTGGACCGAATCCGCCGCAGGCTGGATGCCTTTCATCTTTCTTGCCATTGTTGTATGTGGCTTCTGCATCTGGGAAGGCGGTTTTTTTGGTATCCAGGTGCCAAACACTCACTTCCGCAGTTTTAAACAGGTGGTAGCAGAGGGAAAACATATTTTCTTCGTAGATGTCGAGCCGAATCAGGAGTCGGTATTGGACGGGGTTATCGAACATCATCCAATGCTGGAGATCGCCGGTACGGGAACGGCAGCCCCCCACTGGACAGTCGCCTGGCAGCACAAATGGCATCAGTTCAAGCGAGTGATATCGGGTTAGCCCCTGGAGACTGAAGGCCATCCGGAAGCTGCTTATTGGCCGAAGGAAATGACCCGACTGAGGAAAACATAGTCCGCCTCGGTGGCCATCAGTCCGACGAGTACCAGCAAACACAACGGTGGCACCAGTATGGCGTAGACCATGGCCAACCGTTCCCAGGCCATATGCATGAAGATGGAGACAATTAAACCTGCCTTCAACAACATGAAAGTAATAATCAGGGCCCAACGAAGGTAACCATGGAAGTGAAAGTAGTCGACCAGATACGACATCGTACTGAGGACGAACAACAGCCCCCAGATTTTAAGGTACAAGCTGATCGGATGTTGCTGACCCTGAGCATGTGCCATCACCCGTGCTCCTCTACCATAAATAGAAGAAAGCAAAAATAAACACCCACACCAAATCCACGAAGTGCCAGTAAAGCCCGGCTATCTCGACGTTCTGATAGTTCCCGGAGCGCTCATAATCTCCCCGCATTACTTTCATCGCCACAATGCTGAGATAAATGGCGCCGATTGACACATGCAGTCCGTGGAAACCGGTAATCATGAAAAAGCTCGCACCAAACTGCGCCGCCCCCATAGGGTTCCCCCAAGGACGCACCCCTTCTGCGATGAGCTTGCTCCATTCGAATGCCTGCATGCTGACGAAGGTCACACCCAAGGCAGCGGTCGCCAGCATCAGGGCAGAGGTTTTCGCACGATCACGGCGATAGGCGAAATTGACTGCCATGGCCATGGTGCCACTGCTGCTGATCAGCACAAAGGTCATGATGGCGATCAGAATAAGCGGGATTTCTCTACCGCCGATCGTCAATGCGAACACTTCACTGGGGTTCGGCCAGGCGGTAGTGATGGTCATGCGTACCGACATGTAGCCGGTTAAAAAACAGGTGAATATAAACGTATCGCTGAGCAGGAATATCCACATCATCGCCTTGCCCCAAGGGACCTGCTTGAAAGCCTCCTTATCCGAGGACCAGTCGCTGGCGATGCCCTGCCATCCTGCTGTAGGCGGCAAGCTGGGTGGATTGGATGAACTGGACTCGCCTGGGGCGGGTGAATGCGATGCCATGGCTTTTCACCTCAGGCCGCAGAATCTGGCGATGGCTTCATAGGTTTGCGGCGTGCTGGTCAGCAGAGCGAATAGCACGAACCAAAGACCCAGTAAGTAATGCCAATAGATGGTACAGAGTTCTACGCTGGCGCTGAGTTGCGGCAACGGCACATGACGCAGGAATTTGGCGACGGTTCTGCCCCAGGCGATCAACCCGCCCAGCAGGTGGAGTCCATGCACACCGGTCAACAGGTAGAAGAAGCTGTTGGCCGGATTGCTGGCGACAAAGTAGCCCCAGGCGACAAACTGCTGCCAGACCCAGAATTGTCCCACCAGAAAGGCAATTGCAAATACGCCCCCCAATACAAAGCCAATGACCGTTGCGTCCAGTCGAGCCTGTCGCGCGGCCATGCGCGACCACTGCAGTGCGATGCAACTGAATACCAGAAAAGCCGAATTCACCCACAGCGGCCATGGATTGGCTAACGGGGCCAAGGGGTCTGTCAGGGGTAGCCAGTCGGCCATTTGTGAGCGGGCGATAAAGGCGAGCAGGAAGAGAAAGAATAACGAACTCACCACGGCCAGAAACAAGCGCAGGCCTATTCTTGCAGTTTTGCTTCTATCAGCGGCGGCCTGAATACCTTCAGGATCGCGACTCCAACTGCCGCCGGGGTCAGCGCCATCGGCGTTTCTCAATAGCATTCGGCTCATGTTTTAACGTCCGCTATCTTGGTTCCGGCACTCAGTTGCCGCATGTGCTCCAGCTCCTCGGCGGAGATTGTTTGCGGAACGAAATCCTGTTCTATCCCCGGCACACTGTAGTCATAGGCCCAGCGATGCACGACCGGCAGCTTCGCTCCCCAGTTACCGTGTATCGGCGGGGTGTTCGGCGTTTGCCATTCCAGACTGGCCGCGCCCCAGGGATTACTGCCTGCGGGCCTGCCCTTAAACACACTCCAGGCCAGGTTAAACAGGAACAGCAACTGGGAAACGCCGACGGTCAATGCGATCACCGTAATGAAGGCATTCAACTCTTGCGCCGACTGCGGGATGAACGCGTAGTTTTCATAGGCGTAGTAGCGACGTGGCATGCCCTGGAAACCCAGGTAGTGCATGGGGAAGAAGATGGCGTAGGTGCCCAGAAAGGTAATCCAGAAATGCAACTTGCCCAGGGTGTCGTTCAACATGCGCCCGGTGACTTTCGGGAACCAATGATAAATGCCACCGAACACCACCAGTACCGGTGCAACCCCCATGACCATATGAAAATGGGCTACGACGAAATAGGTGTCCGAGAGCGGAATATCCACGATCACATTGCCCAGAAACAAGCCGGTCAGACCGCCGACCAGGAAAGTGACGATAAAGGCCAGGGCAAACAGCATCGGCACGGTCAGATGGATGTCGCCGCGCCACAGGGTCAGCACCCAGTTGTAGACTTTCAGTGCAGTCGGCACCGCGATGACCAAGGTGGTGACGGCGAAGAAAAAGCCAAAGTACGGGTTCATTCCGCTGACATACATATGGTGCGCCCAGACCACAAAGCTGAGTACGCCAATCGCAATAATGGCCCACACCATCATTCGGTAGCCGAAGATATTTTTACGCGCATGCGTGCTGATCAAATCGGAGACCAGACCAAACGCCGGGAGAGCAACGATGTAGACCTCCGGGTGGCCGAAGAACCAGAACAGGTGCTGGAATAAGATCGGGCTGCCACCCTGGTGATCGAGCTGCTGCCCCAGCGAGATCATCGCCGGCATAAAGAAGCTGGTGCCCAACAGCTTGTCAAACAGCATCATGACCGCACTGACGAACAACGCCGGGAACGCCAGCAAGGCCATGATCGAGGCCATGAAGATTCCCCATACGGAGAGCGGCATGCGAAACAATGTCATGCCGTGCGTGCGCGCCTGCAACACCGTGGTGACGTAGTTCAACCCGCCCATGGTGGCTGCGACAATAAAAATCGCCAGTGAGACGAGCATCAGGACGATGCCCCACTCGACCCCCGGTGTCCCCTGAGAAATGGACTGTGGCGGATAGAGCGTCCAGCCCGCACCGGTGGGGCCGCCAGGGACAAAGAAACTGGAGAGCAGCACGAGTACCGCCAGCAGGTAGAACCAGTAACTCAGCATGTTGACATAGGGGAAGACCATGTCGCGGGCGCCCACCATCAGCGGGATCAGATAATTGCCGAAGCCCCCCAGAAACAAGGCCGTCAGCAAATAAATGACCATGATCATGCCGTGCATGGTCATCGCCTGATAGTAAGTACTGGCGTCCATGAACGCCAAACTACCGGGGAAGCCTATCTGTATGCGCATCAAGTCAGACAACACGATGGCGATAAGCCCCACGAACAGAGCCGTCAAGGAATATTGAATGGCTATGACCTTGTGGTCCTGACTCCAGATATATTTGGTCAGGAAACTTCTGGGTTCGTGCAGTGCTTCTGTTTCGGCTTGCTCCGCATAGGCCATCACGTCATCCTCCTGCCGAAGTTTCAGTGTATTTCTGGCTGCTTTACGGCTATTTCCCTGGCTCAGCCTTGCTCGTGTCAGCGTCAGCATTCGCTTTGGATTTGATAAAAGCGATCAGTGCGTTCAGGTCCTTGTCGCTCGGAGTAAAGGGCGGCATGACGGCTGCATAGCCCTTGACGATTTTGGCTCCGGGATTAAGAACCGAATCTTTTATATAGCCCTCGTCGGCCTTGATACTTGTACCGTCGGCAAGGGCTTCTGTCTTGCCATACAGGCCCTGCCAACTGGGGCCGACACCCTTGCTGCCATCGACACTGTGGCAGGCCAGGCAGCCGAGCGACTGAGCCAGCCGCTGTCCCTGCGCCGCCAAGTCGTCACCTGGGCCCGACGCTTCGCTGGCAGAAGGTTCATTGTCTTGCTGCGCGGCACCCAGTGATTTGATCAGGGCTACAAGTGCGCCCAGCTCATCGTCAGTGAGAGTATAGGCCACCATGACTGGCGGGTAGCCCTGTACCAGTCGGGCCTTCGGATCGAGGATCGACTCTTTCACGTAGGCCTCATCGACCAGCGCACTGGTGCCATCGGCAAACTGTTCAGTGCGGCCGTACAGACCCTTCCATCCCGGGCCGAGACTGGCACTGCCATCCTGGCTATGGCAGGCACCGCAGCCGTATTTTTCGACCAACAGCCGACCTTTTTCCAGCACGCTGTCCCGACTGGGCTTGGCAGCTGTCGTTAATGTCTGCGCAAAAGTCGGTTGGCTGTTCAGCCATTGATCGAAGGCGTCCTGTTCCTCCACGATCATATGACCGCGCATGTTGTAATGACCTACGCCACAATATTCAGCGCAAAGGACTTCATACTTTCCGGTTTTAGTCGGTGTAAACCAAAAATACGACACCATCCCTGGCACCATGTCCATCTTGCTGCGCATTTGTGGTACATAGAAATCGTGCAGCACATCTTTAGAGCGCAGTAAAACTTTTACCGGCTTATCGAGCGGAAGGCGAACTTCATTGTTTATTATAAGTACATCGTCTCGCCCAACAGGATCCTTGGGATCAAGGCCAAAGGGATTGACGGAATCAACAAACTTAATATCCGACTTGCCCAGTTTCCCGTCCTGGCCGGGAAAACGAAAGGCCCACTGCCACTGCTGGGCGACCACTTCAAGTTCATAAGCATTATTCGGCACCCGGACAAAGTCACTGTAAACAACCAGACCTGGCGCCAACATCGCGGCAATACCTACCGAGGTCACGATAATTAACCATGTTTCCAACTTTTTATTTTCTGGCTGGTAGGCCGCCCTGGCACCTTCCTTGTGACGGAAACGTATCACGGCCACCGCCATGAAGAGGGTGACGGCGATGAAAAATATTCCGCTAATGATCAGGGTGATGAACAGGGTGCTGTCTATTGACCCCCAGTTGGAAGCTGCCGGTGTCGCATGCCAAGGCGCAAGTATATGGAACAGCACAGATGCAATAACGATTAGTACAAGAATAATTGCCATTGCCATTTTGCTTTCATCCTATTCCTGTTACTCATCGGTATGCATAAACATCGCCACAGAACAACATCGTCAAATCAATACTAATCTGACGCCAAAACAGGCTAGACAAATACCACCTATCTTCGTGGCAAAGTCCGCAGGAAGTATAGTTCATGGCCGGAACAAGCGCTTTTCCTGAAAAGCCGTGTTGCCTGGATATTCCAACCTCAGCACCAACTTCATTACTTGAAACCTATTCGCTATATATAGCTGTAACTATTCAGCAACACATCTCGTCTGGACGACACGTCGAGCAAGCGAGGTCCGGTTGCCAGCTATAATTAGGTCTGATTACGGAAGGCAAAGATCGGCTAAAAGCGCCCGCAAAGATCCTCGCCTATGCATAGCGGTCAGACAAGACGGCCAAGGGCGATAGCGTCCAGCCGTCCACAACGGAGATTTCGTCATGAGTGCCTTGACGATCGAAGGCTGGTGCAAAGTCAACGGAGAACAAAAGTCGACCCCGATGGGTGAAATCCATTTTTACGTCGATGGCCCCCTCCATCTGGGTCTGGAGCAAGCAGAAGAACGCCTGCAGAAGACCCATGAGCGTGAAGCCATGGTGGATGTCGACATGGACACACTGGAGTTGCAATTGCCGGAGGGATACGCCCCCTTGTCCGACTGCCAGATGCGCGTCTATATACACAACGAACGTGGTCAGTTCCATCTGGTCGGGCATCGCGCGAGTGATGGAAGCTTGATCTATAGCAACGCGGTTTTGATTGATCAGCTGATTGACGCCTAGCTACGACGGAATTCTCGGCCATTGGTACGCGAAAGGGACAGACGAAAAGAGCGGGATCTGTCCCTTTTTCATTAACGCATCAGCGCGTCGCAACGATAAACAACCGTGGGAACGGCAGCAGCACTGAACCATCGGCCAACGGCGGATAGGCCAGTTCGATTGCCGCTTGATACTGCTTGAGATACTGCGCCCGCTCCGCCGCATCCAGCGGATCGAGAAACGGCCGCAAACCGCTGCCCTTGAACCACTCGACCACACCAGACGCGCCGCCAGCCAGTGGATGATGGTAAGTCGTGCGCCACACATCGACACGGGAACAGTGGGCTCGCAGCATCGAGTAATAACCACTGGCGTCTGCCATCTCTGTCCGCTGCCCGGCGGCGCCCGCCAGTTTCCCAACCCATGGGCCATCGGCTGCAACTTCGCGCATCAAGCGATGCGAAGGTTCGTTGAGATTGTCCGGCATCTGGATCGCCAGGCTGCCACCAGGGGCCAGCTTGCTCGCCAGTGCAGGTAGCAACTTCGCGTGGTCGGGAACCCACTGCAACACCGCGTTAGCGAAAATCACATCAAACGGGCCGTTTTCGTTCCAGGTATCAATATCAGCCGTATCGAATTGCACCTGCGGCAAGCGCTTGCGGGCGGCGTCGATCATATCGGTCGAACTGTCCAAGCCACGTACCGTGGCATTGGCGAAGCGCTCAACCAACAACTCGGTCGAATTACCGGGGCCGCAACCGATGTCGATTGCCGAGCGCGCGTCCACAGCAGGGATCGCGGCCAGCAGGTCACGCGCGGGGCGTGTGCGTTCATCTTCAAAGGCGACGTATTGTTTGGAGGACCAACTCATTGCGTTCTCCTGTCGGTGCGTTGTTGTAGCAAGAGGCGGAAAACCGGTTCGCTACGATACCTCGACCGGTGCGCTCTGCCCTATCCGACCTATGGCGAAAGGTGTCAGGTAACCCAACCCCTCGTTGCGATACCCACGGGACCAAACGCACAAAGAGGATTTGAATGAGCATTTCTATCGCAAAATCTTCTGAAGTCATAACCAAATCGACCGTTCGTCGAACTAGAAGCCAAGCAATTTTGACAGCCTAAAATTCACATCTATAGTCCTATCGCGGCCCGTCGGAAGGAACCCGAACCCGTTAGTTTGCACGCAAGGAGCAAGGCCAGCTCATGCCCGTGACAGGTGGGTTCCGCCCGTAGTGTGTTCGCAACGGCCGTAAGGCAAGCAAGCGTTGTTGTGCCTGGAAGATGCCAAGCATTCACTATGAACAAGGAGCTTTACTATGTCTCGAGTCACGGATGTACTTGTTTCAATCGACACTGAAACCATTCTGAAAAACTACCCGAACATCAGCAAAAACCCTGCCTCGCCGACGTTAATCGACGTCAATCATGTGTACATGGTGACCAATCAGAACAACGTGGTCAGCGGCCAGGCCGGTGGCGAACTTAACTTAAAAGCCCAGGTAGGCGACTTGATTCGCTGGCGTGAAACCAGTCTGTCGCAGAGTTTCGAGACTGCAGTGATTTTCTACAAGTTTGTTGGCAACGTCGGCAACGAGTTGATCTCCACACCCACGCCCCGCAAGGCTACAGCGTGCGTTGCCGTTCCCAACACCAGCAACCCGTCGGTTCCAAGCTGCCAGAAAGTTGATAACCATTACTGGTCTTCGGAAACACTTTCGTGCGGTAGCGTGACCTACCACTTCCATTTCCTGATCGTTGATCGCGACTGCAAGATCGTAGGCTGCTGCTCGTGGGATCCGTTCATTACCATCCGTAACTGACGATGACCAGGCCCCTTGGCGACGAGGGGTCTACCGAGTTCGTTGCCGCTTCGGCCGGGACGGGATGCCTTGCTTGAACCGATGCGGCTGCCGTCTTGAATCAACATCATGAAAGGAATCCATGATGACTTCCGAACCGATTGCCTCCCCCTCGGCGAGTATCGCGCCAGCCAATAATGTGCTGCTGATCGTCGATGCCGAATCACTGCTTTCACGTTATCCACAACCCAGTCTTGAGCCGCAAAACCCGACCGAGATTGAAGAAGGCTTCATCTTTGCCATCAGCGGCACAAAACCAACACAAAGTACAATTAATGACAGCTTAATGACGCTTACCGCCAATAACGGAAAGAACTTCCAAATCCGTGGCAGGACCGTCAGCTTGCTCGCCGAACACAGCGTGGTGTTCTACGAGATACATGTAGGTAATGCCGGGGTCCTTTCACCGCCTGAATTGGTGGTCCACACAGACCTGACAGTCCCCGCACCCGACCCCGAAAACCCAACCCAACCGGGCAGCCATACGGCCGATGATCATTACTGGCACTGCACGCAATTGGCGGCTGGGGTGGCGTCGTGCGAACTGAAATTCATGTTGATCAATAAAAGTTGCGAGGCATTGGGGTACTTCAGTTGGTCGGTGGACGTGAAGTTGGCGGAGTGAATGGACGCCTAAAAAACCGGCCTCAAGGGCTAATGCCGATCAGTTAAGCCTTCTCGCTTGACCTTTGGCCGCAAGAAATCAAAATCCGATGCCTGTACTGGCATCGGATTTTTTATGCGTCTCGCTCGGGCACTGGAACTGACCCACAACATCGCCTCTACCCCCAACGCCATCGAGGGATTGGATTCCTTACTCGATCCTTCTTTGGTCGAGCAGGCGCTTGAACAGGCCGGTGTGGCGACGCTGCGCAAGCGCCGTTTGCCGCTGGAAATGATGCTCTGGTGCGTGATCTCCATGGCGTTCTTCCGGCGCATGTCGGCCTGGGATGTGGTCAGTCGCATGAACATCATGCTGCCGGGCCAGCGCCCGTTGGTCGCCCCCAGCGCCGTAGTCCAGGCCCGCCAGAGATTAGGCAGCGAAGCTGTACGACAAGTCTTCGATCTGCCCCAGAAAAGTTAGCATGAGGCGGCCGGTCATCCGACTTGGGCCGGTCTGCGTTTGTTGGGCGTCGATGGCGTCGTCTGGCGCACGCCCGACACGCCGGAAAATCGGGCGCGCTATGACTCCGCCAGCAACCAGCATGGCGACACCGGTTTTCCTCTTTAAGCACTTCGCCGCAGGCCCGCAAGCAATGGCCGGGGCTGCCGGAGCGCCTGACCGCACGACTCTTAAGTAAAACCGTCAAGGGCAAGGTGTGTCAGATACTGACCTCGATGGTCGACCCACTGCGCTTCCCGTCCGACGAAATCGTTGACCTTTACAGCCAGCGATGGGAGATCGAATTAGGCTTTCTGGAAATGAAACAGACACTGCTCAACAGCAGTTACACGCTGCGCAGCAAGACGCCCGAGATGATCGAGCAGGAGTTGTGGGGTGTGTTGTTGGGCTACAACTTGTTGCGCTATCAGATGGTGGAAATGAGCCGCCATTGTCCCGGAATTTACCCATGTGAAATGAGTTTTACCGCCTGCACCTGGGCGATCCTCGGCTTTATCAACAGCGTCTCGGCCGACCGTTCCGGGAACATCCCCACATACCTGGCCGAGCTGCATGCTTCAGCCCTGCATTACGTTCTGCCTCATCGACGAGAGGAGCGCGTTTATCCCCGGGCTATCAGGCTTAAATCCCCGAAGTATCCGATAAAAAACAAAAATGCCAGTCAGCTTAACTGACTGGCATTAGCCGCGATGGCCGGTTTTTTTTCGCGCCGAGCAAGCTCGGTTAGTCGTAATATCCAACAGTCTTCTTCAAGTGATCCGAGTATTCGTAGATATCGTCTATCGAATTTATTGCGTGCCGGGTTTCATTCTTTTCTTCGTCAAAAATACCGATGTACTTCTGTGAACGATTGAAGTGCAGACGACAGATCGGTTTGCGGTTGTTGTCGTCGAGCAAAATGCCGAAGTAACTCTGGGTGTCGCGCTGAACAATCCGCTTCGCATCGACAACAGACCGAACGACGGCACGGACGATGTGATATCCCTCCAGCTCTTCCAAGGTGGTCAGAACCTTGTCCTCTGACTCGTCTCGCAAATCCGGCTGCTCAGCACCACTGGAAGAAACCGGTAAAGAGGCCAACGCGGGTTGAATGGCGCCGCTCATGGCCGACTTGAGCCTGTCGTTGATTTGGTCGTTGAGAAACTGCACCACGGCTTTTCTCGTTAGCTCATGGAACTGCTCACGGACCTTCTGAGTAATCACACCTTCGTATACACGCGAAGCGAACACTTTCACAAAGTCGTCATCAGGCTTGCTGACCTGCGAAGCAATGACCTTTTTGATTTGGCTGACGTACTTCAGCTCACCTGCGGCGCTGATGATCGAATCCACATCGAAGGCTGACTTGGTGAGCTTGACCAATTCGGGGACGGAATACTCGTCGATATCCAGAAGGTCGAGTTCAAGAAATGGCTTCTCGTCCATCTTGTTGGGCGCATCCAGGTCGGTGAAAAACTTGTAGACCTGACCGTTGGTAAGGATAGAGATTCGGGCGCTGGTGACGTGGAAATAGCGAAACAATTGAGAGGCGTGATTGATGTGCAACGACTCACCAATTTTTTTGCACTCGATGAGGATTTGAACGTCTCCTCCCTTCATGATTGCGTAATCAATTTTTTCACCCTTTTTCGTTCCAATATCGCAAACGAATTCGGGAGTTACTTCCGTCGGATCGAAGACATCGTAGCCCAGCACCGTGCTGATAAATGGCATGACAAACGCGTTCTTGGTCGCTTCTTCCGTCTTAATGGCAGCGCCTTGCAAACGAACTTTGGCGGCTAAGCTTGCTAACTTTTCGAAGAATTCCATGAGTGGCCTCTTATCTGGTTCGATCCGTGTGTTTGCATGCTGGCAAATTGATTGCCTTTGATACTAGACACAAACCGGCACAAAGAAAGAATCCAACCAAGAATTGGGAACAACAGAGATTTCTTCCATCCATATCCGGTTCAATTCGTCCTACAAGATCGCCAGATCGTAGTCCCGGCAGCTCCTCCAAAATACCGAGGTACTAGCTACCGGCTTTTCATTGAATCCAGAATTTAATCAGAATTTTCATCATGCCCGTGCTGTCTGAAAATCAGGCGCATCCCTATAAGGAACACGGCAATGAAATTCGCAAAAGTCGCTCAGAAACTTGCCCTGTGGGCGGGCAGCCCCAAGACGTTCATGGGGGCGATCATTCTGATTTTTCTGTGGGGTCTGAGTGGGCCGATTTTTCACTTCAACGACACCTGGCAGCTGATCATCAATACGTCGACCACCATCATCACCTTCCTGATGGTGTTCCTGATCCAGAACACCCAGAACCGCGACACGGACATTTTGCACTTGAAGGTCGATGAGTTGCTGCGGGTGACGAAGGAGGCGCAGAACGCGATGCTGGGGCTTGAGGCATTGGACCTAAAGCAGCTGGAAGCGCTGAGAAAGCAGTATCGGAAACTTGGCGAGGGCGAAACGATTTCCCTGGACGGCACCGTCGTCCAGGAAAAAGGTAAGCAGGATTTGAATCAAAGCTGATTGGAGGATCGCGGGCGGCCCGAGGTCACCCGCGCAACCTGACAGCTATCGACTGGCTTGCAGCGCCTTGGCCATTTGCAGATGGTTCTGCAGTTTTGGCAACATTTCTTCG
The DNA here is from genome assembly GCF_004136015.1 of Pseudomonas sp. ACM7. Classification (NCBI taxonomy): domain Bacteria; kingdom Pseudomonadati; phylum Pseudomonadota; class Gammaproteobacteria; order Pseudomonadales; family Pseudomonadaceae; genus Pseudomonas; species Pseudomonas sp. ACM7. The sequence goes on along the minus strand of NZ_CP024866.1, from coordinate 4,265,331 downwards.
GCGAAGGCTTTGATTTCAGGCACGTCGGTGGTCTGCGCTTCCTGTTGAAGCTGTTCGATGGCTTCCTGGGTGGTTTTCACCTGGCTGGCCGCGTAGGCCTGGTCGAAGCTCGCGCCGTCCTTCACGTCCGGCATCAAGGCTTTGGCTTTATCAACGACCTCTTCGCGCGGGGCCACCGGTAAATCCAGTTGCTTGGCGATTTTCGCCAGATGCTGGTTGGCGGTGGTGCGGTCGTTGATAACGACGATGGTGTAGTCCTTGACCTCTTTGGATTCGGTTTTCTGATGCGCCAGGCGGCTGGCTTCTATATCGGCCATGCCTTTGGCCGATGCTTCGTTGATGAATTCGGCGGGGGACTGGGCAAAGGCACTGCTGGCACACAGGCCCAGTAACATAGCAAAACTGGCATTGCGTAATCGGGTGGCCATCCGGCTCATGGTCGCGCCCTCCTCGTAAAAAATTCAAACGGGAGCTTACGCTCCCGCCTCTCAATCAAAACTACCTTCACCGCTATTTCGATTTCTGACCACCTTTGCGGCCCATGTCGGGTTTCACAGGGTCTTTATCGACAGTCGTGGTGGTAGTTTTCCCACCTTTGCGACCGGTTTCAGACGCCTTCGTTCGATCGTTGGCGAAGTTTCCCGAGTTCGAGTTTCTTGAATTAGGCATGATTCTCTACCTCTTGGTGATGATCGCGGCGAGCAGGAGCCCGCATAGAATCAGAATTTCGATCGCCGCAAAGGTTTAGAAAAGTTGAAATCGCCGCGACGAACGGTGGCAGATTTTTCAAGCCCCGAGGCGCTGGTGATGTTGGCGCTTGGCGGCGTACATGGCCTCATCGGCATGCCGGAACAACTGCTTTTCTTCAGTGCCATGGTCGGGGTATCGCGCAACGCCGATGCTCATCTGGATGCTCAGACTGTGGCCGTCCAGACGCAGGGGTTGAGCCAGGACCTGTCGGATTTTTCCCGCCACGCTGTCGGCGTCTTCCGAGGCGCGGATGCTGTGCAACAACACCACGAACTCGTCACCGCCAATGCGCGCCACCGTGTCAGTTTCGCGCACGCAGCCTTTGAGCCGATTGGCGACCGCTTGCAGCAGCATGTCGCCGACCGCATGGCCGTGGGTGTCGTTGACTTCTTTGAAACGGTCGAGGTCGACATACAGCAATGCCATACGCCCGGAATCCGCCCGCGCCAGCGTCAGTGAGTCTTTAAGCCGGTCACGGAGTAACTCTCGGTTGGGCAGTTGAGTCAGTTGGTCGTACTGGGCCATGCGCTGCAGTCTGGCATGCAATTGCTTGCGCTCAATCGCTGTGGCGACCTGGGCGCAAACGTATTGCAGCAGCTCCTTGTCCTGTTCGGTGTAGCGCTCACCACCGGGCACGCTTTTAACGATCAGCGCACCGATGGTGCCGTTTTGTGAACTCAACGGCACACCCAGCCAGCAAGGCGAATGCTGGCCCGCGACCAGCGCCTCAAACCCTTCCGGCAAATTGTCCTGATCCGGGGTCAGTAGAATCGGCTGACCGCTGCGAATCACCTCGGCGCAGAGACGTCCGGTGATCGTTCCGGGCTGCTCAGGTTGCAGCTCCAGGTCGTCCACGTGATAAGGGAAATTCAGCTGTGCACAGTGTTCGTCATACAGCGCCACGGAGAAATTCAGCGCCGGCAGCCATTCTCCGATAATCAAATGGATGCGTTTGAACAGCGCCAGTAAATCTTCCGCCGCGTGGGCCGCTTCGGAAATCGCATACAACGCCGCTTGTCGGGATTCGGCCTGCTTGCGCTCAGTGATGTCGCGTGCCACGGCGATGCGCAGTTGGTCGACCTCCGACCAGCGCGCCGACCAGAGGATGTGCGCCACTCGGCCATCTTTACGCAGGTAGCGGTTTTCGAAATTGAGCTTGGGGTCGCCACCCATGATCTCCCGCGCGGCATCGAGGGTGCGCTGACGATCGGCGGGATGCACCAGGTCGATCATCGGCTGGCCGATCAGCTCTTCGGGGGTATAACCGAAAATACGCTCGCACGCCGCGCTGACAAATACGAAGCGACCTTGTTTGTCGACCGCACAGACGGCGTCCAGCAAGAGATCGATGAAGCTCGCCAACGGCGCGGAATTTCTGGTTGCCATAGTGCGGTGAGCGTGTCCGGCCAATGCAGCAATAAAGAACCCTCCCTGACCCATCAGTACAACTGACGCCTCCTTGCAATCAGCCTCACGCCTTGTTCGTCACCAGCCCCGGCAATGCATGCGCCAGGGCATTGATGGCGAATCCGATAAACATCACCCCACACAACCGGGTGATCAACAGCTCATGGCGCTGGTACAACATGCGCACCTGCCGCGCACCGACAATGCCAATGAGGATAGCGTAGGCCATGAGGCCACCGACGAAGCTCAGGACAATCAGCCACGGCAGCATCGACCAGTGCAGCAATTCGGCACGACTGGACAGCAGCGCCGTAAAAGTCGCTACCGCCACCGGGTAAGCCTTCGGATTGGTCAGGCCAAACAGAATGCCGTGCCAGAACGGCTGCCGCGCCGGGCCTTGAGGGGCTTCGACACTGCTGCGACGAGCGCGAACCGCACGCAGACCGAGCCAAAACAGATACAACCCGCTGAGCACACCCAGCACATCGAACGCGGTACTGCCGATTTCCCGTGCACCAACAATTGCGATCAGCGCAGTGCTGCACCAGACCACATCCCCCAGCAAATGCCCGCAGAGAAACCCCGCCCCAGCCCGCCGACCACGCGCCGCACCGATGCCGAACACCGCCAACACACCCGGCCCCGGCGTGATGCCGTAGATAAAGCCCGAGGCGAGAACAGCCATTAGCAGCGATGGGGTCATTGGAAGTCCTGTTGAGCCGGGGTGAATGCACGCAAGTCTATCTCAGGTCTCCGGGACCCGACTTACTGATCGTCGAAGAACTTCATTCCCGCATAGGGCCGCTGCCGACAGGCTGCCAGACGCGATTCGAGATTACCGACATGGGCTTCGAGCTTGTGCCCATCCGGGTCGAGGAAATAGAAGGACGCGCCTTCGCTCCGATTATCACGCCATTCCTGGACGTCGGCGGATCGCAGGCGTTCGACGAAGAGCGGGAAGTCTGTTGCGTTAATGCTAAAGGCGAAATGGGTGTAATCGGCGGCGGATTCGGAGTTGCGCAGTGGATCGAGGGAAAGGCACAACCATAGACCCGGCAGCGAGAGATAGGCGCCGGTGTCCCACGTGGCTTCAAGCTGAAGTTGCAGCAGATCGTGATAGAACGCCACGCTGCGGTTCAAGTTGGTGACGGCGAGGGTCAGGTGGTTGAGGCCTGTTAGCAATTTTATTTCCTCGAGGGTATTTTCTGAACCAACGGTATCTGGAGCGTAAAAGCAGTGGAAAAGCCTAAAACCAAAAGACACAGCGATGCGTTTCATACAACAGACATATCGCACAGACACTCAGCACACCAGACCTTGATGTTCGACGAAATCCAGCAAGCGCTGAGTGAAGCGGATAGCGGTGATTTCGCGAGTCCAAAAGAAATGAAAGCGGTTTTAAGCAAGTGGGTGACAAACATCAGCTGATGCGCCGCTTTCAAACCAAAATGCTCGTCATCAACCACAATGCTGTTCGCTTAAGAAAATCTTGAGGCGAGCGAGAAATCTGTGGCATTCCGATAAGCCCCCTTGCCACAAATGCAGGCATACCTGAAATACCACGTTTAAGTGAACAGTATTGCGTCATCAACCGCGTCCAATCCCCTCCTCAATCCGCCCATTCAACCAGTTCAACGCCTGATCCCCACCCCGCCGCTTGTGCCAAACCAACACAAACGTAAACGACGGAATGTGAAACGGCGGCGGGACCACGATCAACGACTGCTCATCGATGTTCAGCAACCCTCGGGAAGCAACAGTAAGAATCAGATCAGTGCCGCTGATGAACTCCGGGGCGACGCTCCAGTGCGGCAGGCTGATCGCCACGCGACGGCGTTCACGCAGGGCTGTCAGGGCCCGTTCGATTTCCGGGGTGCCGCTGCCGCGCATTTCCAGCAGGACATGGGGGCGGGCGAGGTAGGTCGGCAGGTCGAGCACGCCATCGGTGGGCAGGCTGTTGCGGTCTACCAGACAGGCGTAGTGCTCTTCGAACAGCGGAGTGCTGCGCAACTCGTTCGGCAATTCTGGAAAGACGCCTGCCGCCACGTCGATGTCGCCGTTGAGCACCCCCTCGAGCATGCCTTCGCGGCTGGCATGGCTGATTTGCAGATCGATGCCCGGCGCTTCCCGGCGCAAGGTCCGTATCAACCCCGGCAGGACGATTGCAGCGCCATAGTCGGACATCGCCAGTCGAAACGTGCGCTTGGCGGTGGCCGGATCGAAAGTATTCGGTGCCAGCAGCGATTGCACCTGAGCCAGGGCTTCGGCCAAAGGTGCCATCAACTCCAGGGCTCGTGGGGTTGGTACAAGACTTGCGCCCGCCCGCACCAGTAAAGGATCGCCAAGCAGATCACGTAGTCGCGCCAAGGCATGACTGACGGCCGGCTGACTCAGGTGCAAGCGCTCGGCGGCACGGGTCACGTGTTGCTCGCTGAGCAAGGCGTCGAGGATCACCAGCAAATTGAGGTCGACACGGCGCAGATCATTCATCTGATGCATGTTCTTGATAGCTATTTGGAATTTAAATCTGCGCGACGAATACTCTAGAGTCCAGCAAAACCTGTTGGAGATTTATCATGAGTACGTTGCATTGGGCCGGGCTGTTGCTGCTGGCCGTGATAGCCGGGGCGGTGGTGCCTTTTCAAAGCGCGATCAACGCCAACCTCGGTCGCGGCTTGGGTCATCCGTTGTGGGCAACCCTCGCGTCGTTGTTGGTGAGTATTGTGGTGTTGTTGCCGGTTATGTTGGCGCTGCGTTTGCCGTTGCCGTCGCTGGCGTTCATCAGCAAGGCGCCACTGTGGATGTGGGCCGGTGGTGCGTTTGGGGTGTGCTTCATCTCGCTGGCGCTGATGTTGCTGCCCAAACTCGGGGCATCGGGGTTTATTGCTTTGGCGCTGGCGGGACAGGTGGTGGCGTCGCTAGTGCTGGATCACTTCGGGTGGTTTGGGTTGGTGGAGCGGGAGATGACAGTACCGCGGGTGTTTGGGGCGGTGTTGTTAATGGCTGGAGTGGTGTTGATTCAGTTCGGTGGCACATTGGAAAAAGCGATAACAGCAACGTCTTGATCGCAGCCTTCGCCAGCGCCTGCAGCGATGCGTGGTCGATGCAGAAACTGGCGTAGCCTGCGAAACTTTTAAAACTTGTCGAGCGTGCGCAGCTTCTGCGGCAACCCCCACAGCAGCAGCGCGACGGCGATCAGCGCAGCGACGCCGATGACATACAGTGCCGGCGTGGTGCTGCCCGTCAGGTCTTTGATCCGCCCCACCATCACCGGGCTGACGATGCCGCCGAACTGGCCGAGGGTGTTGATCACCGCGATCCCGCCAGCAGCCCCTGCGCCAGCACCGGCCAGCAGTTTGGGCGGCAGGGTCCAGAAGCTCGGGATGGAGGCGATGATCCCGGCACCGAGCAAGCCCAGCGCGGCAATCAGGAAGGTCGTGTGGTTAGCGAAGATACCCGCACAGAAGAACCCTACCGCGCCCACCGCAACCAGACCTGCGACAAACTTGCGCCGCTCGCCAGTCGAGTCGGACAACCGCCCGATCACCACCATGCTGATGGCGCCGCAGATGTAAGGGATGGCGGTCAGCAAACCGATCATCACCGGGCTCTCGGTGCCGGCGCTGCGAATCAGTTGCGGGGCCCAGAAGTTCAAGCCGTAGGACGCCACCTGAATCAGGAAGTAGATCAGCCCGAGGGTCAGGAAACCCGGAATCCGCAGTGCGGCGAGCAACGAGCCACCGCTCTTGTGCGGTTCATGGTGCGCGATACGGCTGGCCAGCAGCGTCTTCTCTGACGGTGTCAGCCAGTGAGCGTCTTCGATGCGGTCCTTGAGCAACGTCAGCACCAGCAAGCCGAGGCCAATGCAAGGCACGCCGCCCAGCAGAAACAGCCAGTGCCAGCCGCGCATATCCATAAAACCGTCGAGGTGCTGCAGCACCAGCCCGGAGATCGGTGCGCCGACCAGACCTGCAAATGCCGACGACAGAAACAACATCGAAGTGATGCGTCCGCGATAGTGCTGCGGGAACCACAGCGTCAGGTAATACAGCACGCCTGGGGCGAAACCTGCTTCCATCGCACCAATGACGAAGCGCAGCGCGTAGAACTGCCATTCGCTATTGACGAAGACCATGGCCGCGGTGGCGAGGCCCCAGGACATCATGATCCGGGCGATCCAGCGCCGGGCGCCGACCTTGTAGAGCATCATGTTGCTCGGCACTTCGAAGATCACGTAACCAACCACGAACAGCCCGGCGCCGAGGCCGTAAGCGGTGTCGCTCAGGCTCAGGTCGGTCTGCAATTGGAACTTGGCGAAGCTGATGTTGATGCGGTCGAAAAACGCGAACAGGTAGCAGACCATGATCAGCGGCATCAGTCGCCAGGCGACTTTGCTGACCAGGGCTTTTTCTTCGTCGTGGCTAACGGAAGGGCTTGCGCCCGCCTCCAGTACATTAAGGCTCATGATGGTTCTCCAGGCGGACTGCCCGTGGGTGTCCGATTGTTTTTGTTGTCTGGTTGAGATATTCGGGTGTGAACGCTTTTACTGTGGGAGCGGGCTTGCTCGCGAAGGCGGCGTGTCAGTCGACATCAATGCTGAATGTCAAACCGCATTCGCGAGCAAGCCCGCTCCCACAGGGGATTCGGGGTGGTCAGGAAGGGCTTGGATGCAGATCGCAATTGCGTCCGGCCTTGGCCAGCTGACCGGGCACTTCGTGGCCCAGCAGCGCGGGTAATCCACGCGACAATTGCAGCAACAGCGGCAGATCGATGCCGGTGTGAATGCCGATCTCATCGCACAGGTTAACCAGGTCTTCGGTGCAGATATTGCCGGAGGCACCCGGCGCGAACGGGCATCCGCCGAGCCCGCCCAGTGCCGCGTCGAAGCGTCGGGCACCGGCCTCATAGGCGGCCAGTACGTTGCACAGACCGAGCCCGCGAGTGTTGTGGAAATGCAGGGTCAAGTCAGTGGGTGAAACTCGCTGCAAGACCCGCCGCACCAGACGATCAACCTGCCGCGGATTAGCCATGCCTGTGGTGTCGGCCAGGGTAATGCCCTGGATCCCGAGTTCCTGATAAGCCTCGACGATTTGCAGCACGCGATCCTCGTCGATCTTGCCTTCAAACGGACAGCCGAAGGTAGTGGCGATGCTGGCGTTGAGTCGCACCGTCGTCCCGAGAACGTATTGCACGATCTCGCCGAACGCAGCCAATGAGGCTTCGCAACGCATGCGCATGTTGGCCAGGTTGTGGGTCTGGCTGGCGGACATCACCAGATTCAACTCGTCGGCCCTCGTCGCCAGCGCCCGTTGCGCGCCTTTCAGGTTGGGGATCAACGCGACGTAAATCACCCCCGGTTGCCGGATGATGCCCTTGAACACCAGCTCACCATCGCGCAGCGCCGGAATCGCCTTGGGGGAAACGAACGAGCCTGCTTCGATGCGGCTGAAACCAGCCAGCGACAGCTGATCGATCAATGCAATCTTGTCGACGGTTTCGACCCAGGTCGGCTCGATCTGCAAGCCGTCGCGAGGGGAGACTTCCTGAACAATCAGGGTCTCGGAAAAATCAGTGATCATTGCACCACCCCTTGAGCTTTCAGCCGTTCGATGTCCGAACCGGTAAGGCCCAGTCCCGCGAGAATGCCGTCGGTGTGCTGGCCCAATGTAGGTCCGGACCAGTTCACGCCACCGGGAGTCTCGGACATTTTCGGCACAATGCCGGGCATCTTCACCGTGGCGCCGCCGGGCAGGTCGGCGTTGAGCAACATGTCCCGCGCCTGATAGTGCGGATCGGCGACGATGTCGGCGACTGAATAGATGCGCCCGGCTGGGACTTCGGCGGCTTCGAGAGCAGACAACACCTCATCAATGGGCAGGCTGCTGGTCCAGTGAGTGATCGCCGCATCGAGCACGTTGCTCTTGGCGGCACGCCCGTCGTTATGGGCAAACTCCGGCGCATCGGCCAGATCACGGCGACCGATGACGTCCATCAAGCGCTTGTAGATCGGGTCGCTGTTGCCGGCGATCACCACGTAGGCGCCATCGGCCGTCAGATAGGTGTTGGAGGGCGCGATGCCCGGCAAGGCCCCGCCGCTGCGCTCACGAACATGGCCGAGCATGTCGTATTCCGGCACCAGGCTTTCCATGACGTTGAACACACTTTCAGCCAGGGACACATCGACCACTTGCCCACCGCCCTGCCCGGTCTTGACCCGCAGCAGCGACATCAAGGCACCGATCACCGCATGCAGCGAAGCCAGGGAATCGCCGAGGCTGACGCCCACCCGGGCCGGTGGTGAACCGGGTGTGCCGGTGGTGTAGCGGATCCCGCCCATGGCCTCGCCGATGGCGCCGAACCCAGGACGATCGCGGTACGGGCCGGTCTGCCCATAACCGGAAATACGCACCAGCGTCAGGTTAGGATTGAGGGCGTGTAACACGTCCCAGCCCAGACCGAGTTTCTCCAGGGCGCCGGGGCGCAGGTTTTCGATCAGGACGTCGGCGCTGGTCGCCAGTTGCTTGACCAGCTCAATGCCTTCGGGGGATTTGAGATTCAGCGCCAGGGACTTCTTGTTTCGCGATTGCAGGTACCACCACAGCGACGTGCCTTCGTGCAGCTTGCGCCATTTGCGCAGCGGGTCGCCCTGACCCATGGCTTCGATCTTGATCACTTCAGCGCCGAACTCGGCAAGCATGCGCGCGGCGAACGGCGCGGCGATCAGCGTGCCGATCTCGATCACTTTGATTGCACTCAAGGGGGCAGTCATCGCGGGGTACCTCATGTTGTTCTTGGAATATGTGCCAAGGCTAGAGGACCACGGGGCCTGGAATCCAACCTTCAGTTGGCAACGAGCGTTCGCGAAACGCGAACGCTCAATCCATTCCGCGCAAATGCTCGAACAACATCCGGCTCACCGGCGACAACGCCGCTTCATCGCGCACCACCAAAACCAACGCGCGATCCGACCAGTCATCCGTCAACGGCACCGCGTGCAACCCCAACGCCCGGCCAAATAATTCATAGGCCTTTTTCGGCAGGATGCCGATGCCCATGTTGGCCTGGACCATCCGGCACATGGCGTCGAAACCCGGTACATGAATCCGCAGCCGCAGCACTTTGCCGGCCTCGCGCGCGGCTGCGTGGGTACGCATATTGATCGAACTGGCGGAATGCAGACCGACGTAATCGCTGCCCAGCGTATCGGCAAAGGCCAGGCTGGAACGACTCGCCAACGGATGATCGGGCAGCATCAACACCATCAGCTTGTCCTGTCGATAAAGCACGCTGTGCAGACCTTTGACGTCGCTGTCACTGGAGCAGATCCCAAGGTCCGCCACGCCATCGAGCACACCCTGAATCACCCCGCTGCTGGGGCGTTCTTCGAGGTCGGTCTTGACCTGAGGATGACGCTCGGAAAAGTCCCGCAGGTCTTCGGGCAGAAACTGAATGATCGCCGACAGGTTGGCGAGCATCCGCACATAGCCGCGGATACCGTGGCTGTGTTCGCCCAGTTCGAGCCCCATTTTCTCGACGTTGAACAGCATCTGCCGAGCATGGTGCAACAAGGTTTCACCGGCCGGCGTCAGGGTCATGCCCTTGGCCTGGCGCACGAACAGGCTGATGCCCAGCGCTACTTCCAGCTCCATCAGCCGCTTGCTGGCCGCCGACACGGCGATGGCTTCACGCGCGGCGGCACGGGTCAGCGTGCCCTCCTCATGAACGGCGACAAACAGCTGGAGAGTGATCAGGTCGAGGCGGCGGATCAGGCTTTTTTCCAGCATGGAGGGCTCGATGACTTCTGTTCGACTGAGTCGGCAGGATAGCCCGGTTTCTACGCGACTCGGCAAAGCAAATTGCCCACAACATCACGAGGCATCGCCCTACACATAAATCTCTTGTAACACTCAGCCGTACCGGAAACAGCCGATTCAAAGCCTCCGCCGCGCTCTGTAAAGTCTGGAAACACACACGAACTGCAACAATTCCATGGATCGTTTCACTCAAGGAAAGTCATTTTCATATGGACCAGACAGCACAGGCGGCAAACCGCTACACCAACTACCGCAAAGTCATCGCGTTGGCCGATCACGATTGGGAGAGCTCTGAAGCCGGGAAAATTTCGGGGCTTAACGTCGAAATCAAAAGTGCCAACCGAATGCTCGATCAGCACGGGCGCGCGTTTCATCATTTCTGCACGACGTCGTACCTGGGCCTGGATCACCATCCCGATATTCTCGACGGCGCCATGAATACCCTGTGGGAAACCGGCACCCTTCGCGTCGCCAACTCTAAGAACCGCTGCAAGCTGGCAATTCTGGAACAGTACGAAACCGAACTGTCCGAGTTGTTCGGCGCCAGTTGCCTGAGCACCTTGTCGTGCAGTGCTGCGAGTGCCGGAATCCTGCCGTTGCTGGCCAGCGGCGTGTTCACGGAAAACCGCCCTCCCGTGATGGTCTTCGACCGGTTGGCGCATTACTCGATGAATCACCTCAAAGCCGCCTGCGCGGATGAAACCACGGTCGTGACCTGCCCTCATAACGACATGGATTTTCTCGAGAAGCAGTGCCAGCAGCACCGCACCGTCGCGTATGTCGCAGACGGCGCCTACAGCATGGGCGGGGTCGCAGACCTGGACAGTCTTTTGTATCTGAAGGACCGCTATGGGTTGTTTCTCTACCTGGACGATTCCCACGCGCTGTCCGCCGTCGGGACAATGGGCGCTGGCCTCGTGCGCCCCAGGTTGCACGCACTGGAGGATGACTGCCTGATCGTCGCCTCGTTGGCCAAGTCGTTTGGCGCCAGCGGTGGTCTGGTAATGCTGGGCAATGAACGGCAGAAGAAGGTCATTGCCCGTTACGGCGGCCCCAGCAATTGGTCGCAAAGCCTGAACAGTGCAGCCATTGGCGCGGGCAGAGCGTCCATCCTGCTTCATCGCACACCGGAATTTGCCGCGTTGCAGGAAAAACTTCAGGTTAATATCCGGCTGTTCGACAGCCTCATACGCACCGATCAACACAACAGCAACATGGCCATTCGACTGGTCAACTGCGGCGAAGCAGCGTTGGCCAACAACATCGCCATGGAACTGGCCAATCACGGCTTCTTCACCTCGGCCGTGTTTTTTCCGGTGGTCGCACAAGGCAAGGCGGCCATCAGAATCACCCTGCGCGCCGACATGGAGCCGACGCTGATCCGCCACTTTTGTGAACTCATTACCGAGCTTTTACGCACTCAAGGCCGGGACATCGGCTGTTGAACTGAAATCAGGGAAGATTCAATGAAGAGCAGCACCACCCTCCTCGTCACCTGCTGCACGGTTTTTCTCGCCCAATTAGGCATGAGCATTTACCTGCCGGCGCTGCCGGACATGGCCCGTGATCTGTCCGCCGACGCCTCGCAGGTTTCCTGGGGGCTGGCGGTGTATCTGATCGGCATGGCGTTGCCGATGTTGTTCTGGGGCAGCCTGGGCCAGCGCATCGGCCGAAAACCGGTGCTGCTCGCCGCGCTGGGCATCTACGGGCTGGGCAATCTGGCCTTGCCCCTGAGCCAGACGCTTGAATCGTTCCTGGCGTTTCGACTGGTTCAGGGCATTGGCGCCAGCGGCATTTCGGTCATGGCCCGGGTGCTGATCCGCGACAGTTTCCGCGGCGACCTGCTGGCCAAGGCGTTGTCCTGGATTTCGATTTCCTTTGTGGTGGCGCTGGGGATCGGCCAATACCTGGGGTCGATCATCCAGGTGGCGCTGGGCTGGCCAGCGATTTTCTACCTGTTGGGTGCTGTGAGTCTGATGATGGGGCTGGTCGTGGCTCGGGTTACGTTCCCGGTGCTGGCCGAGGAGAATGCCCCGTCATCCGCCTGGCCGAGTTACTGGCGCATTTTGCGTCATCGCGCCTTTCTGTTGCCGGCCCTCACCGGCGGCCTTGGGTACGGGGTGATTGTCGCGTTCAACACCGCAGCGCCGCTGATTCTGCAAGGACCGTTCAACTGGTCGGCCGTGGAATACGGGGTGTTGGGCTGGCCGATCAGCGCGGCCTATTTTCTGGGGGCTTTGGCGGTCAATAGCTTTGTACTTCGCACCGGTCAACGCGGGTTGATGACGGCGGGTGTGGGGCTGGTGCTGGCCGGCAGCGCGGTGATGTTGCTGGGGAGTTTGGCGGGCACTTCAGTGGCGCTGCTGTTCTGGTTGCCCTATTGCGTGGCGGTTTTCGGCCAGTCTTTGACTTATCCGATCAGCCTGTCCCTGGCCAATGACGGTTCGCCGGTCGGCGGTGCGTATGCGATGGCGTTGAGCGGTTTCATTCATCAACTGATGGCCGCGGTTATCGGCGGGATCGCCAGTTTGATCGCGAGCCCGCAAGCATGGCCGCTTTCACTGCTGTGTACCTTGCTGGCGTTGGGCGCGATGCTCTGCGTGATGCTCGCGCCCGGTCGTAAAACTTCCTAAAAGGCGCTGCGGAAAATCTCCTCGATCTGACGCTGATCCGCTACGCGAGGGTTGGTCAGGCCACACGCATCTTTCAAGGCATTGGTGGCGAGGATCGGGATGTCGTTGAGCTTGGCGCCGAGCTCACGCAAACCGGCGGGAATTTCCACGTCTTTGGACAGACTGCGGATCGCCACGATGGCCGCCTGGGCGCCCGCTTCCGGGGTGAAACCGTGAACATCGGCGCCCATCGCAAGGGCGACATCGGTGAGGCGATCGGCGCAAACCAGCGCGTTGAAGCTTTGTACGTGAGGCAGCAGGATCGCGTTGCACACACCATGCGGCAAGTCGTAGAACCCGCCCAACTGGTGAGCCATGGCGTGGACATAACCCAGGGATGCGTTATTGAACGCCATGCCGGCGAGGAACTGCGCGTACGCCATGTTTTCCCGCGCGGCCAGGTCACTGCCGTCGCGGACGGCCAGGCGCAGGTTGTTGCTGATCAACGTGATCGCCTTCAGTGCGCAGGCATCGGTGATCGGATTGGCCGCCGTGGAAACGTAGGCTTCGATGGCGTGGGTCAGTGCGTCCATGCCAGTGGCAGCCGTCAGGCCCTTGGGCATGGCGACCATCAACGCCGGGTCGTTGACCGACAGCAGCGGCGTGACATTGCGATCGACAATGGCCATTTTTACGTGACGGGATTCGTCGGTGATGATGCAGAAACGGGTCATCTCGCTGGCGGTGCCGGCGGTGGTGTTGATGGCGATCAGCGGCAGTTGCGGCTGGGTGGATTGATCGACGCCTTCGTAATCGCGTATTTGCCCGCCGTTGGTTGCGCATAACGCGATGCCTTTGGCGCAGTCATGGGGCGAACCGCCGCCCAGGGACACCACGAAGTCACAGCGGGTTTCTTTCAGCAGCCCCAGACCGCTCTCGACGTTGGCGATGCTCGGGTTAGGCTTGGCGCCGTCGAAAATCACCGAATCGATGTCCTGCATCGCCAGTTTCTCGGCAATCATCTTCGCTACACCCGCCTTGGCCAGCCCGGCGTCGGTGACGATCAGCGCCTTGCGAAAACCGTACTTGCGAATGGCGTCCATGGCTTCGTCGAGGCAACCGATGCCCATGATGTTCACGGAGGGGATGAAAAACGTGCTGCTCATGAGCGAGTCTCCTGGCTGAGGCCGAATCGGCAGCGCCGATCCAGCGGGTACCCACAGGATCGACCTATCAGTCACGCAGTAACTTGATCTGGCTCAAGTCTTGGTCGTGATAAAGTCGCCGCCCATCAAGACCTTTTGCTTTGAGACTTTGACCGCAATGACCGATTTCCAGGATGTTGATGCCCAACTTGAAGACTGGAACGCCTTGCGCGCCACCGCCTCGTTCAGCGGCCTGCTGGTGGGCAACGGCGCCAGTCGCGCCGTGTGGGATGACTTCGGCTACGACTCGCTGTTCGAAAACGCCCGTACCGTAGAAGAAAAACCCCTGAGCCAGTCCGAGCTGAGCGTGTTCGACGCCATGCAGACGCGCAGCTTCGAGCAGGTGCTCAGCGCACTGAAAACCACCAGCCGGGTCAACAAGGCCCTGGCTGTGAGTTCCGCCGCGCCGCGCAATCGTTACTACGCGATCAAGGAAGCGCTGATCAACACCGTGCACGCGGTGCACATCCCGTGGCGGCTGGTGGTGCCTTCGACGCTGGCGACGATCAATCAGGAACTGGGCTGCTACCGGACCGTGTTCACCACCAACTACGACCTGCTCAATTCCTGGGCGCTCCAGCACCAGCCTGATGCGATCAGCGACCTGTTTCAGGGGGCAGAGCCGAGCTTCGATCTGAGCGCCACGGCGACCGATAAAACCCGCCTGCTTTACCTGCATGGCGGGTTGCATCTGGTGCGGAATCAGGACGGCACGGCGCGCAAACTGATGTCGACCGAGGGCACGTTGCTCGGCAGTTTCGCGATCAACAACTCGATCAAGACCCTCGACGACGTGCCGCTGTTCGTCAATGAAGGTCCGGCGCAGGACAAGCTCAAGACCATTCGCAGCTCGGACTATCTGTCATTCTGCTACGACCAGTTACTTGGCCATGGCGACGGGTTGTGCCTGTTCGGTCATGCATTGGGTGAGCAGGACAGCCACATCATTCACGCCTTGCGCCAGGCGAAACCGCAGGTGGTGGCGATCTCGATTTATCCTCGCAGCAAGGCGTTCATTCAGCACCAGAAGCGGCACTACGCGAAGGTTTTTGAAGGAACCGGGAGTGAGTTGCGGTTTTTTGATTCGAAGACGCATTCGCTCGGCAGTCCGAAGCTCACAGTCCCGGTTGAGGTTTAGCGGCGACGCCGCTGACGCCTTCGCGAGCAGGTTCGCTTGTATGGTAGGACTTGAAGGGAGGATTTAGAGCACCGGCAAGGTCTTGTCCTTGATCATCGTGGTCGGCCCGTTGGCCTTCACGCTGGCGATGCCTTTATCCATCGCGGCAGCGGAGGTGTAAGCCTCGCTGCTACCGATGATCTCGTGGTTACCGGCCTTGAGGTTGAAGTAAGGATGGCCATCCTTGGTGGTTTTCTTCTCGTAGCGTTCATCCTTCGGGCTGTTGCTCTGAACCGACGCGATGCCTTTGTCAGCGGCAGCGCGGGTGGTGTATAGCTCGCTGGTCAGAATGGTTTCCGCGTTGGCGGCCTTCAGCACAAATTTGAACTGACCATTGCTGCTTTTGCTCACTTCATACCATCCAGACATGCTGTTTCTCCTTGGCAATTGAGAGGTTTCGCGCTTCAGAGTAAAGACCACCTCAACCGCAAGATCAAAAGATCGCAGGCTTCGCCAGCTCCTACATGGGATCGCGTACCTCTGTAGGAGCTGGCGAAGCCTGCGATCTTTTGATGTTCAGGCCGACCGCACCACGCTCATCTGTGGAGGAGCAATCCGTCGCTGACTCAGATAGCGCGTACAACTGACCCGCAAAAACGAGGCGAAATTCACCACCTCGCCACGGTAGTCCATCACCTCTTCATACAGCTTGGCGATCAACTGGTTGGTGGTCATGCCGTCGGCCTCGGCGATTTCGCTGAGGATGTCCCAGAACTGATTCTCCAGCCGCAGGGTGGTGACCACCCCGCAGATGCGCAGCGAGCGGGAGCGCGATTCGTAGAAAATCGGATCGGCTTTGACGTAGAGCTCGCACATGGACAGGTCCCTCGTTACAGCGTGATTTTAGTGCCCAGCAACCCGAGGAAACCGGCGAGCCAGCTCGGGTGCGCCGGCCAGGCTGGCGCAGTGGCCAGATTGCCTTGTACGTGACCTTCCGTCACCGGGATATCGATGAACGTACCGCCGGCCTGGCGCACTTCCGGGGCACAGGCCGGGTAGGCGCTGCACTCGCGACCTTCGAGAATGCCCGCGGCCGCCAGCAATTGAGCACCGTGACACACAGCGGCGATCGGTTTGCCGGCATTGTCGAACGCGCGCACCAGTTCCAGGACTTTTTCGTTCAGGCGCAGGTACTCCGGCGCACGACCGCCCGGCACCAGCAGGGCGTCGTAGTCCTCGGACTTGACCTTGGCGAAGTCGAAGTTCAGGGCAAACAGGTGACCGGGTTTTTCGCTGTAGGTCTGGTCGCCTTCGAAGTCATGGATGGCCGTGCGCACGGTCTGACCGGCGGTTTTGTCCGGGCAAACGGCGTGCACCGTGTGGCCAACCATCAGCAGCGCCTGAAACGGCACCATCACTTCGTAGTCTTCGACGTAATCGCCGACCAGCATCAGAATTTTTTTAGCCGCCATGGGGAGGACTCCTCTGGGAAATACGTGGGCCTGCAGGAGTATTCAAGGTAGTCCTTATCCAGCGAGTCGGGTAATAACCAGCTACTACGACAACCTATAGTTGATGGTTGTACGCGGTCAGTGTAGGAGCTGGCGAAGCCTGCGATCTTTAAGCGATTTCGAAGATTGTTGAAGATCAAGTTCAAAAGATCGCAGCCTTCGGCAGCTCCTACGTTGCGAGCATTACTCGCAACTGTACGGATAACTCTGCACCTAGCTGTAACAGAGCAACGCCTCCGGTTTATGGCTAGATGAAGACTCTTCCCGCCACCCTCGATTCTGGTTGCCATCATGTCCTCGCGCGAAAACACCGGCATGGCCCTCGGCCTGCTCGGCGTTGTGATCTTCAGCCTCACCCTGCCCTTCACACGGATCGTCGTGCAGGAACTGCATCCGCTGCTCAACGGCCTGGGTCGTGCGCTGTTCGCGGCGGTTCCGGCGGCGTTGCTGTTGCTGTGGCGCCGGGAGACGTGGCCGACGTGGAAACAGGTCAAAGGCCTGACCCTGGTGATTGCCGGGGTGATCCTCGGCTTCCCGGTGTTGTCGGCCTGGGCCATGCAAACCTTGCCGGCGTCCCACGGCGCACTGGTCAACGGCCTGCAACCGCTGTGCGTGGCGCTGTACGCCGCGTGGTTGTCCCACGAACGACCGTCGAAAGCCTTCTGGGCCTGCGCTGCGCTGGGCAGCGCGCTGGTGCTGGGTTATGCGCTGATCAGCGGGGCCGGCAGCATTCAGGCCGGTGATTTGCTGATGCTCGGCGCGATTGCCGTGGGCGGTTTGGGATACGCCGAGGGCGGCCGATTGGCCAAGGAGATGGGCGGTTGGCAGGTGATCTGCTGGGCGTTGGTGTTGTCGACGCCGTTGCTGATCGGGCCGGTGGTGTACCTGGGGCTGCAACATCAGGGCGAGATTTCGGCCAAGACCTGGTGGGCCTTCGGTTACGTCTCGCTGTTTTCGCAATTCATCGGTTTCTTTGCCTGGTACGCCGGGCTGGCGATGGGCGGCATTGCCCGGGTCAGTCAGATCCAATTGCTACAGATCTTCTTCACCATCGCCTTTTCGGCACTGTTCTTCGGCGAACACATTGAGCCGATCACCTGGCTGTTTGCCGCCGGGGTGATCGTGACCGTGATGTTGGGACGCAAGACCGCCGTGAAGCCAGCACGAGTGGCTACAGCCTGAAAATAAAATCAAAAGATCGCAGCCTTCGGCAGCTCCTACAGGGCGTACGCCGTCCAAATGTAGGAGCTGCCGAAGGCTGCGATCTTTTGCCGTTAACCCAAATAACCGTCGGAACGCAGCAGCGTTTCGAGGCAATGTTCGCTGATGTGGTAGAAATCCTTCAGTTCCTGAATCTTCACCAACAGCTGGGCCGGATCAACCGGCTCGGCACGTTTGACCGCCAGGATCATCTTGTTCTTGTTGGTGTGGTCCAGTGAGATGAACTCGAACACCTTGGTCTCGTAACCGCAGGCTTCAAGGAACAACGCGCGCAAACTGTCGGTGACCATTTCCGCTTGCTGGCCCAAATGCAGACCGTATTGCAGCATCGGCTTGAGCAGCGCCGGGCTCTGGATTTGCAGGCGGATCTGCTTGTGGCAGCACGGCGAGCACATGATGATCGAGGCGCCGGAACGAATGCCGGTGTGAATCGCATAGTCGGTGGCAATGTCACAGGCATGCAGCGCGATCATCACGTCCAGCTCGCTCGGCGCGACGCTGCGCACATCGCCGCACTTGAACACCAGCCCCGGATGCTCGAGCTTTGCGGCCGCGGCATTGCACAAATCTACCATCTCTTCACGCAGCTCGACGCCGGTCACAACGCCTTGGGCCTTCAAGGTGTTGCGCAGATAGTCATGGATCGCGAACGTCAGATAACCCTTACCCGAGCCGAAGTCCGCCACCTGAACCGGTTTGTCCAGCGCCAGGGGTGAGGTGGTCAGCGCGTGGCTGAAGACTTCGATGAACTTGTTGATCTGCTTCCACTTGCGCGACATCGCCGGGATCAGCTCGTGCTTGCTGTTCGTCACACCAAGGTCGGCCAGGAACGGCCGGCTCAGGTCGAGAAAGCGGTTCTTCTCGCGGTTATGCTCGGCGGATGGCACTTCACGCAATTGCTGAGGTTTGCTCTTGAACAGCGAAGACTTGCCCTTTTTGCTGTATTCCAGCTGAGCTTCATCAGTCAGCGACAGCAAATGTGCATTTTTGAACGATGCTGGCAAGAGTGCGGCGATGGTCGCTACACCCTCGGCAATCGGCAAATTCTTGGTGATGTCGCGCGTCTTGTAGCGGTAGACGAAGGACAGGCAGGGCTGATCCTTGACTGTCAGCTGCTTGATGATCAGCCGCTGCAAGTCCGCTTCAGTGCCGACGTACTTGGCCAGCACCAGTTTGATGAAGGCGTTCTGGTCAAGGCTGGATTGCAGCAGGTCGATGAACTGGGCGTGGTGATCCGGCGAGAGGCTGGCGGGAGTGGCGGTGACAGACATGGGAAAAACGGCCTCGGGCGGTACGGATCGGGGAATGGCGGGTATTTTAGGGGGGATGTGGATGCAGGGCACGGGTAATTTCCCGAACGGTGCGATCTGTAGCAGCTGGCGCAGCCTGCGTTCGGCTGCGCAGCAGTCGCAAAATCGGTATGCATGGTTTGCCTGATTGACCGCAGCGCCTGAATTCACGACTGCTTCGCAGCCGAACGCAGGCTGCGCCAGCTGCTACAAAGTACGAGTCGTTGCCGAGGGCTTTTAGCCCAACACCACCAACCGATTCGGCAACTCATTCCTCACATGCGTCACCGGCACATGCACCTTGAGCAACTCGCCACACGCCTCCACACACGTCACAAATCCTTGCAACGTCTGCCCCTGCTTCACTTGCTCAGTAAACGCCGCAACAATCCCATCCCAGCTCTTGTTGTCCAGCCGTTTGGAAATCCCTTCATCCACCAGGATTTCCACATAGCGCTCGGCTTCGCAGACAAAGATCAGCATGCCGGTGCTGCCCACCGTGTGGTGCAGGTTTTGCTCTAGAAACTGCCGACGCGCCAGATTGGATGCACGCCAGTGACGCACCGAGCGCGGAATCAGGTGCGTGGTGACTTTCGGAATGCGGAACACTAGGCACAGCACGATGAACGTAATCCATTGCACCAGCAGCAAACTGTGCAGGGTCAGCCAGCCCGTGAGGTAATGCACGATACCCGGCACCACCAGCGCCAGCAGGCTGGCCCAGAGCAGCGGGATGTACGCGTAGTCGTCGGCGCGGGCCGCGAGCACGGTCACCAGTTCGGCGTCGGTGTCGCGCTCGACCCGGGCTATCGCCTCGGCAACTTTGCGTTGTTCGTGTTCAGTCAATAAAGCCATGTTCACCAATGCCCGTTCGCTATTGTTATTAACTGCAGTGTTATCACCAGCCGCCCGAGGAACCACCGCCCCCGAAACTGCCCCCGCCACCGCTGAAGCCCCCGCCTCCACCGCCGCCACCAAACCCTCCACCGCCGAACCCGCCGCTCGAACCGCCTCGACCACCGCCGCCGCTAGGTAGGATCCCGAGCATCTGGCAGACAAACATCGTCAGGATGAACAGCATCACCAGAAACACGAAGATCCCCGGATGCCGTGAGACGAAGTCGCTTTCCTGATTGCCGCCAGAGTCATACACCGTGGAAGGCTCATCCAGCGGATTGCCGCCCAATACCACGAGCATCGCCGCGACCCCGTCGCTGATGCCCTTGCTGAAGTTACCGGTCTTGA
Organism: Pseudomonas sp. ACM7; assembly: GCF_004136015.1. Lineage (NCBI taxonomy): Bacteria > Pseudomonadati > Pseudomonadota > Gammaproteobacteria > Pseudomonadales > Pseudomonadaceae > Pseudomonas > Pseudomonas sp. ACM7. Next base: position 4,245,160 of record NZ_CP024866.1, on the reverse strand, counting down.
ACGCCGGGGTGATCACCTGATTGATGATCACCGAGCTTTGCGCATCGGTCAGCCGGTCTTCCAGGCCATAACCGACTTCAATCCGCAGCTTGCGATCGTCACGCGCAACGATCAGCAGCGCGCCAGTGTTCTTGTCCTTCTGGCCGATGCCCCAGTAACGCCCCAGTTGATAACCGAAGTCCGCAATGTCGGTGCCCTGTAAATCCGGCAACGTGACCACCACCAGCTGCTCGCCGGTGGCTTTTTCATGGGCCTGAAGCTGTTGCGTCAGCTGCTCACGCACCGCAGGCTCGATCATCTGGGCGTTATCGACCACCCGCCCGGTCAGTTCCGGAAACTTCAACGCAGCCTGGGCCGTCAGGGCAAACACCCAGAGCAACAGCACCAGGCCAATTTTCAACACGCGCATGGGCAACCTCATCCGTGGTGACGCTTCAAATCCGTCCCGGCGCTTACTGGAACTTCACTTGCGGCGCTTTTTCCGCATCGGGGCTGGTAGCCTCGAAAGTTTCGCGGATCGGCAAATCGCTGTACATCACGGTGTGCCACAGGCGACCAGGGAACGTACGGATTTCCGTGTTGTATTTCTGCACGGCGAGGATGAAGTCCCGACGCGCCACGGCAATGCGGTTCTCGGTGCCTTCAAGTTGCGATTGCAGGGCCAGGAAATTCTGGTTGGCCTTGAGGTCCGGGTAACGCTCGGACACCACCATCAAACGGCTCAAGGCACCGGTCAGCTGATCCTGGGCCTGCTGGAACTGTTTGAGTTTTTCCGGGTTATCCAGGGTCTTGGCATCGACCTGGATCGAAGTGGCCTTGGCCCGGGCTTCAATCACGGCGGTCAGGGTTTCTTCTTCGTGCTTGGCGTAGCCCTTGACGGTTTCCACCAGGTTGGGAATCAGGTCGGCGCGGCGCTGGTACTGGTTCTGCACCTGGCCCCAGGCGGCCTTGGCCTGTTCGTCGAGGGTCGGGATCGTGTTGATGCCGCAGCCGGCCAGCAGCGTGGTCAGCAACATCAAGGCTGCAACCTGCAGGCTCGACCGATAGTGGTGTCGTACATTCATCTGGTTGATGCTCCCTTGCACATTCCGTTGAAAAACAACCTACGAACTTTGAAACCGGCTCTTGGGGCATAATCTGCCGCCGCCACTGGATTGCATCGAGCCAATGGGCTAAAAGATGCCCCAGCGCGAAAACACGCAGAAGTGTGCTGCATTTACCTGAACAACAATAGTCGCTCCCTAAATTTTGGCTGACCGGCGCGTATTCACTGCCGTTTAGGCTTTTGAGAAAACTATTCATGAAGAAGCTGTGTTTGCTGGGCCTGTTCGTCAGCCTGGCCAGTCATACCGTATTGGCCGCCACGACGCCCGCACCTCTGGAAAATAAGGACGCGTTCGTCAGCAACCTGATGAAGCAGATGACCCTCGATGAAAAAATCGGCCAGCTGCGCCTGATCAGCATCGGCCCGGAAATGCCTCGGGAGCTGATCCGCAAGGAAATCGCAGCCGGCAACATCGGTGGCACGTTCAACTCGATTACCCGCCCGGAAAACCGTCCGATGCAGGACGCGGCCATGCGCAGCCGGTTGAAGATCCCGATGTTCTTCGCCTATGACGTGATCCACGGCCACCGCACCATTTTCCCGATCCCGATAGCCCTGGCCTCGAGTTGGGACATGGACGCCATCGGCCTGTCCGGGCGCATCGCCGCCAAGGAAGCCGCGGCGGACAGCCTCGACATCACCTTCGCGCCGATGGTCGACATCTCCCGTGATCCGCGCTGGGGCCGGACTTCCGAAGGCTTCGGTGAAGACACTTACCTGGTATCGCGCATTGCCGGCGTCATGGTCAAAGCCTTCCAGGGCACGGGCGCGAACGCGGCCGACAGCATCATGGCCAGCGTCAAGCACTTTGCCCTGTACGGCGCGGTCGAGGGCGGTCGCGACTACAACGTCGTCGACATGAGCCCGGTCAAGATGTTCCAGGACTACCTGCCACCATACCGCGCCGCCATCGACGCCGGTGCTGGCGGGGTGATGGTTGCGCTGAACTCGATCAACGGCGTGCCAGCCACCGCCAACACCTGGCTGATGAACGACCTGTTGCGCAAGCAATGGGGCTTCAAGGGCCTGGCCGTCAGCGACCACGGGGCGATTTTCGAGCTGATCAAACACGGCGTCGCCCGTGACGGTCGCGAAGCCGCGAAGCTGGCGATCAAGGCCGGCATCGACATGAGCATGAACGACACCCTCTACGGTAAAGAGCTGCCGGGGCTGTTGAAGGCGGGTGAGATCCAGCAAAGCGACATCGACAACGCCGTGCGTGAAGTGCTCGCCGCCAAGTACGACATGGGCCTGTTCAAGGACCCGTACCTGCGCATCGGCAAGGCTGAGGATGATCCGGCCGACACTTACGCCGAAAGCCGTCTGCACCGCACCGAAGCCCGTGACGTCGCGCGCCGCAGCATGGTGTTGCTGAAGAACCAGGGCGAAACCCTGCCGCTGAAGAAAACCGCGAAAATCGCCTTGGTCGGCCCGCTGGCCAAGGCACCGATCGACATGATGGGCAGCTGGGCCGCCGCCGGCAAACCGGCGCAATCGGTGACGCTGCTCGACGGCATGACCAACGCACTGGGCGCGCAATCGACGCTGATCTACGCTCGCGGCGCCAACATCACTAGCGACAAGAAGGTGCTGGATTACCTGAACTTCCTCAACTTCGACGCACCGGAAGTGGTGGACGATCCGCGTTCGGCCCAAGTACTGATCGACGAAGCCGTGAAAGCCGCCAAGGATGCCGATGTGGTGGTGGCAGCGGTGGGCGAGTCCCGTGGCATGTCCCACGAATCGTCGAGCCGCACCGACCTGAACATCCCGGCCAACCAGCGCGATTTGATCAAGGCCCTGAAGGCCACCGGCAAACCGCTGGTGCTGGTGCTGATGAACGGTCGTCCGCTGTCGATTCTCGAAGAGAAGGAACAGGCTGACGCGATTCTGGAGACCTGGTTCAGCGGCACCGAAGGCGGCAACGCCATCGCCGACGTGCTGTTCGGCGACTACAACCCGTCGGGCAAATTGCCGATCACCTTCCCGCGCTCGGTAGGCCAGATTCCGACCTACTACAACCACCTGAGCATTGGCCGGCCATTCACGCCGGGCAAACCGGGCAACTACACCTCGCAGTATTTCGATGACACCACAGGTCCTCTGTTCCCGTTCGGCTTCGGCCTGAGCTACACCGATTTCAGCCTGAGCGACATGGCGCTGTCGTCGACCACGCTGAACAAAACCGGCAAACTCGACGCCAGCGTCATGGTGAAAAACACCGGCAAGCGTGACGGCGAAACCGTGGTGCAGTTGTACATCCAGGACGTGACCGGCTCGATGATCCGACCGATCAAGGAACTGAAGAACTTCCAGAAAATCACGCTGAAGGCCGGTGAACAGAAAGTCGTGCACTTCACCATCACCGAGGATGACTTGAAGTTCTTCAACACCCAGCTCAAGTTCGCTGCCGAGCCGGGCAAGTTCAACGTGGAGATCGGCCTGGATTCACAGGACGTGACACAGCAGAGCTTCGAATTGCTGTAACCCTTAAAGCAAAAGATCGCAGCCTGCGGCAGCTCCTACAAGGTGTACATCATCCCAATGTAGGAGCTGCCGCAGGCTGCGATCTTTTGATCTTGCCCTACCCCCGCCGATCCAGCAGATTCACCACCAGCCGATCCACCCATCCCCAAATCCTTTGCTTCACTCGCCGCCACAGCGGCCGGCGTTGCCATGCCTCCAGGCTGACTTCCTGGCTCTGCGCAAAGTCCCTCTCGAAACTTGCCGCCACCGCTCGCGTCAACCCTGGGTCCAGCGCCTCAAGGTTGGCTTCCAGGTTGAAGCGCAAATTCCAGTGATCGAAATTGCACGAGCCGATGCTCACCCAGTCATCGACCAGGACCATTTTCAGGTGCAGGAAACACGGCTGATATTCGAAGATTTTCACTCCGCCCTTAAGCAATCGCGGGTAGTAGCGATGCCCGGCGTAGCGTACCGACGGGTGATCGGTGCGTGGCCCGGTCAGCAGCAAGCGCACGTCGACGCCTCGGGCGGCAGCCCGGCGCAGTGAGCGGCGGACTTTCCAGGTCGGCAGAAAATACGGCGTCGCCAGCCAGATCCGCCGCTGGCCGCTGTTCAGCGCGCGAATCAATGATTGCAGGATGTCCCGGTGCTGGCGGGCGTCGGCATAGGCGACCCGGCCCATGCCCTCGCCCATGGACGGCACGCGTGGCAGACGCGGCCGGCCGAAATGCGAAGCGGGTTTCCAGGCGCGTCGATGGCGGTTGGCGATCCATTGGCGGTCGAACAGCAACTGCCAGTCGATGACCAAGGGGCCGGTGATTTCCACCATCACCTCGTGCCATTCGCTGGTGTCGTCACCCGGTGTCCAGAACTCATCGGTCACCCCAGTGCCGCCCACCACGGCCATGCTCTGATCGACCAGCAACAGCTTGCGGTGATCGCGGTAGAAGTTGCCCACCCAACGCCGCCAGCTCAGGCGATTGTAAAAACGCAGCTCCACGCCCGCCGCCATCAATCGCTGGCGCAAGGTCAGGGTGAACGCGAGGCTGCCGTAATCATCGAACAGGCAGCGCACGCGCACGCCACGTTCGGCAGCCTGGACCAACGCCTGAACCATCGCCTCGGCACAGGCACCCGCCTCCACCAGGTACAACTCCAGCTCGACCTGCTCTTCGGCGCGGGCAATTGCGACCAACATCCGTGGAAAAAATTGCGGACCGTCGATCAGCAGTTCAAAACGGTTGCCTTCACGCCAGGGGAAAATCGCGCCGGCCATGTCAGCGCGCCGTGAAAATCAGTACCGCACCCACCGGCACCGACAAACTGATGGCCGACAAACCGGCGATCTTGCGCAAACTTTCCAGGCCGGGGGCCAGGTCGAAATCCGCGGCATTGATGATCAACGGTTCGAGGGTCACCACCTGGAAACGCCGGTCATCGAGACGGGTTGCCAGCAGTTCGGCGTTGTATTCGTGTTGTTTGCCATGGAGCGTGACGGTCAGCGGCAGGCGCAATTCAAGTTGCGCGCCGGGCGCCAGATCGTTGATCGGGCGTAGATCAATCTGCGCGGTGATCAGTGCTTCGGGGAAAGTCTGGATTTCAAACAGGTCCTTGCGCATGCGTTCATCGCGCAGCGGGATGCCACTGTTGACCGAGTCCATCTCGACTTCCACCTCGGCCAGGCCTTTGGGATCGACCTTGCCGTGCAGCACCAGAAAGCGCTGCACTTCGGAGATATTGGTGTTTTTGGTGCTGATGAACGACAGCCGCGAGGACTCGCCATCCAGATACCAATCGGCGTGGGCCGACAGCGTGGCACCGGCCAGCAGCAGGAAGGCGAGGGTTTTGCAGAGGAAGCGGTTGAACATAGAGACTCGTGGGGCAGATAAACCTGCACGAACCTTAACCGCCCGTGAGCCAATTGCAAACTTGTAGCAGCTGCCGAAGGCTGCGTTCGGCTGCGAAGCAGTCGTAAATCCTGCATGCAAGATTCTCCAGACACACCGCGGTGTCTGATTTCACGACTGCTGCGCAGCCGAACGCAGGCTTCGCCAGCTGCTACAAGGACAGTGGTGCTCAGGGATTCAGGCGGCAGCCTTGGCGTTCTCCGACCCACACGGCACTGTTTCTGCGGCCCATACCGCTGACGGTAACGCGCTTTCTGGCGGTGTCATCAGTAAAGCCACTGGTCGGCAGCCACTGCTTCACATAGCTGTAGCAGTACTCGGTCGGGTTGTTCATCACATAACGGCACGAACAATATTCCTTGGCGGTGTAGGCGCTGATGATGTCCGGGAATGCCCACAGCGTCACGCGCTCCTGCCAGATCCAGCCGAGCAAGGCGATCAGCAGGATCAACAACAACGTGCTGAACGGTCGACGACGAACAAAGCAGCGACGCTTCATGGCTGCCCCTTCGCGGCAAATGCCTTGAGCGCGAGTTTGAGCAAATCGTTGTGCCGGTAACTTCCGTCGCGGTCATCGCCGTAGCGCACGATCACCAGGTTTTCGCCGGGAATCACGTACATCGCCTGACCCCAATGACCCAGCGCGGCGAAGGTGTCGGCGGGTGCATCGGGCCATGGTTTTGCGGCGCCTTCCACCGCGCGGTTAAGCCACCAATGGCCGCCGGGCACAGCGTCGTCCTGATGGGCTTGATAGCGGGCGAACGGTTCGCGGTTGAAGGCGACCCAGTCTTTGGGCAGCAGTTGCCGGTCGCCCCAACGACCATCGCGAGCCATCAACAGACCGACTCGCGCGAGGTCCCGGCCGGTGAGATAGGTGTAGGACGAAGCGACGAAGGTTCCCGTGGCGTCGGTTTCCCAGACGGCGTGATGAATGCCCAAAGGCTCGAACAAAGCAGTCCATGGATAGTCTGGATACCGGCTCGGACCGACGATGGTTTTCAGCGCGGCGGACAACAGATTGCTGTCGCCACTGGAGTAACGGAATGCCTGACCGGGCTTGGCGTACTGACCGTGATTGGCGGTGAATGCGGCCATGTCCTGGTGACCGCGGGTGTAGAGCATCGCGACCACCGAGGATTTCAACGGCGCGTATTCATAGTCTTCCTGCCAGTCCAGGCCCGAGGCCCAGTGCAGCAGGTCGGCCATGGTCATCGTCGGGTGTTTTTCCAGCGGTGGATAAAATTTCTGCACCGGGTCCTGGAGCTTGAACAGACCTTCGCCATAGGCCACGCCGAGGACCGTGGCCATCAGGCTTTTGCTGATGGACCAGGTCAGGTGCGGGGTGTCAGCGGTGGTCGGGCCGGCGTAGCGTTCGTAGATCAATTGGCCGTCGCGGATCACCAGCAAGGCGTCGGTGCGGATGCCTTTTCGGGTGGCCTCATCACGGGGTGCAAAGGCGTAAGTCTCCAGGGCTTGAAGCGCCGGCCCGGTGACTGTCGGGCCGGTCGACCATTGTTCGGCAGGCCAATGCTCGGCGTGGGCCGTGAGGCTGAGCAGGAGCAGGAAAATGAGGGACAAGCCTTTGGACATGGTGGGGGCTCGGAAGGATGGACCTGCTGAGCCTAGTCGCGGTTGATGACAGTTCTGGAATTTGTGTTGCCAATGAGGCCGCCTTCGCGAGCAAGCCCGCTCCCACAGGGGAATGCATTTCAAAATGTGGGAGCGGCGGTGCGACGATTCGACTTGCTCGCGAAGGGGCCAGTCAATCCAGCGAAGATCCCGCGAGCGCCTTGGCCAACCGCTTCCCCCGCGCACCCGCCGCCAAATCCATCACGCCCTGATCACGCTGCCACATCGCGGCCCAATGCTGCGGGCCATCGGCCAGTGCCTGAGCCACCTCAGTCTTGAGCCCATCGAACTGCGCAAACAAGCCACCGAGCAATACATGCCCGGACGAATTATTCGGCGCCTGCCGGCTGACTTCCGCACACCCGGCCAGCAACGCCAGCAAACGCAGTTGCAAGGCTTGCGGCCAGTCGCTGTCCTGACCGATGCCGTACAGCCAGGCGGTCATCGCGCTCAGAACGTAGATATCTTCAAGGGTGCGGAACGGTTTGATGTAAGCATCCCAGCCATCCCCTGCCAACAGTTCGCACTGAGCGTTATCGAGAAACAGCCGGCCATGGCTGATGTCTGGCATCAACAGGATCGCCGGTAGTTTTTCCAGACGCACGCCCGGTTCATCGGGATAGACCACCGCCAGACTCAGGCGCGGTTTTTCGTCAGGGGCTTCACTGCGAGCAGCAATCAGCAGCCAATCAGCGGCATCGCCTGCGGTGACAAAATCCTTGCGCCCGCTCAGACGCAAATCGTGCAGACGGGTCCGCATGTCCGCCACCCGCAGGCTGCGCTGTTCGGTCGCGCACAAGGCGCCGAGGCTCAGCGGCGCGCTCGGCCAGAGCATGCGCAACGCCGCCTGATAGCCCACCAGAAACGCCAGCCCCGGCGTCGACATCAAACGCCCGCCGGCCACCGCCAGTTCGAACGGCGTGACGTTGCCCAACTGGTGCAACAAGGTCGCGAACCCCTCGCCCAGGTCCGGGTTGGCGGGCAGACGATCGCGGCGGCGCAGCAGGTTTTGCCAGGGCATAAGAGGCTCCTCGTGGGCTGTCATATAAGCATCACCAAAGCTTCATGGCGATGACACCGGGGCTACATAGCCTGACTTTGCACAACACGGCTGCATAAAGAAAGTCGATCGGCTGCAACCCAAGACGGGTGACCGGCCCGTATGGAGATTCACAATGACTCAGATCGCCCGCATCAGCGACACCGGCAATGAACGCCGCCTGCAAGCCGAACGCCTGGTGGGCGCCGAGGCCTTGCAGGAGGCCCAGGCCTTGCGCTTCAACGTGTTCAGCGGCGAATTCAACGCCAAGCTGAAAGGCGCGGAGCTGGGTCTGGACATGGATGATTATGATGTTCACTGCGCCCACATCGGCGTGCGTGACCTGAACACCGGACGTCTGGTGGCGACCACCCGTTTGCTCGACCACACGGCCGCCAGCAGCCTGGGCAAGTTCTACAGCGAAGAAGAATTCAGCCTGCATGGCCTGGTCCATCTGAAAGGCCCGATTCTGGAAATCGGCCGCACTTGCGTCGACCCGGCCTACCGCAACGGCGGCACCATCGCCGTACTCTGGGGCGAACTGGCCGAAGTGCTGAACCAGGGCGGCTACAGCTATTTGATGGGTTGCGCGAGCATCCCGATGCAGGACGGCGGCATCCAGGCCCACGCGATCATGCAGCGACTGCGCGAACGTTATCTGTGTACGGAACACCTGCGGGCCGAACCGAAAAAGCCGCTGCCGAGCCTCGACATCCCATCCAACGTCATCGCCGAAATGCCACCGCTGCTCAAGGCCTATATGCGTCTTGGCGCGAAGATCTGTGGCGAGCCGTGCTGGGACGAAGACTTCCAGGTTGCCGACGTGTTCATCCTGCTCAAGCGCGACGAACTCTGCCCGCGTTATGCCAAACACTTCAAGGCGGCCGTGTGATGAGTCGGTTACGGGTATACGCGCGGATTGCGCGAGTGTTGGTGGTGGTGGCATTAGGTTTGAGCATGGCTGGAGTGTTTGGACTATTCGAGCGCTTGGGGATTGCTCATTCGATGGTCCGTCGCCAGCGCTGGTCGCGATTTTTCATGGCGCGCCTGAGCAATGCCCTGCCCTTTCGCGTGACCATGCACGGTGAATTGCCGAAGGCGCCGATGCTCTGGGTCAGCAATCATGTTTCATGGACCGACATTCCGCTGCTCGGCATGCTCACGCCGCTGTCGTTCCTGTCCAAGGCCGAAGTGCGCACCTGGCCGGTGGCGGGCTGGTTGGCGGCCAAGGCTGGCAGTTTGTTCATTCGTCGAGGGTCGGGCGACAGTCAGTTGATCCGCAAACAGATGACCCGTCATCTGGAGCAGGAACATCCGCTGCTGATGTTCCCGGAAGGCACTACCACCGACGGCCGTTCGCTGCGCACTTTCCACGGTCGCCTGCTGTCTGCGGCAATCGACTCCGAAGTGAAGTTGCAGCCGGTGGCGATTCGTTATCTGCGCGACGGGAAGCTCGATTCGCTGGCGCCGTTCATTGGCGATGATGATTTGCTCTCGCACTTGATGCGCTTGTTTGCCCATGATCGGGGGGACGTGGAGATCCATCTGCTCAAACCGATCGCGTGTGAAGGTCGCGAGCGTGCAGCGCTGGCGTTCGAGGCGCAGCAGGCGGTGCAGAAGGCGTTGTTTGGGGCGATCCCGCAGGCACAACCGGAACCGCTGCGCCCCGCAATCGCGGCTTAAACACACATCCCCTGTGGGAGCGGGCTTGCTCGCGAAGGCGGTCTGTCATCCAACACTGATGTTGACTGATACACCGCCTTCGCGAGCAAGCCCGCTCCCTCAAGGGGTTTATGTTGCTGGGTAGTTCTGCGCGAAGTCTTGAAGCTGCGGATAGAACAATCTGAAGTCATCGCTCAACGGCTCATACAACACCCGCAATTCCTGCATCGCTGCGGCCAGTTCCTCCGGTCGCGTCAGCCTCCGTGAAATCCCTCGCAGCACCTGCTCAAGCACCGCAAATTCCCGATAAGAACCCAACCAGTCATTGGCCACCATGTGCGGCGCGATCTGCGCCAGACGTTCCGGCAATTGCGCCTCGGCGGACAGCACCCGGTACACGCCCGAAGTGAACTGTTCCAGTGGCTGATCCGAGTAAAGCGTCCAGTCACGCGCCAGGCAATGGTCGAAAAACACGTCGAGCACGATCCCGGCGTAACGCCGGCGGGTCATGGAAAACCGTGACAACGAAACGTCCACCAACGGGTGGCGGTCGGTAAAGACATCGATGCTGCGATGCAGCTGGATGGCCGCTTCGATCTCCGGATCGAACTGCCCTTGCAGCCGCCCTTTGACGAAATCGCCATAAAGACTGCCGAGCAATTGACCGGGGCGCTGGCCACCGAGGTGCAGATGTGCGAGATAGTTCATGCGCGCAGCTTAGCACTGCGTCATACATATCGTTATAACTCGATATACCGATTTGCACGGTCATCAGACCAAAATCATATTTGTATATCGCGAAGTACCGATTTAAAGTTCGCCCCATCGCGATATAGCGTTTACTCATCACGAGCCCAAATCATGACCATCGACCTCGACGAAATAATAAAAGCCCTGGCACACCCAGTACGCCGAGACATCCTCATCTGGCTGAAAGACCCCAAAGCCCAGTTCCCGGAACAGATCCACAACCACGAGTACGGCATCTGCGCCGGACAGATCGACCAACGCTGCGGCCTGTCGCAGTCGACTGTGTCCGCCCATTTGGCGAACTTGCAACGTGCGGGACTGATCAGCAGCCAGAAAGCCGGTCAATGGCACTTCTTTAAACGCAACGAGGACGTGATCCAGGCGTTCCTCGACGCCATCGTCAAGGAGCTCAGCGCTCCGACCAGGAATTAAACAATGCCCCTCTCGCTACTCATTCTGGCCTTGAGCGCCTTCGCCATCGGCACCACCGAGTTCGTCATCATGGGCTTGCTGCCCGATGTCGCGGCGGACCTCGGTGTGTCGATCCCCGGCGCCGGTTGGCTGGTGACCGGTTACGCCCTGGGCGTGGCCATTGGTGCGCCGTTCATGGCACTGGCCACCTCTCGATTGCCGCGCAAGGCCGCGCTGGTAGCGTTGATGGGGATTTTCATCGTCGGCAACTTGCTCTGCGCAATGGCGACCGACTACAACGTGCTGATGTTTGCCCGCGTGGTGACGGCCCTCTGCCACGGTGCGTTCTTCGGCATTGGTTCGGTGGTGGCAGCGGGTCTGGTTCCGGCGAACAAGCGCGCTTCGGCCGTGGCTCTGATGTTCACCGGTCTGACCCTGGCCAACGTGCTTGGCGTTCCGCTGGGCACCGCACTCGGTCAGGAAGCCGGCTGGCGTTCGACCTTCTGGGCGGTGACCGTGATTGGTGTCATCGCGTTGATCGGCCTGATCCGTTTCCTGCCGGCCAAGCGCGATGAAGAGAAACTCGACATGCGCGCCGAACTGCGCGCCCTCAAAGGCGCCGGGATCTGGCTGTCGTTGAGCATGACCGCGTTGTTCGCGGCTTCCGTATTCACCCTGTTCACCTATGTCGCCCCGCTGCTCGGCGATGTCACCGGCGTCTCGCCCAAAGGCGTGACCTGGACCCTGATGCTCATCGGCCTGGGCCTGACGGTCGGCAACATCATCGGCGGCAAGCTGGCTGACAAAAGCATGGCCGCAACGTTGATCGGCGTCTTTATCTCGATGGCCGTGATCTCCACCGTACTGACCTGGACCAGCGTCGCGCTGATTCCGACCGAAATCACCCTGTTCCTCTGGGCCACCGCGTGCTTTGCCGCCGTGCCCGCCCTGCAAGTGAACGTCGTGACCTACGGCAAGGCCGCACCGAACCTGGTGTCGACCCTGAACATCGGCGCTTTCAATATCGGCAACGCACTGGGTGCCTGGGTCGGTGGCAGCGTCATCGCCCACGGTTTCGGCTTGACCAGCGTTCCTCTCGCGGCAGCCGCACTGGCGGTACTCGCCCTGCTGGTGACCCTGATTACTTTCCGTCAGAACGGTGATCCCGAACTGGCCCTTGCTACCAACTGATCTCTACAAGAGAGCTATTTCATGACGACTATTTTCGATCCGATCAAACTGGGCGACCTTGAGTTGGCCAACCGCATCATCATGGCGCCGCTGACCCGTTGCCGTGCCGACGAAGGCCGCGTACCAAACGCGCTGATGGCCGAGTACTACGTACAACGCGCCTCGGCCGGCCTGATCCTCAGCGAGGCCACTTCGGTCACGCCGATGGGCGTCGGTTACCCGGACACCCCGGGTATCTGGTCCAACGATCAGGTGCGTGGCTGGGCTAACGTCACCAAAGCGATCCACGGCGCAGGCGGCAAGATTTTACTGCAACTGTGGCACGTTGGCCGGGTTTCCCACGAGTCGTACCTCAACGGGGAAACGCCGGTTGCACCGAGCGCCATCCAGCAAAAAGGTCACGTTAGCCTGGTTCGTCCACTGGCCGACTACCCTACCCCACGCGCCCTGGAAACCGCTGAAATCGCCGACATCGTCGACGCCTACCGCGTCGGTGCCGAGAACGCCAAGGCGGCTGGTTTCGACGGTGTGGAAATCCACGGCGCCAACGGTTACCTGCTCGACCAGTTCCTGCAAACCAGCACCAACCAACGCACCGACAACTACGGCGGTTCCGTGGAAAATCGTGCGCGTCTGTTGCTGGAAGTGACCGATGCCGCGATCGAAGTCTGGGGCGCGGGCCGCGTGGGTGTGCACCTGTCACCCCGTGCCGATCTCCATGACATGGGCGACGACAACCTGTCAGAGACCTTCACTTACGTCGCTCGCGAACTGGGCAAACGTGGCATCGCCTTCATCTGCTCCCGCGAGAAAGAAGATGGCGACAGCCTGGGTCCACAATTGAAAGAAGCGTTCGGCGGCTCGTATATCGTCAACGAACGCTTCACCAAGGACAGCGCCAACGCCTGGCTGGCCAGCGGCAAGGCTGATGCAGTCGCCTTCGGCGTGCCGTTCATTGCCAACCCGGACCTGCCGGCACGTTTGAAGGCCGATGCGCCGCTGAACGAGCCACGTCCTGAGCTGTTTTATTCCAAGGGCGCGGTCGGCTACATCGACTACCCGGTGTTGTAAGCGTCCCCCTTGAAACGCAAAAGCCCCGACTCGAAAGAGCCGGGGCTTTTTTGCGCCGGTTACTCACAAAATCCCTACAAATCAGGTAGTTCACTACCTATCAACCTGGCGAGCGCACGTATATAAAAGCACCCCATTACGTATTTTTTTTCATTTGCGCAGGTTGGGGCTCAAGCGCAGCATATCCAACCCCGCATCGGCCCAACGCTCGGCGTCGATGTGCAGTTCAAAGCTGTCGGGCGCCAACAGCCACTGATACAGGATGCCATCGATGTACGCATGCAGGCTGATGGCCGCGCGGGCCGTATCGAGGTTTTCCGGTAACTGCCCCCGATTGACCGCATTACTCAGCGCCAGGGCGATTCGCACATTGCAATCAAGGCTGACCTCTCGACGCTGCTGGCGCAGGTCGCACATTTCATCGGTGAATTCGCACTTATGAAACAGAATCTCATTGATGCGTCGGGTTTTCGGGTCCAGGGCAACTTGATGAAACAAATGAATCAGCAGCTTGCGCATGCAGCCGAGGGGGTCGAGTTCATCTTCGCTTTCACTGGCCTTGGCCATTTCATCCAGCGGCTCTTGCAGGGTATCAAGCATGGCCTGCACCAAGTCCGCCTTGTTGCTGAAATGCCAGTAGATAGCGCCGCGCGTGACCCCGGCCAGGGTAGCGATATCCGCCAGTGTCGTGCGCGCCACGCCCCTTTCGTAAAAGGCTTTTTCTGCCGCTTCCAGTATCTGGCTGCGGGTTTCTTGAGCTTCCTCTTTGGTACGACGGACCATGGCAGTACAACCTCAATCAGGATGCTTCAGCGATGTCTGAACATCCGCTGAATAAAAGTGGGGCGAGCGTTCTTGGGCGTCGTCCCCGGCCTACAATTCGAACCCTTGAACGGCTTTTGTAACGGTGTGGATACGCGGTCAAGGTATTTACAAACAACCATGAACGTAAGTATATTCCTTAGCAAGCTACTTATCTACTCAGCGCACATTTTTTACCTTTCCACATTTCTAGTGCGCAATTTGCGCGCCTGACCCGAGGATTTTCATGCAATTCAAGCCAGCTGTTACCGCTCTGGTCACCGCCCTCGCCTTGGCATCGCTACTCAGCGGATGCAAAAAGGAAGAGGCGGCACCTGCCGCACCACCCCCTCAGGTCGGCGTCGTTACTCTGCAACCTCAAGCCTTCACCCTGACCTCCGAGCTTCCGGGCCGTACCAGCGCGTACCGCATCGCCGAAGTTCGCCCCCAGGTCAACGGCATCATTCTCAAGCGCCTGTTCAAGGAAGGCGGCGACGTCAAGGCCGGCCAGCAGCTGTATCAGATCGATCCGGCCGTTTATGAAGCCACTCTGAAAAGTGCCGAAGCCAGCCTGCAACAGACCAAATCGATCTCGGATCGCTACAAGCAGTTGGTCAGCGAACAGGCTGTGAGCCGTCAGGAATACGACACGGCCCTGGCCAACCGGTTGCAATCGGAAGCCGCCCTGCAAAGCGCCCAGATCAATGTTCGCTACACCAAGGTTTACGCGCCACTCTCCGGCCGCATCGGCCGCTCGACCGTGACCGAAGGCGCGCTGGTTACCAGCGGCCAGGTCGACGCAATGGCAGTGATTCAGCAATTGGACCCCATCTACGTCGACGTCACTCAGTCTTCGGTAGAGCTGCTGGAACTGCGCCGCGAACTGGAAAGCGGTCGTCTGCAAAAATCTGGCGACAACGCGGCCGCGGTCAAGCTGACCCTCGAAGACGGAAGCCAGTACAAACAGGAAGGCAAGCTCGAGTTCTCGGAAGTCTCGGTTGACCAGACCACCGGTTCCGTCACCTTGCGTGCAGTGTTCCCCAACCCTGACCACACCCTGCTGCCGGGCATGTTCGTACACGCCCAGCTTCAGGCCGGTGTAAACGCCGCAGCCATTCTGGCCCCGCAACAAGGCGTGACGCGCGACCTTAAAGGCACCCCGACCGCGCTGGTCGTCGGTGCTGACAACAAGGTCGAACTGCGTCAGCTCAAGGCCAGCCGCACTGTCGGTAGCCAGTGGCTGATCGAAGACGGTCTGAAGGCCGGCGATCGACTGATCACCGAAGGGCTGCAATACGTCAAACCTGGCATTGAAGTAAAAGCCAGTGAAGCGACTAACGTTGGCGCAAAGAACCCGGCCCCCGCACAGGCAGCTAACAAGGCTTCCAGCGGCAAAGGGGAGTAAACCATGTCCAGATTTTTTATCGACCGTCCGATTTTCGCCTGGGTAATTGCCCTGGTCATCATGCTGGTCGGGGCACTCTCGATCCTCAAACTCCCGATCAACCAATACCCGAGCATTGCGCCTCCGGCCATTGCGATCCAGGTGACCTACCCGGGCGCGTCCGCACAAACCGTGCAGGACACTGTGGTGCAGGTGATCGAGCAACAGCTCAACGGTATCGATAACCTGCGTTATGTCTCCTCGGAAAGTAACTCCGACGGCAGCATGACCATTACCGCGACCTTCGAGCAGGGCACCAACTCCGATACCGCGCAGGTTCAGGTCCAGAACAAGCTGAACCTGGCCACCCCGCTGCTGCCGCAAGAAGTGCAGCAACAGGGTATCCGCGTGACCAAGTCAGTGAAAAACTTCCTGATGGTGATCGGCGTGGTGTCGCGCGACGGCAGCATGACCAAGGACGACCTGTCCAACTACATCGTGTCGAACATGCAGGATCCGATCTCGCGGACCGCCGGTGTCGGAGACTTCCAGGTCTTCGGTGCGCAGTACGCAATGCGGATCTGGCTCGACCCGGCCAAGTTGAATAACTTCAACCTGACCCCGGTGGACGTGAAAACCGCCATCGCCGCGCAGAACGTCCAGGTGTCGTCCGGTCAACTCGGTGGTTTGCCTGCTGTCGCCGGTCAACAGCTGAACGCGACGATCATCGGCAAGACCCGCCTGCAGACCGCCGAGCAGTTCAAGGCGATCCTGCTCAAGGTCAACAAGGACGGCTCGCAAGTGCGTGTCGGCGACGTGGCGGATGTCGGTCTGGGCGGTGAAAACTACTCGATCAGCGCCCAGTTCAACGGCAGCCCGGCCTCCGGTCTGGCAGTGAAACTGGCCAACGGTGCCAACGCCCTCGACACTGCAAAAGCCCTGCGCAAGACCATCGAAACCCTCAAACCGTTCTTCCCGCAAGGGATGGAAGTGGTGTTCCCGTACGACACCACGCCGGTGGTGACCGAGTCGATCAAGGGTGTGGTTGAAACCCTGGTCGAAGCGATCGTGCTGGTGTTCCTGGTGATGTTCCTGTTCCTGCAAAACTTCCGCGCCACCGTCATCACCACGATGACCGTGCCAGTCGTATTGCTGGGTACCTTCGGGATCCTCGCGGCGTTCGGCTTCAGCATCAACACCCTGACCATGTTCGGCATGGTGCTGGCCATCGGCTTGCTGGTGGACGACGCCATCGTCGTGGTGGAGAACGTCGAACGGGTCATGAGCGAAGAAGGCCTGTCACCCAAGGAGGCCACCAAGAAATCCATGGGGCAGATCCAGGGTGCACTGGTCGGTATCGCCCTGGTGCTGTCGGCCGTACTGCTGCCGATGGCGTTCTTCAGCGGTTCCACCGGTGTGATCTACAAGCAGTTCTCGATCACCATCGTCTCGGCCATGGCCCTGTCGGTACTGGTCGCACTGATCTTCACCCCGGCACTCTGCGCAACCATGCTCAAGGCGATTCCGAAAGGCGAGCACGGCGTGCCGAAACGCGGCTTCTTCGGCTGGTTCAACCGCAATTTCGACCGTGGCGTCAAAAGCTACGAGCGTGGCGTGGGCAACATGCTCGCGAACAAGGCCCCGTACTTGCTGGCCTACCTCATCATCCTGGTCGGCATGATCTGGCTGTTCACCCGCATCCCAACGGCGTTCCTGCCGGAAGAAGACCAGGGCGTATTGTTTGCTCAGGTGCAAACCCCGGCCGGTTCCAGTGCCCAGCGCACGCAAGTGGTCGTGGATGAAATGCGTGAATTCCTGCTGCGTCCGAGCAAGGACGGCGGTGAAGGCGATGCGGTGGCCTCGGTGTTTACCGTGACCGGCTTCAACTTCGCCGGCCGTGGCCAAAGCTCGGGTATGGCGTTCATCATGCTCAAACCGTGGGGCGAACGTAACGCCGAAAACAGCGTGTTCAAACTCGCGGCCCGTGCCCAACAGCACTTCTTCACCTTCCGTGACGCCATGGTGTTTGCCTTCGCACCGCCGGCGGTACTGGAACTGGGTAACGCCACCGGTTTCGACGTGTTCCTGCAAGACCGCGCCGGTATCGGTCACGACAAGCTGATGGAAGCGCGTAACCAGTTCCTCGGCATGGCGGCGCAAAGCAAGATTCTGTCGCAAGTGCGCCCCAACGGTCTAAACGACGAACCGCAATACCAACTGGAAATCGATGACGAGAAGGCCAGTGCCCTGGGCATCACCCTCACCGACATCAACAACACCTTGTCGATTGCCTTGGGCAGTAGCTACGTCAACGACTTCATCGACCGCGGTCGGGTGAAGAAGGTTTACGTGCAAGGCCAGCCGGGTGCGCGCATGAGTCCTGAAGACGTGAAGAAATGGTATGTGCGCAACAGCGCCGGCACCATGGTTCCGTTCTCGGCGTTCGCCAAGGGTGAGTGGATCTACGGTGCACCGAAGCTGTCGCGTTACAACGGCGTCGAAGCGATGGAAATCCTCGGTGCTCCGGCACCCGGTTATTCCACCGGTGAAGCCATGGCCGAAGTCGAAGCCCTGGCCAAGAAACTGCCGGCCGGTGTCGGTATTTCCTGGACGGGTCTGTCGTACGAGGAACGGTTGTCCGGTTCGCAAGCGCCAGCGCTGTACGCCCTGTCGCTGCTGATGGTGTTCCTGTGTTTGGCGGCGCTGTACGAAAGCTGGTCGATCCCGATCGCGGTGATGTTGGTGGTACCACTGGGGATCATCGGTGCGCTGATGGCGACCAGCCTGCGCGGCCTGTCCAACGACGTGTATTTCCAGGTGGGCCTGTTGACGACCATTGGTTTGGCGGCGAAAAACGCCATTTTGATTGTCGAATTTGCCAAGGAACTGCATGAACAAGGGCGTAGCCTGCGCGATGCGGCAATTGAAGCCTGCCGGATGCGTTTGCGACCGATCATCATGACCTCGCTCGCTTTCGTCCTCGGTGTGGTACCACTGGCGATTTCCACGGGTGCAGGTTCGGGTAGCCAACATGCGATCGGTACCGGGGTGATTGGCGGTATGCTCACGGCCACGATCCTGGCGATCTTCTGGGTCCCGCTGTTTTTCGTCACCGTGTCGGCCATGGGGCAGCGCAAAACCGCTGACCAGGACGACGCTATTGAACCTTCTAAAGAGGCTAGCTAATGAGCAAGTCGCTACTCTCCCTGGCTGTTGCCGCCTTCGTGCTCGGCGGCTGCTCGCTGATTCCCGATTATCAGCAGCCTGAAGCTCCGGTGGCGGGTCAGTACCCGCAAGGTCCGGCGTATTCGTCGGCCCAGGCGCCTGCCCAGGCTGCCGCCGAACAGGGCTGGAAGCAGTTTTTCCATGACCCGGCACTGCAACAGCTGATCCAGGTCGCCCTGGAAAACAACCGTGACCTGCGTGTCGCAGCGCTGAACATCGACGCCTTTGCGGCTCAATACCGCATCCAGCGTGCCGATCTGTTCCCGGCCGTGTCGGCCAACGGTACCGGCAGCCGTCAGCGGGTCCCGGCTCGGGCCTCGCAGACCGGCGAAGCGGACATCACCAGTTCCTACTCGGCCACGGTCGGCATCAGCGCCTATGAACTCGACCTGTTCGGTCGGGTTCGCAGCCTGAGCGAAGAAGCGCTGCAGAAGTACTTCGCCACCGAAGAAGCACGACGCAGCACCCAGATCAGCCTGGTGGCCAGCGTGGCCAATGCTTATCTGGCCTGGCAGGCTGACAAGGAGCTGCTGAAACTGACCCAGGACACCCTGGGTGCGTTCGAGGAGAGCTACAAGCTCACCTCCCGCAGCAACGAAGTGGGTGTCGCCTCGGCGCTGGACCTGGCCCAGTCGCGTACCTCGGTGGAAAACGCCCGCGCGCAACAGGCCAAGTACACCCGTCAGGTTGCCCAGGATGAAAATAGCCTGGTGCTGCTGCTCGGCACCGGCGTCCCGGCCAACCTGCAAGCGGCCAAGCCATTGGCTGACGACCTGCTGAGCGAAGTGCCGGCCGGCCTGCCATCGGACTTGCTGCAACGTCGTCCGGACATCCTCCAGGCCGAATACAACCTGAAAGCCGCCAACGCCAACATCGGCGCGGCGCGGGCTGCGTTCTTCCCGAGCATCAGCCTGACGGCCAACGCCGGGACCCTGAGCCCGGACCTGTCCGGTCTGTTCAAGGGCGGTTCGGGCACATGGTTGTTCCAGCCGCAGATCAACCTGCCGATCTTCAACGCCGGCAGCCTGCGCGCCAGCCTGGATTATTCAAAAATCCAGAAAGACATCGGCGTGGCGAACTACGAGAAGTCCATTCAAACGGCCTTCCAGGAAGTCGCCGATGGCCTGGCTGCCCGCCAGACCTATACCGATCAGTTACAGGCCCAGCGTGATTTCGTCACCGCGAACCAGGACTACTACCGTCTGGCCGAGCGTCGTTACCGCATTGGTGTCGACAGCAACCTGACCTTCCTCGATGCCCAGCGCCAGCTGTTCAGTGCCCAACAGGTACTGATCACCGACCGTCTGGCGCAACTGGTCAGTGCCGTCAATCTGTACAAGGCACTGGGCGGTGGCTGGAACGAGCAGACGGCGCAGAACGAACCGCTGAAAGAAGAAGCGCCGAAGCTGAAGTTGTTCTGATAGCGCTGTAAAACAAGAAGCCCACCGATTGGTGGGCTTTTTGTTGTCTACAGGAAAATTGTGGCGCCAGGACTGGCCTCATCGCGAGCAAGCTCGCTCCCACAGGGGATCTAGGGTGAACACAATATTGATGACCAGCAGAGATCAACTGTGGGAGCGAGCTTGCTCGCGATGAGGCCGGAACAGACAACACAAATTCCGAGCCAATCTTACGTTCGATAATCGCCCAAAACCCGCTTTCCCCAATTGAATCGCCCCGCCCATCCCCCGCACCATTCGTCGCACAAGACCAATAACAACAGGTTCGACACCATGCCCCCACGCCCTGCCCTGTCCGGCTGATCCCGTTCGTTTTTGCCCTGATTTCAAATTTTTGTCTGCAACCCCACGTTGCGGCAGCGCCCCGTTTCACGCCTAAATACTAGAGAGCCCCGAACACATGACACCTTCCAGCACGCAATACTTGTTCCCCAGCCTCATCGCCGTTGCACTGGCCAGTACGGCTCTGCCTGCCTTGGCCGAGGAGTCAGGCTTTGTCGAAGGTGCCAAGGTCAACCTGAACTTGCGCAACTTCTACATCAACCGCAACTTCACCAACCCGACCAAAGCTCAGGGCAAGGCAGAAGAGTGGACACAAAGTTTCATTCTCGACGCCAAGTCCGGGTTCACTCAGGGCACCGTCGGGTTCGGCATGGACGTGCTGGGGCTGTACTCGGTGAAACTCGACGGCGGTAAAGGCACCGGCGGTACGCAGTTGCTGCCGCTGGATCACGACGGTCGCCCGGCGGATAACTTCGGGCGCACCAACGTGGCGTTCAAGGCCAAGCTGTCGCAGACCGAAGTGAAGGTGGGCGAATGGATGCCGGTGCTGCCGATCCTGCGTTCGGACGATGGTCGTTCCCTGCCGCAAACCTTCCGTGGCGGCCAGATCACCTCGAAGGAAATCGACGGCCTGACGCTCTACGGCGGCCAGTTCCGCGCCAACAGCCCGCGCGACGACAGCAGCATGAGCGACATGTCGATGACCGGCAAACCGGCGTTTACCTCCGACCGTTTCAACTTTCAGGGCGGCGAATACGTCTTCAACGAGAAGCGCACCCAGATCGGTGTGTGGAACGCCGAACTCAAGGACATTTACAGCCAGCAGTACGTGAATCTGATCCACAGCCAACCCATCGGCGACTGGACCCTGGGCGCCAACCTCGGTTTCTTCTATGGCAAGGATGACGGCAGCGCCCGGGCCGGCGAGCTGGACAACAAGACCTGGTCGGGCCTGTTCTCGGCCAAATACGGCGGCAACACCTTCTACGTCGGCCTGCAAAAACTCACCGGCGACAACGCCTGGATGCGGGTCAACGGCACCAGCGGCGGCACCCTGGCCAACGACAGTTACAACGCCAGTTATGACAACGCTCAGGAAAAATCCTGGCAGGTACGTCATGACTACAACTTCGTCGCCCTCGGCATTCCCGGCCTGACCCTGATGAACCGCTACATCAGCGGCGACAATGTGCACACCGGCACCATTACCGACGGCAAGGAATGGGGCCGCGAAAGCGAATTGGGTTACACCGTGCAAAGCGGCGCGCTCAAAAACCTCAACGTCAAATGGCGCAACTCGACCATTCGCCGCGACTTCAGCAACAACGAGTTTGACGAGAACCGGTTAATCGCCAGCTATCCGATCAGCCTGCTATAGCCGCGTTCTGGCAGCGACCGTTGGATTGAGGCGGTCGCGTGCCTGTAACCACCTGTCGGCGCAAACTAGCGCTTTGTGTGTTCGCAGATACAGGCAAGAAGCGTGTTTAATTCTCCATCCTGATGTAGGAGCCCCTTTTTTTCTTCCGTTATCTCCGGATGCTGTACGCGAAGCGGCCATGACCACGGAGGTCAGGTATGAGCAAGCGAATAGTTATCGTCGGTGGCGGCGTAGGTGGAACCATGTTGGCCAATCAACTGGCCAGCAAGCTGTATCCAGAAATCCTGCGCGGCGAAGTCTCGATTGCACTGCTGTCCAACTCCCCCGATCACTTCTATAAACCTGCGTTCATGTACGTGGCGTTCAATCAGTTCTTTGAAGAAGAACTCAAGCGTCCGGAACGTTCACTGTTGCGCCCGGAAATCAGCTTTTACGTCGAAGAGGTCACGGGTTTCGATTTCCCCGGGCAAGGCCTGAAAACCCGCAGCGGCAAGCGCTATGGCTATGACTTTCTGGTCATCGCCACTGGTTGCGTGCCTGCGCCGGAACGCATCGATGGCTTGAAAGAAGCCGGCGACCACTTCTACCAATATCAGCCCGCCCGGCAGTTGGCAGAACGGCTGAACACGATCAAAAAAGGCCGGATCTTCATCACTGTGTCTTTCCCGCAGACACCCAACGTGCCGCACCAATGCGGCATTGCACCGGTAGAAACGACGTTGATGCTCGACGACTTCCTGCGTCGTCGGGGCGTGCGGGACCAGGTGGAAATCGTCTACACCTACCCGACCACGGCTCAGTTGCTGCGTAACTGCCTGTTTCTGCAACGCCCCACCGGGGACATTCTGCCCGGCATTTTCGAGCAGAAGAACATCCGCTTCCAACGCGGTTTCACCCTCAGCCGTGTCGATCCCGAACGAAAAATCGCCTATTCAGAAGAAGGCGAAGAGCAACCCTTCGACATCCTGATGGCGACACCGCCGATCCGCGCCGTCGATGCCGTGCTGGAGTCCGGAGCGTCTCAAGCGCCCAACAACGAAGGTTGGTTGCCGACCCACCACGAGACCCTGCAGGTCTACGGCCTGGAACACGTCTACGTGATTGGCGACACCGTCGATCTGCCGGTGAGCAAGGCCGGTGGTGCTTGCCATAACCAGGCGCCGGTCATCGCCAACAACATTGCTGCCGAGATTCGCCTCGGTGCGCCCAACAGCGTCTACGACGGACGGGTTCAGGCCGTGGCGCAGATGGGTCTCAACGCCGGTATGCCGCTGTGGTACGACTACGCCCATGACGTCCTGCCGACACCGCCGACCAAGCTCGGCGGCCTGTTGAGAAATGGCTTCAATCGTGGCCTGTACTGGGCGGTTGCCCGTGGAATGCTTTGATCCGCTCAGGAGGCGTAAACAATGACGAACCTATCAGATGAAACGCTGGCGACCAGCGCTGCCGGCATGCCAGCGACGCCGGGACTCGTCGCCTTGATGGCGAAAATTCAACCGCTGATCGACGGCGGTCGGCTGGACAACATTGTCGATGTGCTATCGCTGGTCTCGGACATGACCGACCTGCTGGACGCAGCGATGGTGGAAAAGCTGGCGCGGCTGTTCGAAAACGCTACGGCGGCCACCTGGACCGTCAGTAACGCCGTGCGCCTGGCCAAGGCCGAGGTCGCAGCCGCCCCCGAGCCGCCGGGGGCCTATGCCTTGATCAAACTGCTAAACGAGCCGGACACGCGCAAAGGCGTGGCCGTTGTCCTGAAAACACTGAACGTCATCGGAAGGCAGCTGTAACCGCCAGAGAGGATCACCTCATGAGCGTCAAACTTGAATCGGCAGGGAAAGCCTGCACCGACTGGGACGCCAAGGCGTACCAGTAGTTTTCCCGCCTCAGGCGACGACCGGTCAATGAATTGCTCGACCGTGTCGAACTCAAACAGCCCAAACGCATCTATGACCTGGGATGCGGCACCGGCATAGCCACGCAACTATTGGCCAAGCGTTGGCCTCGAGCGCAGTTGCAGGGCATCGACAGTTCGCAGCAAATGCTGGACGAAGCCCGTTACCTGCCGATCAAGGCGTTGTGGAAACAGTGCGATCTACTCGACTGGCAACCCGAACAACCGGCGGACCTGCTGTTCGCCGCCGCGGTACTGCACTTCGTCAGTGGTCACGAACAGTTATTGCCGCGACTGCTCGGCCAGCTCAATTCGGGTGGATGCCTGGCCGCGCACATGCCCGACTGGCGGGATGCGCTGTGGTATCAACTGATGCTCGACACCCTTGAAGAGGCAGGCCCCGGTGGCAAACCACTTGGCACCCCGCAATTGCGCGAGGCCATGGCTGCACGGCCGCTGTTGTCTTTGGAAAATTACTACCGGTTGCTCTCGCCGATCACCCGGACACTGGATATCTGGGAGACCGAACAGCTACAGGTTGTCGACGGCAAGTCGCCGATCTATGACTGGGTCAAAGTCTCGGCGTTGCGGCCGGTGATGCAGGGGCTGAAGGATGATGAACAGGCGCGGTTCATTTACCACTACCTGATGCGCGTGCATGCGCATTACCCGCCGGAGAGCGACGGGCACACGTTGTTTCCGTTCAAGCGGATCTTCATTGTGGCCACGGTTTGATTGACCGCTAATGATGTATCAAGCCGGCCACCGCCATCGCGAGCAAGCTCGCTCCCACAGGGGATTTTGGGTGAACACATCATTTGAATTCACACCGGAAAACTGTGGGAGCGAGCTTGCTCGCGATGGCGTCAGCTCAGATACCGCAAATCGCCAGGATCACTCCCGCGATTCAACCCCCAACTCATCCCACACCGACTCCGCCAGGTGGAACGTCGCATTCGCTGCCGGAATGCCGCAGTAGATCGCACTCTGCATGATCACTTCCTTGATCTCGCCGCGGGTCACGCCGTTGTTGGCGGCGGCACGCAGGTGCAGTTTGAGTTCTTCATTGCGGTTCATGCCGATCAGCATGGCCATGGTGATCAGGCTGCGGGTATGACGCGGCAGGCCCGGACGGGTCCAGATGTCGCCCCAGGCGTGACGGGTGATCATCTCCTGAAACTCCGAGTTGAACTCGGTCAGCGCGTTCAGGCTGCGGTCGACATGGGCGTCGCCGAGTACGGCACGGCGGACTTTCAGGCCTTCGTCGTAACGTTGTTTCTCGTCCACAACAATCCCCTTAATGAGCTGACAAAAACGTCACTACCCGGTCACTGAACGCAGCACCGGCCTGGACGTTGGACAAGTGCGCGGCGTAGAACTCGGCGTACTCGGCGCCCTGCACGTGTTCCTGAATGAAGTGCCCGCCGGACGGCGGCGTGACCGCGTCTTCGGTGCCGGCGATGACCAGCAGCGGCACCTTGATCGAGGACAACTGATCGCGGAAATCGGCATCGCGCACGGCGGCACAATTCGCGGCATAACCTTCAGGCGAGGTGGTGGCGAGCATGTCAGTAATCTTCTTCGCGGCAGCAGGATTGGCTTCAGCAAAATCCGCGGTGAACCAGCGCGCAATCGACGCATCGCGCAGCGCGACCATGGCGGCCGGACCGTCACGCAGCACGGTTTCAATGCGCGGGTTCCATACCGACGGATCACCGATTTTCGCCGCGGTGTTGCACACCACCAGTTTGTTCAGGCGATCACCAGCGTTGATCCCCAGCCACTGGCCGATCAGCCCGCCCATGGACAGACCGCAGAAATGCGCGCGCTCGATGTGCAAGGCATCCAATAGCGACAGCACGTCGCGGCCCAGTTGCTCGATGCTGTACGGCCCCGGTGTGACCAGCGATTTGCCATGGCCACGGGTGTCGAAACGCAACACGCGAAAATGCTCGGTGAACGCCGCAATCTGCGCGTCCCACATGTGCAGGTCGGTGCCCAGCGAGTTGGACAGCACCAGTACCGGCGCATCAGCCGGGCCATCGAGTTGCGGCCCTTGAATTTGGTAGTGCAGTTCGCCCTCGGCGAGTTGTACGAAAGCCACAGCAATCTCCTTCAGGCAGTCAACGCAGAATGTTCAGCCACCGCTCGCTCGACCCAGGTATGGGCCTGACCGAGGTAATGGGCGGGGTCCAGCAGATGATCGAGTTCAGCAGGCGAGAGTTCGGCGGTCACTTGCGGCTCGTCGCCGAGTACCGCTCGCAGATGACGTTGTTCAGCCACTGCGCGCTTGCAGCATTGCTCCAGCAAATGGTGCGCAGTGTCGCGCCCCACCCGTTGAGCGAGGACGATGCTCACCGCTTCGGCGAGCACCAGCCCTTGAGTCAGGTCGAGGTTGCGGGCCATGCGCTCGGCGTCCACTTCCAGTCCTTCCGCCACCAGCCGCGCCTGCTTCAGGCTGCCGGACACCAGGCAGCAAATCTCCGGCAGGGTTTCCCACTCGGCATGCCACAGGCCCAGGCTGCGCTCGTGTTCTTGAGGCATGGCGCTGAACAGCGTCGAGAGCAAACCCGGAACGCGCGTCGCTGCGCCGATCAGTACCGCCGCGCCCACCGGGTTGCGTTTGTGCGGCATGGTCGAAGAACCGCCCTTGCCCGGTGCCGAGGGTTCGAACACTTCAGCGGCTTCGGTCTGCATCAACAGGCTGATGTCGCGGCCGAGTTTGCCGAGGCTGCCGGCGATCAATCCCAGTACCGAGCCGAACTCCACCAAGCGGTCTCGCTGGGTGTGCCAAGGTTGATCCGGCAGTGTCAGTTTCAATTCTTCAGCCAGCGCCTGGGCAATCGGCATCGCCTGCTCGCCGAGGGCCGCGAGGGTTCCAGAGGCGCCGCCGAATTGCAGCACCAGCAGTCGCGGCTTGAGTTCCCGCAGACGCTGACGGCTTCGAGTGACAGCGCCCAGCCAACCGGCGATTTTCATACCGAGGGTGACGGGCGTCGCGTGCTGCAACCAGGTGCGTCCGGCCAGTGGTGTGGCGACATAGCGCAACGCCTGGGTCGCCAGCGTTTCGCCCAGTTGCGCCAGATCGCTTTCGATCAGCTCCAGCGCGCCACGCAGTTGCAACACCAGGCCGGTGTCCATCACGTCCTGGCTGGTCGCGCCCAAATGCACATAGCGCTCGGCTTCGGCATGGTTGGCCGCGATCTGTTTACCCAGCGCCTTGACCAACGGAATCGCCGAATTGCCCGCCGTGGCAATCGCCTCGCCGAGGGCGGTGAAGTCGTAATGCCCGGCCTGACAGGCCGCTTCAATCGGCGCGACAGCCGTTTGCGGAATCAGCCCGACTCGCGCTTCGGCCCGGGCCAGTGCCGCTTCGAAATCAAGCATCGCTTGAACCCGGCCCTGATCGCAGAACACCTCACGCATGTCGCGGGCAGTGAAATAGGCATCGAACAATTGATTGCCCGGTCGCTCGTTCATAAACAGTCCCTGAAGGCGTGGGCCGGTCAGGCCCACGGGTAAAGATCAATGGTCGTTTTCCAAATACTTCGCCTGTTTCGGCAAGCGCAGGCTGAACAGGAACGCCACCGCCATCATCACCGTCACGTACCAGTAGAAAGAGTTTTCCATGCCCCCGGCTTTGAGGCTCAGGGCCACGTATTCCGCCGAACCGCCGAAGATTGCATTCGCCACCGCATACGCCAGGCCGACGCCCAAGGCGCGCACTTCCGGTGGGAACATTTCGGCTTTTACCAGGCCACTGATGGAGGTGTAAAAACTGACGATCGCCAGCGCCACGGTAATCAGCACGAAGGCCAGGAACGGACTGCTGACACTTTTCAGACTCAACAGAATCGGCACGGTGAACAGCGTACCGAGGGCGCCGAACCAGAGCATCGAGTTACGTCGGCCGATCTTGTCCGCGAGCATGCCGAACAACGGTTGCATGCACATATAAAGGAACAGTGCGCCGGTCATGATGTAGCTGGCGGTCTTGGCTTGCATGCCGGCGGTGTTCACCAGGTACTTCTGCATGTACGTGGTGAAGGTGTAGAAAATCAGCGAGCCACCGGCGGTGTAACCGAGCACGGTAATGAACGCAGCCTTGTGGTCGCGAAACAGCGCACGGATGCTGCCGGCGTCCTTGTTTTCGCGCATTTCCTTGCTGGTGGTTTCCTTGAGCGAACGACGCAGGAACAGCGAAATCAACGCCGCCAACGCACCCACCACAAACGGGATCCGCCAACCATAGGCACGCAAATCATCTTCAGTGAGGAACTGTTGCAGGATCACCACCAGCGACACCGCCAGCAATTGCCCGCCAATCAGCGTCACGTACTGGAACGAGGCGAAGAAACCGCGCTGGCCCTTGAGGGCGACTTCGCTCATGTAGGTCGCGGTGGTGCCGTACTCACCGCCCACCGACAACCCCTGAATCAGGCGGGCGAAAAGCAGCATGATCGGCGCCCAGACGCCGATGCTGTTGTACGTCGGCAGGCAGGCGATGAGCAACGAACCGAAGCACATCATCAGAATCGAAATCATCATCGAATTCTTGCGTCCGTGCTTGTCCGCCAGCCGGCCGAAGATCCAGCCGCCGATGGGCCGCATCAGGAAGCCGGCGGCGAATACGCCAGCCGTATTCACAAGCTGCACAGTCGGGTTATCGGACGGGAAAAAGGCAGGGGCGAAATAGATCGCGCAGAAGGCGTAGACGTAGAAGTCGAACCATTCGACGAGGTTGCCGGACGAGGCGCCGACAATCGCAAAGATCCGTTTACTGCGCTCTTCGCCGGTGTAGTGCGCTGTAGTAGCAGTGTTAGTTGTCATTGTTTTTCACTCAATGGGGACAGTGAGAGTCTAGACACACCTCGCAACAGTCCCGCTCCACAGAAGCATTAGCAACACAGATCCCCCTGTGGGAGCGGGCTTGCTCGCGAAAGCGGTGTGTCAGGCAACATTGATATCGACTGACACGACGCCTTCGCGAGCAAGCCCGCTCCCACAGGGGTTGTGGTGTTTACTCAATAGTCGAAGAACACTGTCTCGGCATCGGTGCCTTGCAGGATCACATTCCACTGGTAAACACCCGACGCATCCTTCTTCGCCAGCAAAGTACTGCGACGTTCAGCCGGCACACACTCCAACAACGGATCCCCCACGTTGGTCGGTTCGCCATCAAAGTAAATCCGTGTCAGCAAGTGCTTCACCAACCCGCGAGCAAACACCAGCACCACCAGATGCGGCGCCTGGTTCGTGCCTTTCAAGCCTTCTACCGTACCTGGCTTGATCGTGGTGAAACGAAAGCGCCCTTCGGCATCCACCGGCACCCGGCCAAACCCTTCGAAGTTCGGGTCCAGGGGTTTGTCCTGATCGTCTTCGGGGTGGTCATACTTGCCGGCGGCGTTGGCTTGCCAGACTTCCAGCATCGCGTCGTTGACGACGTCGCCGTTGCCGTCGATGACTTGCCCGGTGATCGCCACGCGCTCGCCCAGGGTTTGTTCGACCGTCAGGTCTTCGCGGTTCAGCCAGGTCAAACCGATGTGGTAATACGGCCCGACGGTGTGGGATGTGGTCGCGTTCAGCGTCATCTTATTTCTCCATCGGCGTGGCTTCGCGGCCGCGCAAGACGATGTCCCAGCGATAACCGAGGGCATAGGAAGGGATGGTTTTTTCCAGGTCGAAACTAGCGATCAAACGCTCTTTGGCGCTGGTATCCGGTACGCAGTTGTAGATCGGGTCATAGGCCAACAGCGGGTCGCCCGGGAAATACATCTGCGTGACCAGGCGCGTCAGAATGCTCGGCCCGAACAGTGAGAAATGGATGTGCGCCGGGCGCCACGCGTTGTGGTGGTTGCCCCATGGGTAGGCGCCGGGCTTGATGGTCTGGAACTGGTACCCGCCATCGGCGTCGGTCACGGTGCGGCCAGTGCCGGTGAAATTCGGGTCCAGCGGCGCATCGTGCAGGTCGCGGTCATGGTTGTAGCGACCGGCGGCATTGGCCTGCCAGATCTCCACCAGAATGCCCGGCACCGGCAAACCATCTTCATCCAGCACGCGGCCGTGAATGATGATGCGCTCACCCAGTGGCTCACCCTTGTGCTGGGCGGTGAGGTCGTTGTCCTGCGCTTGAATGCGCTCGGCACCGATGGTCGGACCGGTAATTTCCGACAGCGAATGGGGCAAAAACACCAATGGTTTGGACGGCGAGCGACGGTTGGTGGATTGATAGGCCGGGTGCAGGTAGTCCGGCTGGGTGCCCTCTTGTGGGCGGCGGTAACCAGGCTTGTCAGTCATGAAGCATTCCTCAGTTCTTATTCATCAACGCTGCGCGTCAGACCCGTTCGATCGCCAAGGCCAGACCCTGACCCACGCCGACGCACATGGTCGCCAGACCTTTCTTGCCACCGGTCTTTTCCAGCTGATGCAGCGCGGTCAGTACCAGACGGGCGCCGCTCATGCCCAACGGATGGCCCAAGGCAATGGCGCCACCGTTCGGGTTGACCTGGGCAGCATCGTCCGCCAGCCCCAGTTCTCGCAGCACTGCCAATCCCTGGCTGGCGAAGGCTTCGTTGACTTCGATCACATCGAAATCGCTGACGGCCAGGCCGAGGCGCTCGGTCAATTTGCGTACCGCCGGGACCGGGCCGATGCCCATTACACGCGGTGCGACACCGGCACTGGACATGCCCAGCACTTTGGCGCGAGCGGTCAGGCCGTGCTTTTTCACGGCTTCGGCTGAGGCGAGAATCAACGCCGCGGCACCGTCGTTCACACCCGAGGAGTTGCCGGCGGTGACGGTCTTGTCCGGGCCATTGACCGGTTTGAGTTTGGCCAGGACTTCCAGCGAGGTGTCGCCGCGCGGATGCTCATCCTGGTTGACGACACTTTCCCCCTTCTTGTGGGCAATGCGCACTTCAACGATTTCTTCGGCGAAAAATCCTGCAGCTTGCGCGGCGGCTGTCCGTTGCTGGCTGCGCAGTGCGAAAGCGTCCTGATCCTCGCGGGAAACTTCGTAATCGTCAGCCACGTTATCGCCGGTCTGCGGCATCGCATCCACGCCGTATTGGGCTTTCATCAACGGGTTGATGAAGCGCCAGCCGATGGTGGTGTCTTCCAGCTTCATGTTGCGCGAGAACGCCGCATCAGCTTTGCCCATCACGAACGGTGCGCGGGACATCGACTCGACGCCGCCGGCAATTGCCAGCTCCATCTCGCCACTGGCGATCGCCCGGAAAGCGGTGCCGATGGCATCCATACCCGAGGCGCAGAGGCGATTGAGGGTCACGCCCGGAATGGTTTCCGGCAGGCCCGCCAGCAACAGCGCCATGCGCGCCACGTTGCGGTTGTCTTCGCCGGCCTGGTTGGCGCAACCGAGGAACACCTCGTCCACCGCGTTCCAGTCCACCGACGGGTTGCGTTCCATCAGTGCCTTGATCGGCACGGCGGCCAGGTCGTCGGCGCGAACCGCCGACAGGCCACCGCCGAAACGGCCGATGGGGGTGCGAATCGCATCACAGATATAAACGTCACGCATCAGGCTTCTCCGGGTGCTTGGCCGTGGGCCGCGGCAGTGCGGGCTTCCAGATCCCTGAGCGCCTTCAGTTCGACCTCGGTCGGCTCGGCGGTGTTTTCAACTGTCTCGGCAAAACGAATCGCCCAACCGGTAGCCGCGATGACTTGCTCGCGGGTCACGCCTGGGTGCAGCGCGGTGACCACGAATTCATGGGTTTCAGCTTCCGGCTCCATGATGCACAGGTCGGTAATGATGCCGACCGGACCCGCGCCCGGCAGGCCGAGACGCTTGCGCGAATCACCGCCCTCGCCATGGCCGACCGAGGTAATGAAGTCGAGTTTGTCGACAAAGGAACGCGCCGACTGCTTGAGGATGATCAGCACGCTTTTGGCCGAGCCAGCAATCTCCGGCGCACCGCCGGCACCCGGCAGGCGGACTTTCGGCTGATGGTAGTCGCCCACCACGGTGGTGTTGATATTGCCGAAGCGGTCGACTTGCGCGGCGCCGAGGAAACCGACGTCGATGCGCCCGCCCTGCAACCAATAGCGAAAAATCTCACCGGTCGGGACGACGGTGTCGGCGGTTTCCGCCAGCTCACCGTCACCGATCGACAGCGGCAGTACGCTCGGCTTGGCACCGATCGGACCCGATTCATAGATAAGGACTACATCCGGCGAAGAAGTCAGACGCGCCAGGTTGGCGGCTTTCGACGGCAGGCCGATGCCAACGAAGCACACCGAACCGTTTTTCAGACGGCGGGCAGCGGCGACGGTCATCATTTCATTGGTGGTGTAAGTCATTACTTGGCCTCCGAAGCAGCGGCCAGTTTGGCCTGGAACTCGCTGAAGTCAGCGCAGCCGTGGATGTACTCGTTGATCCACGCGGTGAAGGTTTCACGGTCGCGGGCAATCGGGTCCCAAGCCTGGTAGAAACGGTTATCACGTTCGTTGTAGCCGTGAGCGTAGGACGGATGCGCACCGCCGGGAACGTGGCAGACCGCGCTCAAGGCCCAGGTCGGCAGAACGCAGGAGTTCATCGGTGCATTGAGGTCGTCGACGATTTCCTCGACGGTGACGATGCAGCGCTTGGCGGCCAGTGCGGCTTCTTTCTGCACGCCGAGA
This sequence comes from Pseudomonas sp. ACM7, assembly GCF_004136015.1. Taxonomy (NCBI): domain Bacteria; kingdom Pseudomonadati; phylum Pseudomonadota; class Gammaproteobacteria; order Pseudomonadales; family Pseudomonadaceae; genus Pseudomonas; species Pseudomonas sp. ACM7. The sequence continues at coordinate 4,212,865 of NZ_CP024866.1, read as the reverse complement.
ATGCCCCACAGCAACACGTTGCCTTTGCGGTCGGCTTTCTGTGCGTGAATCACGGTAATGTCCGGGCGCACCGAAGGCACGGCCGCCAATACTTCGCCGGTGAATGGGCAGGTGACGGTTTTGATCAGCGGGTTGACCTTCGGCAGGTCGGAGCCGGCGTAGGCACGCAGCACCGCGAACGGTAGGCCGGAAGCGCCAGCGACGTAGGCATTGGCCAGGTCGGCGTGGCTGTGCTCTTCGATTTCCAGCGCGTGCGGCCACTGCTTCTCGACGGCGTCACGCAGGCGATGCAGCGAACCGACGCCCGGGTTTCCGCCCCAGGAGAAAATCAGCTTGCGAGCACAACCGGCGCCGATCAACTGGTCGTAGATCAGGTCAGGCGTCATCCGCACCAGGGTCAGGTCTTTCTTGCCCTGGCGAATGATTTCGTGACCCGCCGCCGTAGGGATCAGGTGAGTGAAGCCTTCGAGCGCGACCGTATCGCCGTCGTTAACGAATTGCTTCACCGCGTCGTGCAGCGAAAGGATTTCAGCCATGGGGCAGGCTCCCGTTTTGTTATGAACCGACAGTGGAAGAAAAAGGCGCGATGCGCAGCGCCGGAATGACTGAAGAGTAAGCCCCTGAAAAACGCCAAACAATCCGATAATCGACTGAGTGTTCGTTTATCGAACAGATTGTTGTCTGGCTATCGATAAGATCAAATGCTTCGTCGGAACGCCGCCCGGAGCAAGCCCGCTCCCACAGGGGAATGCGATCAACTGTGGGAGCAGGCTTGCTCGCGAAGAGGTCATCAAAACCACATGAGATTCGGATCAGACCCTCAGGTCGCATCCGCATGACTGACCATGCCCTTGATCACCACCGCCGTGGTCGCCAATGCCGCTGGAATCACCAGCGCTGTCAGCACCTGCTCGAAGTTCCAGCCCAGCCCCAGTAGCGTTGCGCCCATCCACGCACCGAGAATCGCGCCAAAGCGGCCAATCCCGAGCATCCACGACACCCCAGTCGCCCGCCCCTGCGTCGGATAAAACCGCGCCGCCAGTGAAGGCATTGCCGATTGCGCGCCGTTGACGCACATCCCGGCCACCAGCACCAACGTCGCCAATAGCGTGATGTTGCCCAGGCTCTGCCCTACCGCGTAGGCAAATACCCCGGCGAATAGATAGAAAATGCCGATAACCTTGTGCGGATTGAATCGGTCCATCGCCCAGCCCACGCCCACCGCGCTCAATACCCCACCAAACTGGAACAACGCGCCGATGAATGCCGCCTGCTCCATGCTCGCGCCACTGTCACGCATCAGCGTCGGCAGCCAACTGGTCAGCAGATAGACGATCACCAGCCCCATGAAGTAGGTCAGCCACAGCAACAAGGTGCCGGTGCTGTAGGTACCGGAGAAGATCACCGCGAACACGTTGCGGGCCTTCACGGTTTTCTGTTCCGGCACGCTAAAGCTGGAAGCCTGAGCTACTACGGTTGGATCGATGGGCGCCAGGGTCTTGCGCACTTTGTCAGTGCCGCGATTGCGGACGACGAGGTAGCGCGCCGATTCCGGCAGCCAGAACAGCAATACGACGGCGAGGATCAGCGGCAAAATCCCGCCGATCATCAGCAGACTGTGCCAACCAAAGGCCGGAATCAGTTTGGCGGAAATGAAACCGCCGCCCGCCATGCCGAGGTTGAAACCGCAGAACATGCTGGTCACCAGCAGGGATTTCTTGCGCTCCGGGGTGTATTCGGACAGAAGCGTCGTGGCGTTCGGCATGCCGGCGCCAAGGCCCAGGCCAGTGAGGAAACGCAGCACCAGCAACTGATCGACATTGGTGCTGTAAGCCGAAGCTAGGCTGAACGCGCCGAACAACAGCACCGCGCCCACCAGTACGATTTTTCGCCCGAAGCGGTCAGCCAATGGGCCAGAACCCAGTGCGCCAAAGACCATACCGATCAACGCCGCGCTCATCACCGGACCGAGACTGGCGCGGTCGATGCCCCAGTCCTGTGACAGGGCGGGCGCGATGAAACCCATGGCCGCCGTGTCGAGGCCATCGAGGAAAACAATCAGGAAACACAGGATCACCACTCGCCATTGGTAGCGCGAAATGGGTTGAGCATTGATGAAGGACTGCACGTCGAGGCAATTTCCTACAGCAGACTGGGGCTGGTTCATTATTTTTATTCCACGCAAAGAACGCAGTCGGACGGGAGCCAGCCAAGGCTGGCGCTGCCGCGACATTAGTGATCTTGGGGAAAGAGCGTCAATTCGATAAACGCGAGTCTGTGCGTTTATCGAACAGCTTAGGCAAATGGCTTACGCAAAGAGTTGCGCGCTAAGGTCGCGGCTCGCGCTCAGAAGGCCAGGCAGGAAACGTTGTTCCAACTCGTTGCGGCTGACTCGGCCGGCGTGGGTACTGACGTTTAGCGCCGCGACCACTTGGCCGGAAGCGTCGTACACCGGAACGGCAATCGAGCGCAGACCCTGCTCCAGTTCCTGATCGACGATGCACCAGCCTTGCTGCCGCACCTCTTGCAGGCATTCGAGCAACGCCTCGGGGGTGTGCAAGGTTCGGCTGGTCTTGGCTTGCAGCTCTGCATGGTCGAGGTACTCGCGCAGTGACGTATCGTCCAGCGCCGCGAGAAGAATCCGCCCCATCGAGGTGCAATAGGCCGGCAGACGTCCACCCACCGACAGGTCGACGGAAATCAGTCGCTGGGTGGTGGCCGAACGAGCGATGTACAAGATGTCATCGCCTTCCAGAGTGGCCATGTTGCAGGCTTCATGAAGTTGCTCGCTCATGCGGTCCAGGTAGGGCTGAGCGGAAACCGCCAGCGGCGTCGAGGACACATAGGCATGGCCAAGCGTCAGTACTTTAGGCAGCAGCGAATACGTACGGCCGTCGGTGGTGGCGTAGCCGAGTTTGATCAGCGTGTGCAGGCAACGTCGCACAGCGGCGCGGGGAATTTCCGTGCGATGACTGATTTGGGCGATGGTGAGGTGACGCTTGCGCTCCTGAAAGGCTTGCACCACGGCCAGGCCACGGGCCAGGGAGGTCATGAAATCCGGGTCGCCGGTCAGTGCCTGGATCCGCTTGGCGGGCGAGGCAACGATCGGCGGCGCCACTGAAGCGAAGGAATTGCGCATTTGATCGTTCATATAAGGTCCTTTTCCACGCGGATCAGCGGCTATTACAAGCGGCAGCCGGTCCCTCACACAAGCCCGAGCAGCCAAGACTGTGCGATTATCGAACCATCGACCGGTAATCGCAATGGACTCCCACCAGGGGCAGCCGACTATTGAACGGGGGTGCACCTATTTTTATACTGACTCTGACGCAGATTAGAAGGACCGATGTAATTGTCCTAACTTGTTCGACTTAATGGCGTCAGAAAGGCATCACTGTAACGTCGTGCCGCCGAACGACCTAGTTAGCCGTATAAAGTTGCGAGTAACAAAACAATCACACATCAAGACCCACTTTTAACTCTTTGGCGATAGTGTTCTTCGAATCGACCGCTATAATGCAATTCAGTGGTGTCCGGTTTTTAATTGCCGATTCCGCCACCGGTAGCGCGATGTTCCATCGCCGTTACCCGCAGCAAGCGCCTGACACTATTTCATATGCTTGGCCAAGGCGTTCGCTGGAACAGGAACTGATGCTACGTCAGCTGTTTATCTCTGGTGCCGTGGCCGCCTGCAACATGGAAGTAATTGATCGCAATGCCGTAAAAAATGATGCCTTTGCGGGCCTTGTCCTTTCGGCGAGCGTGGTCAAATACATTTGATGCAGCGCGTTTCACCAGAATTTATCTCAACTCAATCAGGTAGCACTGTGACGAAAGACGAACTGCGCGCGGAACTTGAGCGCCAGGAACAACGTTACAAGGAAGTTTACGGCGGGGAAGTCACCACCTACGCCGCTCAGCCCGAACCGGAACGCAAACCCTGGCGTAAACGCGCCACTGTTCAGGATCAGGCTTTCACTCAAGAATTGCAGAAAATGGAAAAGGAACTCAAAGCCGAAGAGCCATAATCACCTCGGCCTGAATCCTTTCAAGGGTCTGCGTCTGCACCCGTTAAAAGCGGGATGTATCGATGATGCCTTTCGCGCCCGCTACCAGCGGGCAGCGGCCACCTCACCCACCGGATGAGGCAAATGGCTCATGGCTGGCCCTCTTTTCAGATATTTCACACAAGCGTTAAAACCTCTTGCTCCTACGAGAGGACGCCTTGTGGCTGCGGCCTTTTCAAAGAAATTCAATGACTTGCAAAACCCAGTAAAAACCTGGGGTTTGGGCTACTGCCACAAATTAATTCGTTGAAGAATGTTACCGATGAGCACCTAGTGCATCGATTAGCAGTCTTTTCTGGCATAATCGCGCCCCCTTACGACCGGGTCAGAAAACCTTCATGATCGATTTATTCAGCGGACTAGATGCTTGGGTGCTTGTGAGCCTCTTGCTCGCCCTGGCCTTTGTCCTCGCCTTCGAGTTCATCAACGGCTTTCATGACACCGCTAACGCGGTGGCCACTGTTATCTACACCAAAGCCATGCCGCCTCATCTGGCGGTGTTCTTTTCCGGTGTGTTCAACTTCCTCGGCGTGCTGCTGGGCGGTGTCGGCGTGGCGTATGCCATCGTCCACCTGCTGCCGGTAGAGCTGCTGATCAATGTGAACACCGGTCACGGGCTGGCCATGGTGTTCTCGTTGCTTGCCGCCGCCATCACCTGGAACCTGGGCACCTGGTACTTCGGTATCCCGGCCTCCAGTTCCCATACGCTGATCGGTTCGATCCTCGGTGTCGGCCTGGCCAACGCCCTGATCAACGACATTCCGTTGGCTGATGGCGTGAACTGGCAGAAGGCAATTGATATCGGTGCGTCCCTGGTGTTCTCGCCGATGGCGGGCTTCCTGGTCGCCGCACTGATACTGATCGGCCTTAAATGGTGGCGTCCACTGTCGAAGATGCACAAGACGCCGGAACAACGCCGCAAGATCGACGACAAGAAACACCCGCCGTTCTGGAACCGCCTGGTGCTGGTCATTTCAGCCATGGCCGTGAGCTTCGTGCACGGCTCCAACGATGGCCAGAAAGGTATCGGCCTGATCATGCTAGTGCTGATCGGCATCGTTCCGGCGCAGTTCGTACTCGACCTGGGCAGCACGACCTACCAGATCGAACGGACTCGCGACGCGACCCTGCACCTGAGCCAGTTCTACAAGCGCAATGCCGATACGTTGGGTGAATTCCTGGCCCTGGGCAAAAGCGTGGAGGGCGATCTGCCGGAGAAATTCCGTTGCAATCCGCAACAGACCGAACCGACCATCACCGCCCTGCTTGGCACCCTTAAAGGTGTAGCCGACTACCACTCGCTGCCGGCGGAAAGCCGCATCGAAGTGCGTCGTTATCTGCTCTGCCTGGACGACACGGCGAAGAAAGTCGGCAAGCTGCCTGGCCTCAACGCCCGTGAAAAGGCTGACCTGGACAAGCTGCGCAAAGACCTGACCACCACCACCGAATATGCCCCGTTCTGGGTGATTCTGGCAGTCGCTCTGGCTCTCGGCCTGGGCACCATGGTCGGCTGGAAACGCGTGGTTCTGACCATCGGCGAGAAGATCGGCAAGCAGGGCATGACTTACTCCCAAGGCATGTCGGCACAGATCACTACCGCAAGCCTGATCGGCATGGCCAACATCTTCAGCCTGCCGGTGTCCACCACCCACGTCCTGTCCTCGGGTGTGGCCGGCACCATGGTCGCCAACAAAAGCGGCCTGCAAGGCGGCACCGTTAGAACCATCCTGCTGGCCTGGGTCCTGACCCTGCCAGCCACAGTGGCCTTGTCGGCCGGCCTGTTCTGGCTGGCGTCGAAGGCACTGGGCAGCTGATACATAGCCGCACAAAAAAGGCGCGTTCCGTGAGGTTCGCGCCTTTTTTATGCCGCAATCTTCGCTACACCACCGATCAACTGTGGGAGCGGCGGTGCGGCGATCCGACTTGCTCGCGAAGAGGCCATAACATTCAACATCTATATTGGCTGCCAAGCCGCCTTCGCGAGCAAGCCCGCTCCCACAGTAGTTCTATGTACATCCGACAGATTTTCGCACGCAAAAAAAAAGGGCAACCGAAGTTGCCCAAAATGCCTTGCGTGCTCATTGCTTCCAGAAAGACCTACGGTTTGCGCTTATGCGAATCCTTCCAGATAAAAAATCCAAACCCTGCAAAAAACAGAACCATGAGGCCGACTGTCAGCACTCCGGCGATCACCACGTTGTCGAAAAACATGACTGGCCTCCTGCACTTGCCTTGTTGCGATGGGGCTAAGTTAACCAATCAGGCAGGAGAAGAAATTGACCGGGATCAATGTCGCCCGAGACTGGGCGTAAAGGAGGGGAAATAACTGACCTGCATCAACCGATGCAGGGTGTTTCAACGCTTTTTCGGTTTGTTCTTCGGCTTCTTCTTCGCTTTACCCAACGGCATGGCGTGCTCGAATGCCTGGCGCACTTCGTTCAGGCGCTTTTCATTAAGGTCATGAACCCGCTTGGCGCGTTCGGCGTTGAGGTCGATCAGCTTGTCGTCTTGGCTCATGGTGCTCAGTGCATCGCTTGGAATGAAATTCAGTTGCCGCATTTGCAGGCAAGGATGTGCCAATGATGCGGTCTGATGGCAGCGCTGACCAGCCGTGACCTCAAATCTGGATATCGACCCACAAACCCTGCCGTGGCTGATCTTCCATCAATGGCGCCACTGGTACGGTATTGTCGGCATTGAGCTCGTCACCGGGAATCGCCAGGTGCTCTTCGGGATCTTCATCCGCTTCGCGGCGGCGCCTTTGCTGTTCCTGCTTGCGGCGCTGTTCCTCGCGCAGCTGAAACGCCGCCTCTTCCGGATCGCGCTGTTGCAGGTCAATGGTGCTTTCGTTGGAGCTTTCCTGCACCGGCACCACGGGGGGAATATCTGGCCGCTGGCGAATCGGATCCTGCTGTGAGGTGATTGGCACGGCACTCAAGGGGAGCATCGGTGGAAGCATAATTATTAGTCTCCTGTCAGCAGTCTGTCGGCTGCGGGGATGCCGACTTGAGCCATCGGTCGCAAACTGTGACCCGTTTGGCACTTGTAGGAGCTACCGCAGGCTGCGATCTTTATCGGACAACATAGAATTCAAGCGTTCCCCAAGATCAAAAGATCGCAGCCTTCGGCAGCTTCTATGCCGTAAACCTTTTGGTCTGGAGGGCCGATTCCGTTAAGATAGCCCGCTTTTTCAAGGTGGGAGTCAGGCAGCATGGCGCAGCAGTATCAACCGGGGCAACGCTGGATCAGTGACAGCGAAGCCGAGCTGGGTTTAGGCACCGTTCTGGCACAGGACGGCCGCTTGTTGACCGTGCTCTACCCGGCCACTGGCGAGACTCGCCAGTACGCGCTACGGAATGCGCCCCTCACCCGCGTGCGGTTTTCGCCGGGTGACTCGATCACTCACTTCGAAGGCTGGAAACTGACCGTACAAGAAGTCGACGACGTCGACGGCCTGCTGGTTTACCACGGCCTCAACGGGCAAAACGAAGTGGTTACCCTGCCGGAAACCCAACTGTCGAACTTCATTCAGTTCCGTCTGGCCAGCGATCGTTTGTTCGCCGGGCAGATCGACCCGCTGGCCTGGTTCTCCCTGCGATACAACACCCTGGAACACACCAGCCGCCAGTTGCAGTCCGCGCTTTGGGGCCTCGGTGGCGTGCGTGCGCAACCGATAGCGCACCAGCTGCACATCGCCCGTGAAGTCGCCGACCGCATTGCGCCGCGGGTTTTGCTGGCAGACGAAGTGGGTCTGGGTAAAACCATCGAAGCCGGTCTGGTGATCCATCGCCAACTGCTCTCGGGCCGCGCCAACCGCGTGCTGATCCTGGTTCCGGAGAACCTGCAGCACCAGTGGCTGGTGGAGATGCGCCGCCGCTTCAACCTGCAAGTCGCACTGTTCGACGAAGAACGCTTCATCGAAAGCGATGCCGCCAACCCGTTCGAAGACACCCAGCTCGCGCTGGTTGCACTCGAGTGGCTGGTAGAAGACGAGAAGGCCCAGGACGCGCTGTTCGCCGCCGGTTGGGACATGATGGTCGTCGACGAAGCCCACCACCTGGTGTGGCACGAAGACAAGGCCAGCCCGGAATACTCGCTGGTTGAGCAACTGGCCGAAGTCATTCCCGGCGTCCTGCTGCTGACTGCGACCCCGGAACAACTGGGCCAGGACAGCCACTTTGCGCGTCTGCGCCTGCTTGACCCGAACCGTTTCCATGACCTGCACGCCTTCCGCGCCGAGAGCGAAAACTATCGCCCGGTGGCCGAAGCCGTCCAGGAGTTGCTGGACAAGGGGCGCCTGTCGCCTGAAGCGCACAAAACCATCCACGGGTTCCTCGGTAACGAAGGCGAAGCCTTGCTGACTGCGGTCAACGATGGCGACACCGAAGCCAGCGCCCGCCTGGTCCGCGAACTGCTCGACCGCCACGGCACCGGCCGCGTGCTGTTCCGCAACACCCGCGCCGCCGTGCAGGGTTTCCCGGAGCGCAAGCTGCATCCGTACCCGCTGCCATGCCCCGACGAATACCTCGAACTGCCGTTGGGCGATCACGCCGAGCTGTACCCGGAAGTCAGCTTCCAGGCCCAGCCGGACGCCAACGAAGAAGAACGCTGGTGGAAATTCGACCCGCGCGTCGAGTGGCTGATCGACACGCTGAAGATGCTCAAGCGCACCAAAGTGCTGGTGATCTGCGCCCACGCTGAAACCGCCATGGACCTGGAAGACGCCCTGCGCGTGCGTTCCGGCATTCCAGCCACGGTTTTCCACGAAGGCATGAACATCCTCGAGCGTGACCGCGCCGCCGCCTACTTCGCCGACGAAGAATTTGGCGCGCAAGTGCTGATCTGCTCGGAAATCGGCAGTGAAGGTCGTAACTTCCAGTTCTCGCACCACCTGGTGCTGTTCGATCTGCCCTCGCACCCGGACCTGCTCGAGCAGCGTATCGGTCGTCTGGACCGGATCGGCCAGAAGCACATCATCGAACTGCACGTGCCGTACCTGGAAACCAGCCCGCAAGAGCGTCTGTTCCAGTGGTATCACGAAGCGCTGAACGCGTTCCTCAACACCTGCCCAACCGGCAATGCCTTGCAGCATCAGTTCGGCCCGCGCCTGCTGCCGCTGCTGGAAAACGCCGATGACGGCGAGTGGCAAGCACTGATCGACGAGGCCCGCGCCGAGCGCGAGCGTCTGGAAGCCGAGCTGCACACCGGCCGCGACCGTTTGCTGGAACTCAACTCCGGCGGCGCTGGCGAAGGTGATGCGCTGGTCGAGGACATCCTCGAACAAGACGATCAATTCGCCCTGCCGATCTACATGGAAACCCTGTTCGACGCCTTCGGCATCGACAGCGAAGACCACTCTGAAAACGCGCTGATCCTCAAGCCGAGCGAAAAAATGCTCGACGCCAGCTTCCCGCTGGGCGACGACGAAGGCGTGACCATCACGTACGACCGCAACCAGGCGCTGTCTCGCGAAGACATGCAGTTCATCACCTGGGAACACCCGATGGTTCAGGGCGGCATGGATCTGGTCTTGTCCGGCTCCATGGGCAACACCGCCGTGGCGCTGATCAAGAACAAGGCGTTGAAACCTGGCACCGTGTTGCTGGAACTGCTTTACGTCAGTGAAGTGGTTGCCCCGCGCTCGCTGCAACTGGGCCGTTACCTGCCACCGGCCGCCCTGCGCTGCCTGCTCGATGCCAATGGCAACGACCTGTCGGCCCGTGTGTCGTTCGAAACTCTTAACGATCAGCTGGAAAGCGTGCCGCGTGCCAGCGCTAACAAGTTCATCCAGGCCCAGCGTGATCAACTGACGCCACGGATCAACGCCGGCGAAGAGAAGATCTTCCCGCGTCACGCCGAGCGCGTGGCTGAGGCGCAGCGTCGTCTGGCCGCCGACACCGACGAAGAACTGGCGCGCCTGACCGCGCTGCAAGCGGTCAACCCGACCGTGCGTGACAGCGAACTGGTTGCCTTGCGCAAACAACGCGAGCAAGGCCTGGCCATGCTCGACAAGGCTGCGCTGCGACTGGAAGCGATTCGGGTGTTGGTGGCGGGTTAATTCCCCTGCTCTACCCCGCTAAAACAAAAGGCCCGCAGCGATGCGGGCCTTTTTTTGTCTACTTGATTGTTGCTGTGCTGCTGATGGCCTCTTCGCGAGCAAGCCCGCTCCCACATTCGACCGCATTTCTCCTGAATGAACTCGGTCAACTGTGGGAGCGGGCTTGCTCGCGAAGGCTATCATGCAGTCACCGCAGCCCCCACAGGCTCAACCACCGCCACCAACCCTTCCTTCATCCGCTTGGCATCACGCACAAAACACCGTGAAGCCAGGAACAGAAACACCATGGTGAAAAATAGCGCCACCGGGATCAAATACATCGCGTCATGCAAGCCGACAGCCTTGAACGCCTCGGTCATCTGTTCAGCACCGGCCGAGAGCATCGCCGTATGCGCAAAGTGGTCGGACAATGCACCCACCACCACCGGCCCCAAACCGCCACCCAGCAAATACAATCCGGCAAAGAACAGCGCCATGGCCGTGGCCCGCAAGCGCGGCTCGACTACGTCCTGAATGGCGGTATAAACGCAGGTGTAGAAGTTGTAGGCAAACAACCAGCCCACACTGAACACCGCCACAAATACCCCGATCTCGATCCGCCCGGAATGCAGCGCCCAAGCGGTGCACAAGGTCGAGATGATCAAGCTGAACGCGGCAAACAGCAGTCGCCCATTGGCCACCCGCTGGTGAATCTTGTCAGCCACCCAACCGCCCAGTGTCAGGCCGAACAACCCGGTCACGCCGACGATCACCCCGGTCGCCACTGCCGCTTCCTGCAGCGGCATCAGGAAATAGCGCTGCAGCATCGGCACCAGAAACGAGTTGCAGGCATACGTGGCGAAGTTGAAGCACAGCCCCGCCATCACCAGCCACAGGAAAGTCGGCACCGCCAGCACCCGACGGATCGGCCGGTCTACGCGCTCCTGCGAGACTTGCACACTCTCTGCGGCGCCGCGTTTCGGTTCCTTGATAAAGAACATGAAGACCGCCAGGATCAGCCCCGGCACTGCCGCGATAAAGAACGGCGCGCGCCAGCTGTCGAACGCCTTGACCATCGCGCCGATGGTGAAGAACGCCAACAGCAACCCCAACGGCAGCCCCAGCATGAAGATACCCATCGCCCGCGCCCGACGGTGGGCCGGGAACAGGTCGCCGATCAGCGAGTTGGCGGCCGGTGCGTAACTGGCTTCACCGATGCCGATGCCCATGCGCACGATCAGGAAAGCCCAGAAACTCCCCACCAGTCCGTTGACCGCTGTCAGCCCGCTCCACGCCGCCAGGCCCCAGCCCATCAATTTACTGCGTGAACCGGTATCGGCCATCCGTCCGAGAGGCAGGCCGGCAATGGCATAAACGAGGGTGAATGCAGTACCGATGATCCCCAGCTGAAAGTCGCTGAGGTGCCATTCCATGCGTATCGGTTCGATGATGATGGCCGGAATGGTGCGATCGAAGAAGTTGAACAGGTTCGCCAGGAACAGCAGGAACAGAATGCGCCAGGCATTCGCCGCTTGGGTCGAGTTCTGCATGGGTCCGTCTCTTTTATTGTTATTGGGGCTTCACTGCCAACGCATCCGAGCCCGGAACCTGCAATCTAGTCAGGCCCGCCAGAGCTGTCTGTCATTATTTGTAAAGCTGATATCCGCCCATGGAGGATGTCGCAGCTGATACAACTTTTATTTCCAAACGCTCTAATGCTGATTCCAAAATGGTTAGGGCCGATGTGCCACTATCGTTTGCACTCTAAACATGCCTTCTATACTCCAAAGCATTCGCCAGCGTTCATGGCGCCAGCCAGGATGACAATGGGGCATGCTATGGAGTGGCTTGGTTTGCATTTCATTACCGAGCTGACGGCGAACGGCCAGGTAATACTCAACTGCACAAATGACCCTTTTCTGGTACTGCTGGCGTATTTGGTCGCCTGTGTCGGCAGCTTTGCCACATTGGACATGGCCGAACGGGTCGGTCACGTGGAAAAACCCGCCTCGCAGCGGCTCTGGCGCTGGGTAGGCGCCGGTTGCCTGGCGGGCGGGATCTGGGCCATGCACTTCATTGGCATGCTAGCGTTTCAGGCTCCGATCGACATTCAATATGAATTGCCCATCACCCTTCTTTCTCTGTTGATCGCCCTGCTCGCCTCGTGGCTGGCCATGCATGCTCTCAGTCATCCCCGCCTGAGTTTTTGGCAATATCTCCAGGCTTCGATCTGCATTGGCCTGGGCATTGCCACCATGCATTACGTGGGCATGACCGCCATGCGTTCGAGTGCGATGGCCTATTACCAACCAGCGCTATTCGCCCTCTCCATTGTGATCGCCATCGGTGCCAGCCTTGCAGCCCTGCTGATATCAAGTCATCTGCGCGACGGCACCGGTCTGTTCCACCAACTGCTCAAATACAGCGCCAGTCTGGTGCTCGGGGCGGGCATCATCAGCATGCACTTCACCGGCATGGCCGCCTTCCATCTGGTGCTGCCCGCCGACAGCCTCCAGCCGCTGCCCGGCGTAAACAATCATCTGCAACTGGGTCTGACGGTGGCGATCATGACGCTGCTGATCATCGGCAGCAGCATCAGCGCAGCACTGGCCGACAAGAAGCTGCAAAACAAGGAGTGCGACTTGCAGCGGGTCAACGCCCTGCTCAGTCAACTGGACCAGGCGAGGATGTCATTACAACAGGTGGCGCACTACGACCCCCTGACCAACCTGATCAACCGCCGTGGCTTCAACCAGATTTTTGCCGAGAAACTAATCGAGAAAACCAACGAAGGCGGCATGCTGGCGGTGCTGTTCCTGGACATCGACCATTTCAAGCGAATCAACGACAGCCTCGGCCATGATGCCGGCGACGAATTGCTCAAAGTCCTGGCCAACCACATAAAGTGTTCGGTGCGCAGCCACGACGATGTGGTTGCGCGCTTCGGAGGCGACGAGTTTTGCATCCTCATCGGCCTGCATGATCGTGAGGAAGCGCGGCACATGGCCCAGCGCATCATGGCGAAAATGAAGGAGTCCATCGAGCTGTCCGGGCGGCGCATGGTCATGACCACCAGTATCGGCATCAGCTTGTTTCCGCAAGATGGCAAGACCTGTGAAGAGTTGCTGAAAAACGCTGACCTGGCGCTGTATCAGTCCAAGGACAGCGGACGCAATGGCCTGAATTTCTTCAGCGAAGACCTGAAAACCCGCGCAACGCTGGAACTGCAACTCGAAGAAGAACTGCGCCACGCCCTGCGCGAAAACACCGGGCTGATGCTCTATTACCAACCGATCTACGACCTGAAAACCGGCCAAGTCAGCAAGCTTGAAGCGCTGATCCGCTGGCAACATCCGGTTCACGGACTGCTGGCACCGGACCGGTTCATTGCCATCGCCGAGGCCAACGGCCTGATCGCCGAACTGGACCACTGGGTCCTGCGCAAAGCCTGTGAGGATCTGGGCGAGTTGTCGCGTCAGGGTTGCGAAGAACTCCACATCGCCGTGAACTGCTCGCCCCTGAACCTGGCGCGCGAAGAATTGGCCGATGAAATCGAACAGGCACTGCGGCGCGCCGGAGTGGCGCCGCAGCGGCTGGAACTGGAAGTGACCGAGAACGCCTTGATGGGCAACATCGCCAACACGGCGGTGTTGCTGCGCCAGATTCGCGCCCTCGGCGTTTCGCTGTCGATTGACGACTTCGGCACCGGTTATTCCTCTCTGGCCTACCTCAAGCGCCTACCACTCAATACGCTGAAGATCGACCGCTCGTTCATTCAGGACATTCCCAAGGCCACCCAGGACATGGAAATCGTTCAAGCGATCATCGTCATGGCCCACACGCTGCATTTGCAGGTGGTGACCGAAGGCGTCGAAACCCTTGAACAATACGAGTTTCTGGAGCGTAACGGCTGCGACTTCGTGCAGGGCTACTTGCTCAGTCGTCCGGTACCGCTCGCGCAATTGCGTCCCGTGCTGAGCGAAATCAACCAGCGCAAGCACTCGCACACTGTCAGCCCTTTGAGTCTGGCTCGCGGTACAACTGCACTAGCGTCGACGGATCTTTTTCCAGGAATCCCTGGCTCCCATGCAGGCGCATCAATTGTGCGGCCAGTCCACTGATCGGCGTGGCCGAGCCTTGCTCACGGGAAAACTTCACCGCGGTATCGAGGTCCTTGAGCAACGTGCGCACATGCCATTTCACCGGTTCGAAACGGCTGTCGGCCATTTGCGGACCCAGGATCTGCAACGGCTTTGAATCGGCGAAACCACCGGCCAGCGCCTCGGCGATCAGACGGGCGTCGACCCCGGAACGCTCGGCCAACGCCACCACTTCGGCGATCACCAGCGCGTTGCAGGCGACGATCATCTGATTACAAGCCTTGGTCACCTGCCCCGCTCCGACGGCGCCCATGTGGGTCACGCGCTGGCCGAGGCTCAACAGCACAGGCCTGACGCGCTCAAGATCCGCCGTTTCACCGCCCACCATGATCGCCAGGCTGCCGGCCTCGGCACCGACCACTCCGCCGGACACGGGTGCATCCAGCCAGCTCATGCCGGTTTGGCTGACCAGCGCTGTCGCCATTTCCCGCGTCGCGGTAGGTTCCAGGCTGGAAAAATCCACCAGCAGTTGACCGCTTTTCCCACCCTCCGCAACCCCGGCCGGGCCAAACACCACCTCGCGAACCACCGAGGTGTCCGCCAGGCACAGCATCACCACGTCAGCGTGCTGACACAGCTCAGCCGGCGTGGCGACCTGTCGTGCACCGGCCTCGACCAGCGGCGCGCACTTGGCTGGATTGCGGTTCCACACCGTCAGCGGATAACCCGCTGCCAGCAGTCGACGGCACATCGGCAAGCCCATCAGGCCGACCCCGGCAAACCCGAGTGAAGGTAACGCTGCCATCATTTGGCCTCCTTTTGATTAAAGATCATCGAATATTGGCCGATTCATCATGACTTAGGAAAGGATTCCCCCGAGCGATGCTCAGGCCAAGGCCCTGACGCTTGGGCCAAATACGCGCTGAAAAAAGACGCAAGATCCCATCCGTGATGGTTCGACGACATCGTGTCGCTCAACCAACCAGCCCAGGTACATGGCGCACAATGACTTCTAAAAACAATCCGGCCACTGCGATATCCGATCTGACGTTGAGCCCCGCGGCGAACAGCCCCGCACCGTCGAAGCCATTGACGCCATCGCGCCCGCTGGCAACTCAGCAATACCTGTACTTCACCGAAACCAATACCGACCGCATCCTCGATAACCTCGACGGCCTGCGCGACATGGTGTTCCCGCGCCCACCGCATCTGGACGGTGACAGCGAACAGCACAGCGATCAGGAATTCCCGTCGGTGTGCCTGATCGGCCTGGGCCGCTGCGGCTCGAACATCGCGCTGGACGTCGCCGAGCTGGTGTACAACGCCCGCAAGTTCTACCTCAACGAATTCAACAACGAAGATCGCCTGTCGCCGGACAAGCGCTTCGCCGAAAAGGGCTACAGCCCGGCACAGTGGATTCGCAACAACCTGCGTCTGGGGCCGAACAAGGCCACCAAACCGGTGTTCCTGGTAGAACCGCTGGTCATGCTCGGCGACCTGGACAAAGACATCGCCGGCCGCATCCGTTTCTCGCGCAAAGGCGAAAAAAGCGGTTTCCTGCGCGACTACAGCAAAATGAAAATCATGGACTTGTCGGAAGTCCACGCCGGTGGCGCCGGTAACGCGCCGATCCTCGGTCAGTACCTGGCCAAGATCATCCTGAACAAGGACACCCAGCGTTTCTCCAGCCCTGACTGGAAGATGATTCACTCGTACCTGATCGACAGCTGCGGGATCAAGGCCAACCAGTCGCGCCTGTATTTCTCGATCTTCAGTGCCGGCGGCGGTACCGGTTCGGGCATGGCCTCGGAATTCGGCCTGGCCCAGCAGCACTCGTACATGAACAAGACGTTCGACACCAAGCCGATGGACGAGCACGACGGCAAGAGCGGTCATTCCTTCGTCTTCGAGCCGATCTTCACCAGCGGCATCTGCGTGTTGCCGAACATTTCCGATCACCGCAGCGAAATGTCCGAGGCGCTGCACATCAACGCCGGTCGCCTGCTGTGCAAATACCTGTCGGAAGAGTGGGACTTCTCTTACAACTTCGCCAACGAAGACAGCAGCGAAGCCAGTGTCATGGGCCGTATCCGCCCATGGAACGCCATGATGCTGATCTCCAACGACATCATGCGTTACGCCGAAGAAAGCGATGACGGCAACATCCAGAACATCGACGTCAATGCGATGGAAAAGCACGCTAACCAATACATCTCACAGCAGATCTTCAACATTCTGACGGCGCAAGCGGTCACCACCGACTACGACCAGAACTATTTCCGTCGCGCCGGCATCGACATTGGTGAAACCATTCGCCTCGACGCCAACGACCTGTTCATGAGCCTGGCAGGCCCCGTAGCGATTGCCTACGCCGAGTCCGTGGTGCCGGAAACCCCGCCGCCGAGCAGCGACAAATTCAAGGTGTTCGAGAAAGAGCCGCAGCGCCTGAACATCGACGATCTGTTCTTCCGCTCCATCGACTTGCCGCACTTCAACAAAGTGACCCAGGCGATCGAAGGCATCAGCCTGTTGCCGATCGAATCCAAGCGCTATCGCGCCTCGCTGGAGCAGTACAAGAATTCGGGGTATGACGCAGCCGCCTTGCACGACCTGCACTTCTTCAAGAACTGCTCGTCGGTGGTCTCGATTGTTTCGTTGCCGAAGGACTACAAGCTGTCCTACATGGACCTGAACCGGTTGAAGACCCACCTCAACAGCCTGTTCCCGAACACCACGCTCAAGCGTTATGCGCTGGTCATCGGCGCCTCGGCCAACCTGTCGTTGACCACCCTGATCGCCAAGAGCCCGTGCCTGTCGGACGATTTCCTGACGCTGATCGTGGCCTTCATCAAGCGTTGCTTCGCGAAAAACCCGTACCGCTTCGACGAGACTCTGGATAACTCGATCCTGGACTTCATCATTAAGGAAGAGTTCGACGAAGACCGGATCGACGAGCTGCTGAATGAGTTCGAGAACCCGGCGAAGATCCTCGACACCAACTGGTACGCAATCAAACCGATGTACGAGAAGAAGTACCGCGAGTTGATCAATGACAAAGACAAGTTCGTCTCGATCAATGACATTCGCCTGTCCCGGGATTGCGTGAAGAAGGCGATCAAGTACTTGCGCGAGATTTATCGTCACCGGATTGGCAAGACCAAGGTTATTTCGCTGAATAACCATACTGGCAAGACGTTCTCGGTCTGACACAAAACCGCGTCGCGGCCATTCGCGAGCAAGCCGAATCGTCGCACCGCCGCTCCCACATTTTGACCGTATTTTTTCAGAAGGAATGCGATCAAATGTGGGAGCGGCGGTGCGACGATTCGGCTTGCTCGCGAAAGCGGTCTCACATCCGACACCAATCCCAACATTCAGAAACAATTAAGCAGCCATCAGGCTGCTCGATAAACTGTTCCCGTTACGTTTACGTCACCGTGATGCTGGCCCGCCTGTGGCCTTTCTCTACGGCAACATGCCATCACGCTACTCGGCTACACACTTTTGCCCGACAAAGCCACGCACCAATAGAGTGCAAGCATTCAGCTCGTCGCCCTTTCCTGGATCAGAATCCACGGCGATACGACCACTGCCCACAGCTCCGGATCACGTTCAAAAAGATCCAGCGCCCGCGTTTCAGACAGCTTGGCGACCTTGTCGGCGGCCAGCCAGGCAGCCACTTTCTCGCCTTCGTCGGTCGCCACTGCCTGCGCTGCAGCAATCAAATCCAGACCGGGGTCGACCCACAATAGGGCACCCTTGGCGAAGAACGGCTCCAGCTCCTTCCAGGTAATAGATGCGGTTTCACCAAGCAGCTTGGCATAGAGGGTGCTAGGTTCTTGAGTCATGGGTCCTGTCCGGAAAAGAAATCGACGTCATCATAACGTTGGTGGTCTGGCAGAAAAACCCGGATGCAATTGAGTTACCGATTGAAAACAGCAGGAAAGCCAAGGATTGCTGATATTTCAGCTATAACCCCCGCCGCCATTCTGTCTTTTTCTTTCAAAAAAGCGACACCCTCAGGTTTTGCCCCCTGGCGCCAGCTTCCCAGGCTAACAATTGGCGCTCTACACTGTACCGGTACAGTTGCCGGGGGCATTTTCCGGAGGATATCGAAGATATCTGACCCGGTTCTGCTGCTACGGCGCCAGGACTATAAAAACTACAACAGTAAGAGTGGAGCACTATGACTAAGGCTACTAAGCAGATTTCCAAACTGTTTGCCGCTATGGTTCTGGCCGGGGTTGCCAGCCATTCGTTCGCAGCTGACACCATCAAGATCGGCATCGCCGGCCCTAAAACCGGCCCTGTAGCCCAATACGGCGACATGCAGTTCAGTGGCGCCAAAATGGCCATCGAACAGATCAACGCCAAAGGCGGCGTAGACGGCAAGAAACTCGAAGCCGTTGAATACGATGACGCCTGTGATCCAAAACAAGCGGTAGCGGTCGCGAACAAAGTCGTCAACGACGGCGTCAAGTTCGTGGTCGGTCACCTGTGCTCCAGCTCCACCCAACCGGCTTCGGACATCTACGAAGACGAAGGCGTGATCATGATCACCCCGGCGGCCACCAGCCCGGACATCACTTCCCGTGGTTACAAAATGATCTTCCGTACTATCGGTCTGGACAGCGCCCAGGGCCCTGCCGCCGGTAACTACATTGCCGACTTCGTAAAACCGAAGATCGTTGCTGTTCTGCACGACAAACAGCAATACGGTGAAGGCATCGCCACCGCCGTGAAGAAAACCCTGGAAGGCAAAAACGTCAAGGTTGCCGTGTTCGAAGGCATCAACGCCGGCGACAAAGACTTCTCTTCGATGATCTCCAAGCTCAAGCAAGCCAACGTCGACTTCGTCTACTACGGCGGCTACCACCCGGAGCTGGGTCTGATCCTGCGTCAAGCACAGGAAAAAGGCCTGAAAGCCAAGTTCATGGGTCCGGAAGGCGTGGGTAACGACTCCATTTCGCAGATTGCCAAAGACGCTTCCGAAGGTCTGCTGGTAACCCTGCCGAAATCCTTCGACCAGGATCCGGCCAACATCGCCCTGGCTGATGCGTTCAAAGCCAAGAAAGAAGATCCGAGCGGTCCATTCGTGTTCCCGGCCTACTCGGCTGTGACCGTGATTGCCGACGGTATCAAGGCTGCCAAGAGCGAAGACGCTGCCAAAGTGGCTGAAGCTATCCACGCCGGCACGTTCAAAACCCCGACTGGCGACCTGAGCTTCGACGCCAAGGGCGACCTGAAAGACTTCAAATTTGTGGTTTACGAGTGGCACTTCGGCAAACCTAAAACTGAAGCCAAGCCTCAGTAAGGCGTTGCCTGACTGACTGCCAATAAAGCCCACGGCGTGCCGTGGGCTTTGTTTTACGAACGTATTGGGCCGCGCTGGCGTGATCCGCCAGTCTCCCCACCTGAAAATCTCAAAACCGTCATCAGCGGTTCGCTGGCAAACCTCGCGTTCGAAGTGGATGCAGATCCACGGGGCTCGAGCGGGAAAATGACTCCACCAGTGAAATGCGTATCAGGTTTTTAGGAGCGCTGTAATGCCTGACATCTATCACTTTTTCCAACAGCTGGTTAATGGTCTGACCATTGGCAGCACGTATGCCCTGATCGCCATCGGCTATACGATGGTTTACGGCATCATTGGAATGATCAACTTCGCCCACGGCGAGGTGTACATGATTGGTTCCTACGTGGCGTTCATCGCCATTGCGGGCCTGTCCATGATGGGACTCGACAGTGTTCCGCTGTTGATGACCGCCGCTTTTCTCGCGACCATCGTCGTGACCAGTGCCTACGGCTACAGCATCGAACGGATCGCCTACCGCCCTTTGCGCGGCAGCAACCGTCTGATCCCGCTGATTTCCGCCATCGGCATGTCGATCTTCCTGCAGAACACGGTTCTGCTGGCGCAAGACTCCAAGGACAAATCCATCCCCAACCTGATCCCCGGTAACTTCTCCATCGGGCCAGGTGGCGCACAAGAAGTGCTGATTTCCTACATGCAAATCGTGGTGTTCGTGGTGACCTTTGTCGCCATGCTCGGCCTGACGCTGTTCATCTCCCGCTCTCGCCTG
Organism: Pseudomonas sp. ACM7; assembly: GCF_004136015.1. Taxonomy (NCBI): domain Bacteria; kingdom Pseudomonadati; phylum Pseudomonadota; class Gammaproteobacteria; order Pseudomonadales; family Pseudomonadaceae; genus Pseudomonas; species Pseudomonas sp. ACM7. Next base: position 4,192,578 of record NZ_CP024866.1, on the reverse strand, counting down.
GGTCGCGCCTGCCGCGCCTGTGCCGAAGACATCAAGATGGCCAACCTCTTGGGTATCAACACCAACAACATCATCGCCCTGACCTTCGTCATCGGTGCCGCACTGGCAGCCATCGCGGCTGTGTTGCTGAGCATGCAATACGGCGTGATCAACCCGAACGCCGGTTTCCTGGTCGGCCTCAAGGCCTTCACCGCAGCGGTACTGGGCGGCATCGGCAGCATCCCCGGAGCCATGCTCGGCGGGATCGTGCTTGGGGTGGCGGAAGCCTTTGGTGCCGATATCTTCGGCGACCAGTACAAGGACGTCGTGGCGTTCGGCTTATTGGTTCTGGTGTTGTTGTTCCGGCCAACCGGCCTGTTGGGCCGTCCGGAGGTTGAAAAAGTATGACTAGGAATCTTAAACAGGCGTTGTTCAGCGCCTTGCTGGTGTGGGCTGTTGCCTACCCGGTACTCGGTCTGAAACTGACCATTGTCGGCATCAACCTCGAAGTCCATGGCACCAGCACTGCAACGCTGATCACCATCGCCGTATGCTCGGTGTTGATGTTCCTGCGGGTGCTGTTCGACCACCAGATCAGCGCAGCCTGGAAATCCTCGCCGAACATGCCGGTGATGCCGGCCAAGGCCAGTACTTTCTTGACCCTGCCGACCACTCAGCGCTGGATCATCATCGCGTTGATCATCGGTGCGCTGGTCTGGCCGTTCTTCGGCTCCCGCGGTGCGGTGGATATTGCCACCCTGGTGCTGATCTACGTGATGCTCGGCCTGGGCCTGAACATCGTGGTCGGTCTGGCCGGTCTGCTCGACCTCGGTTACGTCGGCTTCTATGCCGTCGGCGCCTACAGCTATGCGCTGCTGTCGCACTACTACGGTCTGAGCTTCTGGATCTGCCTGCCAATCGCCGGGATGATGGCGGCCACCTTCGGCTTCCTGCTCGGCTTCCCGGTCCTGCGTCTGCGCGGTGACTATCTGGCGATCGTGACGCTGGGCTTCGGTGAAATCATCCGTCTGTTCCTGCGTAACCTGACCGGCCTCACGGGTGGTCCGAACGGCATCAGCAACATCGAGAAACCGACGTTCTTCGGCCTGACCTTCGAACGTAAAGCCGCTGAAGGCCTGCAGACGTTCCACGAGTACTTCGGCCTGGAATACAACTCGATCAACAAGGTGATCTTCCTTTACCTCGTTGCGCTGTTGCTGGCGCTGTTTGCCCTGTTCGTCATCAATCGCTTGCTGCGCATGCCGCTGGGCCGTGCCTGGGAAGCGCTGCGTGAAGACGAAATCGCCTGCCGTGCGTTGGGTCTCAATCCTACGGTCATCAAGCTCTCGGCCTTCACCCTCGGTGCGTGCTTCGCCGGTTTCGCCGGCAGCTTCTTCGCCGCGCGTCAGGGCCTGGTGACACCGGAGTCGTTCACCTTCATCGAGTCGGCGACCATCCTCGCCATCGTGGTGCTGGGTGGCATGGGCTCGCAACTGGGCGTCGTACTCGCCGCCACGGTGATGATCCTGTTGCCGGAGATGATGCGTGAATTCAGTGAATACCGCATGTTGATGTTCGGCGCCTTGATGGTGCTGATGATGATCTGGCGTCCTCAAGGTCTGCTGCCTATGCAACGCCCCCACATGGAGCTGCGCAAATGAGCCGCGAGATCCTTAAAGTCGAAAATCTGAGCATGCGCTTCGGCGGCTTGCTGGCGGTCAACGGCGTAGCCCTGAGCGTGAAGGAAAAACAGGTCGTGGCACTGATCGGCCCCAACGGCGCCGGCAAGACCACCGTGTTCAACTGCCTGACCGGTTTCTACCAGCCAAGTGGCGGCAGCATCCTGCTGGACGGCGAGCCGATCCAGGGCCTGCCCGGCCACAAAATCGCCCTCAAAGGCGTGGTGCGCACCTTTCAGAACGTGCGGTTGTTCAAGGACATGACGGCGGTCGAGAACCTCTTGATCGCCCAGCACCGTCACCTGAACACCAACTTCCTGGCCGGTCTGTTCAAGACCCCGGCGTTCCGCAAGAGCGAGCGCGAGGCCATGGAATTCGCCGAGTTCTGGCTGGACAAGGTCAACCTCAAGGCCTTCGCCAACCGTCCGGCCGGCACCCTGGCCTACGGTCAGCAACGTCGTCTGGAAATCGCTCGCTGCATGATGACCCGCCCGCGGATCCTCATGCTCGACGAACCGGCCGCCGGCCTGAACCCGAAGGAAACCGAAGACCTCAAGGCGCTGATCAGCATGTTGCGTGAAGAGCACAACGTCACCGTGCTGCTGATCGAACACGACATGAAACTGGTCATGAGCATTTCCGACCACATCGTCGTGATCAACCAGGGCACGCCTCTGGCCAACGGCACGCCGGAACAGATCCGCGATAATCCCGAAGTGATCAAAGCCTACCTGGGGGAAGCGTAAATGCTGCAATTCGAAAACGTTTCCACCTTCTACGGCAAGATCCAGGCCCTGCACAGCGTCAACGTCGAAGTCCGCCAGGGCGAGATCGTGACCCTGATCGGCGCCAACGGTGCCGGCAAGTCGACCCTGCTGATGACGCTCTGCGGTTCGCCGCAAGCCCACAGCGGCAGCATCCGCTACATGGGTGAGGAATTGGTCGGTCAGAGCTCCTCGCAGATCATGCGCAAAAGCATCGCAGTCGTGCCGGAAGGCCGTCGGGTGTTTGCCCGTCTGACCGTGGAAGAAAACCTCGCCATGGGCGGGTTCTTCACCGACAAGGGCGATTATCAGGAACAGATGGACAAGGTTCTCGGACTTTTCCCACGCCTGAAAGAGCGCTTTGCCCAACGCGGCGGCACCATGTCCGGCGGCGAACAGCAAATGCTCGCCATCGGCCGTGCGCTGATGAGCAAACCCAAACTGCTGCTGCTCGACGAGCCATCGTTGGGCCTGGCACCGATCATCATCCAGCAGATCTTCGACATCATCGAACAGCTGCGCAAAGATGGCGTGACGGTGTTTTTGGTGGAGCAGAACGCCAACCAGGCGCTGAAAATTGCTGACCGTGCGTACGTTCTGGAGAACGGCCGGGTGGTGATGACAGGCACCGGTGAAGCGCTGCTGACCGACCCGAAAGTGCGTGAAGCGTACTTGGGTGGTTGAGTCTTTGCGGTAAACAAAAAACGGCCTTCGGGCCGTTTTTTTATGTCTGTCACACACCTCATAACAATGAAGATCTCCCCGTAGGAGCTGCCGAAGGCTGCGATCTTTTGATCTTGATCTTCGGTGGTTCTGGTGAAAATCAAGATCAAAAGATCGCAGCCTTCGGCAGCTCCTACCAGGTTTTTTTAGTGTTTGGGAGAGCGTGTTTAATCAGTGTCCGTGTTACTTCCTGCAAGCTACAACGCCTTGCGTCGTTGCCTACAGCTACGCCAGAATCCGCCGGCTTGTGCGCCTGGGGACCGGCCTCTATCGTTTCCCTGCCACTGCCCATCAGTGGTCGGGTTTAGTCGCTCGGTTGTTTTGCACAGAAACGCATAAGCGCCAAAAAGTCAGGTATCCCTTTCCTGCACTTGATGGCGGCTGTGTGCAGGGCGCCTTCGGGCGCGCCGAGTTTCTGTGCTCATCGGTCGACTAACCTGCATACAGCTGCCACCCATTCGTTTAGTCGCGAACCGGGCGTAGCCCTTACAGCGAGCACAAACCTATGTTCAAGAACTCACCCAACCCCCCACACAATCCCAGCCCGATGTTTGTCGTCGCGCCCGGTATCGATGTGCAAACCCTGCTGGGCCATGCCTGCGAATCACTAGCGTCGGCGAGTGTGATGGCCAGCAATTTCGCCGCTTTCCTGGAGGGTTCGCACCGCAACATGCTGCTCGGTATCCAGCAAAGCATCATGCTGGGCGAGCTGGCGGTGAATCGGGCGCTGGATCAAATCGACCCGCAAGATTCCTGACAACGAAGATCCAATGTGGGAGCGAGCTTGCTCGCGATGACTATTTCACATTCAACAGTGATGTTGACTGACTCACCGCTATCGCGAGCAAGCTCGCTCCCACAGGGATCTATGTGGTGTGCTGGAGCCGATCCAGCGCTTCACCGCTGCGCTTGAACCAACCAATCAAGTAATCCGCCAACACCTGCGTGCGCTTCGGCAAACCGCCCTGATACGGGTGAACCAGGTACATTGGCATGCGGCGGGTCTGATAGTCACGCAGGAGCCAGCGCAAACGTCCGTCAGCCAATTCCGATTGCAGCAGGTAGGACGGCAACCGCGCAATGCCGGCGCCGGCCAGTGCCGCTTTCTTCAGCAGGCTGTAATGGTTGCTGGCGAACGGTCCCGATACGCGAACCCGCAACAACTCGTGTTGCTGGTGATAGAGCCACTCTTCGCGGCCGCTGTAATGACTGTTGAGCAGACAGCGATGATCAGCGAGTGCTTGAGGCGTCAACGGTTCGCCGTATTGCTCAAGGTAAGCCGGGCTGGCGCAGGTCATTTCGTGCCAGGCTAATAGCGGCCGGGCCACCAGGCGCTCGTCATTGCCCACCTCGGAGCGAACCGCGAGATCAAACCCGTCGCGGGACAAATCACGGTAGCTGTTGCTCAGGTCTAGCTCGATCTGCACCTCGGGGTACTTGCCGGAAAACTCCAGCAACAAGCCATCGAAGAAGGTTTCCCCCAGCGATACCGGAACCGTCATACGCACCGGCCCGGCCATGTCGTCCTTCAGCCGCGCCAATGCCTGACGCGCTCTCTCGACCTGGACCACAAGCGCTTGAGCCTGAGGCAACAGCGCCGCACCCGCAGCGGTCAGGCTCAAACGGCGAGTGGTGCGTTGCAGCAGCACCACTGAAAAACGCGATTCCAGTTGGCTGATGCGCTTGGATAGCTGCCCCTTGCTGCACCCCAATTGCTGCGCCGCCAAGGTAAAACTCCCCGCTTCGATCAACACCGCAAACGCTGCCAGATCATCCATTTCGCTCATGGATTGTTTCCATTTGAAAACCAAAGGTTGCCTATTAGCGCGCTTATCAATGGAAAAAACCACTCTAGACTTCAACCTCGTTTAACCACTTCGAGGAACAACACGATGAAAATTCTTTTGATAGGCGCAGGCGGCACCATTGGTTCGGCGGTCGACAAGGAGCTGTCCGAGCGCCACGAGATCATCCGCATCGGCCGCAACAGCGGTGATTTCCATGTGGATATCAGCGACAGCGCTTCGATTCGCAAGCTGTTCGAGCAAACCGGCAAGTTCGATGCACTGGTCTGCGCTGCCGGCAACGTGACCTTCGCACCCCTCGGTGAAATGACCGAAGAAAGCTTCGCCCTGGGCCTGAAAGACAAGCTGATGGGCCAGGTCAACCTGCTGCTGATCGGTCGCGAATTCGCCAATGACGGCGCCTCGTTCACCTTCACCACCGGGGTGCTCAGCCACGACCCGATTCGCAGCGGTGCCTCGGCAGCGCTGGTCAACGGTGCGCTGGACAGCTTCGTGCGTGCAGCGGCCATCGAACTGCCTCGCGGTCTGCGCGTCAATTCGGTGAGCCCTAACGTACTGGTCGAGGCCATGGGCAAATACGCGCCGTATTTCCGCGGCTACAAACCGGTTCCGGCAGCGGATGTGGCTCTGGCCTACGCCAAAAGTGTGGAAGGCCTGCAAACAGGTCAGACCTTCCACGTCGGCTAAACAGCCAGAATCAAAAGATCGCAGGCTTCGCCAGCTCCTACAAAAGGCTCGGCGTACGCCCCGTAGGAGCTGCCGCAGGCTGCGATCTTTTGATCTTGATTTCAGGAAAGCGAGGACATGCAGGGTTGTGATGAACGGTCAGGCTGAGTAACGTGGCGGCACTTGTCTGGAGACTCAAAGATGCGTGTTGCCCGTTCCTTAGTCCTTGTTGCCCTGCTTCCGTTGTTCGCCGCTTGCCAGTTGCTCGATGGCCCGCGTGAAAGTGCCTCCCACGTGGGCCAGACCCGTATGCAGGGCCAGTTGACGGCGGCGGACGGCAAGTTGCAGTTCCAACCGTGCAATGAACAACGCAGTTACGTGGTCAATGACACCGGCGGCACCAGCGTCCTGCAAGAGGCCGCGACCCTGGCCGATGCCCAGGGCAAGCTGTTCGCCGACGTGCGCGGGCGAATCGTCGACAGCCGCCTCGATCTTGCGCAGCTGTACCGCGTCGAGCGCTCGGGCACCGCGTGCAACGATCCGAATTTCAAATTGCTTATCCTGCGCGCCGCCGGCCATGGGCCTGAGTGGAACGTGAAAGTCAGCGGCAAAGGCATGGTCATCGAACGCGCCGGTCAGCCGCCATTGGCCGTTCCCTACGTTGAAGAGCAACTGGGCGATGGCCGCTTCAACCTCAGCACCGAAGCCAATAACCAGCACATCGAATTGTGGGTTGCACCGCAACGTTGCGTCGACAGCACCACCGGCAGTGTCCAGCACATGAGCGCCGAACTGCGCGTCGACGGCCAGGTTCAGCGTGGTTGCGGGTATTTCGGCGGATCGCGTAACGACTGATCGTTTTAGCCTCACGGGAATCATTCTTTGAGGCTTATAATCGCGGGCTTCACCGCCTTGGCGCAGTTGTGCGCCCCGCGAACCGGATCCTGTCATGTTACGAATCACCGAACTCAAGCTGCCGATCGACCATCCCGAAGAAGACCTGCGCCCTGCCATCGTGCAGCGCCTGGGCATCACCAGTGATGACCTGCTCGACTTCACCTTGTTCAAGCGCAGCTACGATGCGCGCAAAAAGTCCTCCGAACTGTGCTTCATCTACACCATCGACCTCAACGTTCGCGATGAGGCGGCGGTGCTGCACACGTTCGCCGATGACCGTAACGTCAACGTGGCGCCGGATGTCAGCTACAAAGTGGTCGGCCAGGCGCCGGCTGATCTTGAGCAACGTCCTGTCGTCGTGGGTTTCGGTCCGTGCGGGATTTTCGCCGGGCTGCTGCTCGCGCAAATGGGCTTCAAGCCGATCATCCTCGAGCGCGGCACCGAAGTGCGTCAGCGCACCAAGGACACTTGGGGTCTGTGGCGTAAAAGCGTGCTTAACCCGGAATCCAACGTGCAGTTCGGTGAAGGTGGCGCGGGGACGTTCTCTGACGGCAAGCTCTACAGCCAGATCAAGGACCCGAAATTCATCGGTCGCAAAGTCCTGCACGAGTTCGTCAAAGCGGGTGCGCCGGAAGAAATTCTCTACGTCAGCAAACCGCACATCGGTACGTTCCGTCTGACCGGTGTTGTGGAAAACATGCGTGAGCAGATTCGTGCGCTGGGTGGCGAAGTGCGCTTCCAGCAGCGGGTGACCGATGTGTTGATCGAGGATGGCCAACTGGTCGGCGTCGAGCTCAATGGCGGCGAGCAGATCCATTCGAAACACGTGATTCTGGCCCTCGGTCACAGCGCCCGGGACACCTTCCGTATGCTGCATGGCCGTGGTGTGTTCATGGAAGCCAAGCCGTTCTCGGTGGGTTTCCGCATCGAACACCCGCAGTCGCTGATCGACCGCGCACGCTTGGGCAAGTACGCCGGCCACCCGAAACTCGGGGCTGCCGACTACAAACTGGTGCACCACGCCAGCAACGGACGTTCGGTCTACAGCTTCTGCATGTGCCCGGGCGGCACCGTGGTGGCGGCGACGTCCGAGCCGGGCCGCGTGGTCACCAACGGCATGAGCCAGTACTCGCGTAACGAGCGCAACGCCAACTCCGGGATCGTCGTCGGGATCACCCCGGAAGTCGATTATCCGGGCGGCCCGCTGGCAGGTATCGAGTTGCAGGAACGCCTGGAATCCCACGCCTTTGTGCTGGGCGGCAGCAACTACGAAGCGCCGGCGCAACTGGTCGGCGACTTCATTGCCGGCAAGCCGTCCACCGAGTTGGGTAGCGTAGAACCGTCTTACAAACCGGGGGTTGCCTTGGGTGACTTGGCGCTGGCCTTGCCGGCGTTTGCCATCGAAGCCATTCGCGAAGCCTTGCCAGCGTTCGAGAAGCAGATTCGCGGATACTCGCTGCACGACGCGGTGTTGACCGGGATCGAGACACGTACGTCATCGCCGCTGCGGATTACCCGTGACGAGTCGATGCAAAGCCTGAACGTGAAAGGCTTGTTCCCGGCGGGTGAAGGCGCGGGTTATGCGGGCGGGATTCTGTCGGCGGGTGTCGATGGGATTCGGATTGCAGAAGCTGTGGCCCGCGACATCCTCGGCCTCGAAGCCTGATACGCAATCAATGAAACAAAGCAGAACCTGTGGGAGCGGGCTTGCTCGCGAAAGTGGTGGATCAGTCAACATCTTCGTTGAATGTTAAACCGTATTCGCGAGCAAGCCCGCTCCCACATTTGCTCTGCGGTGGATCAGATATTGGCGCGCAACACGCTGGCCGGCAGCGGCTCGCCGCGCTCGACACTCCCCGCCACGGCATCCATCAAACCACTCAACTCATACCCCTGGACCTTGAGCCAAGCCTGATCGTAATAGGTCGTGGCATAACGCTCGCCGCCATCACACAGTATCGCCACGATGGACCCCGACTCCCCCGCCGCCGCCATCTGCTGGGCCGCCATCAAGGCGCCGATCAGGTTGGTCCCGCTCGACCCGCCGACCCGACGTCCCAAACGCTGCGCCAGGTAATGCATGGCTGCTAGAGACAATGCGTCCGGCACCTTGACCATCGCATCGATCACTTTGGGCAGGAACGACGCTTCCACCCGAGGCCGGCCAATGCCTTCAATCCGCGAACCGCAATCCAGGCGCAGACTCGCGTCGCCGGTCTGGTAGTAATCGAAGAACACCGAGCGCTCGGCATCGGCGCAGAGCACGCGGGTGCAATGTTGGCGGTAACGCACGTAACGGCCCAGCGTCGCGGTGGTGCCGCCGGTGCCGGGGCTGGAGATCAGCCAGCTCGGCTCGGGGTGCAGTTCGAAGCGCATTTGCTGGAAGATCGACTCGGCGATGTTGTTGTTCGCCCGCCAATCGGTAGCGCGCTCAGCATAGGTGAACTGGTCGATGAAATGCCCATCGTGTTCGCGGGCCAGGCGCTCGGATTCGGCGTAGATCTGCGTCGGATCATCGACCAGATGACTCTTGCCGCCGTAGAAAGCGATCTGCGCGATCTTCTCCTTGGAGGTGGTCGCCGGCATCACCGCAATGAACGGCAAGCCCAGCAAACTGGCGAAGTACGCCTCGGAAATCGCCGTCGAACCGCTGGACGCTTCAATCACCGGCGCACCGGGTTTGAGCCAGCCGTTACACAGCGCATACAGAAACAGCGAGCGCGCCAAACGGTGCTTCAGACTGCCGGTGGGATGACTGGACTCATCCTTGAAATACAACTCGATGCCCGGAAAACCCGGCAGCGGCAAGGGAATCAGGTGGGTGTCGGCGCTGCGCTGGAAGTCGGCTTCGATGATCCGGATGGCTTCGCGGGCCCACTGTCGATTGTCGCTCATGGTGTTTTTCTCGTTGAGTCGGCCTTGTTGCAAGGCTCAGATAACAAGCTTAGGAAAAAACCTACATCACGCACAGGTACAGCTGAGGTTCAATACGCCCGGCAACTGCTAGGCTCAGGTCGCCGGTCGTTCACGTTGTAACGGTATATAACAAAAAAGAATATAACTTTTGTTTTAACAACTAACGGTACGGGTTAGTGTGTGCCACCTTTTGAATTCATCGATGGAGAGCGACCTTGCCTCTGCGTAGCACTTTCACGCGTTTCTTCCAGTTGGAAGCTGCCAGCGGACTGTTATTGATCGCCGCTGCTGCTCTGGCTTTGATCATCAACAATTCCCCGCTGTCGTGGCTTTACAGCAGTTTTCTGGACACTCCGGTAGTGGCGCAGGTCGGCGCGTTGCAAATCGCCAAACCGGCGCTGCTGTGGATCAACGACGGCCTGATGGCCCTGTTCTTCCTGCTGATCGGGCTGGAAGTGAAGCGCGAAGTCCTCGACGGCCAACTGTCGAAACCGTCGCAAATCGTCCTGCCCGGCGCGGCGGCGATTGGCGGCATGGTGGTGCCGGCGCTGAGCTACTGGTTTCTGAACCGCGATGACCCGGCAGCCATGGGTGGCTGGGCCATCCCGATGGCCACCGACATCGCCTTCGCCCTCGGCGTACTGGCCCTGCTGGGTAAGCGGGTACCGGTGTCGCTGAAGCTTTTCCTGATGACTTTGGCAATTATTGACGACCTCGGCGCAATCATCGTCATTGCGATCTTCTACTCGGGTACGCTCTCGACCCTTTCGCTGTCTCTGGCCGCGACGTGCATCGTGGCGTTGATCGCGATGAACCGGCTCGGCGTGGTCAAGCTCGGGCCGTACATGATCATCGGTTTGATCCTCTGGGTCTGTGTGCTCAAGAGCGGTGTCCACGCGACACTGGCCGGTGTGACCCTGGCCTTCTGCATTCCCCTGCGCACAAAAAACGCCGAACCCTCGCCGTTGCTTACCCTGGAACACGCTCTGCATCCATGGGTGGCCTACGGCATCCTGCCGCTGTTCGCCTTCGCCAACGCCGGCCTGTCCCTGAGCGGTGTGACCGTCGAAAGCTTCACCCACCACGTGCCGATGGGCATCGCGGTTGGCCTGCTGCTGGGCAAGACCCTCGGCGTGTTCGGCCTGACCTGGCTGGCCGTGAAAATCGGCATCGCCGCCCTGCCCCAAGGCGCCAACTGGGGCCAGGTGCTGGGCGTGGCAATCCTCTGCGGGATCGGTTTCACCATGAGTCTGTTTGTCGGCTCCCTGGCGTTTGAGCCGGGTGTCAGTGAATACGCCGGGATGGATCGGATGGGGATTTTGACCGGTTCGATATTGGCGGCATTGATGGGTTATGCGGTGACGGCGGCAGCGAGTCGCAAGAGCACTGCGTTGCCATCCTGATAATCAGAGACAACTCTTAGAGTCATTGAAGACTCGTCCTACAGCCACGATCAGCCTCGTTCGTTAACGTCGCACAGCCCCTTTTTTGGGGGCTGTCGACGTACGAACGCAAGGAAGATCAGTGGCTGGCAATAAGGACATTCCCCGGGTTCAGAACCCACCGTCAGGCGACGGGCATCACGTCACTCACCGCTTCATGACGGCCACCGAACTGGCCGAGCGGGATGCCAGACAAAACGCTCACGACGCCATGCTCGCGAGACAAGACGCCTTCGAACGGAGTCGTGAGGTTGTAGCGAAAAAGCACGAAGCCGTTCGCGCAGGATGCGTATTCGCCAAGTCCTGCAAGCTTCCCGACGCCATCATCGATTACTCGAATCCTTCGGGGATGGTGCCTACCGACAGCCTCAAGGACTACGGAGAAGTCGCCTGGCTCGGGGCTCGTGAGGTAGACGATGCCGGGCTGCTGAATCTTGAAACCATCAGTGGAAGCACCCTCTCGCTCGGCATTGGCCGCCTTGCACTCAGCGCGCCGGCTCTCGCCGCTCCGGCCTCAGCAGTCGGTGCTGCTGGAGCCACCGTATTGGCCGCAGTGGTTGCAGCGTTCTGGACGCCCAGCTTGGGCGACAGCGCGCTCTACACCGAAGACCAGTTGCGCGCCCTGAAACAGGCCAGAACCCGCGTTCGTCTACAGGTAGAGCAACAAGCTGACGGCAGTCTCAAAGGCTATGGGTTTTACACCGGCAAGAACCGCGATTGGGAAATGGTTGATGTCGTGCAGTTCGCATTACGCGGCAGTCAGCAGGTGGCGGATCTAGGGGATGGCGTTGAGCTGATCTGGACACCGGCTGTGGATGGTTCCGACATCCTCGGGATTCCCGCGCTGGAGGCTGCGCCGCAAGCGCCGCATATTTGGGTTTACCCGCCGACGAAAGCGGCTGACAGCATTATCGTGAACCCGGCGTATCCGCCTGAGTACAAGGATTTCATTCTTGTGTTTCCGTCGGGTTCGGGGGTGTTGCCGGTTTATATTGTGGTGAGCGTTTCTGGAAGAAAACTTCCTAACCCCGATCACGACTATCACTCCGCGCCCGAAACAGAAGAAATTACCGGATTTTCAGGCTTGAGCGAGGCGAAGAAGAAAACCCCACGACAAGGGGGCGGTGGCCTTCGAGAACGTTGGATTGATGCCAAAGGTCGAACCATTTATGAATGGGACTCTTTGCATGGGGAGCTAGAAGCCTATCGTGCAAGCGATGGAAGTCATCTAGGCTCGTTCGATCACAAAACAGGTGAGCAAATAGATCCACCTAAGAAAAACCGCAGCATTAAAAAGTACTTGTGAGGACTCTATGGGACTGAAAGTCAGATTGAACTGGTATGACAAGGAAACGGAAATAGCGGACGGAAAGGAATACTCGGCAGACCTTGGCGATGACGGTTCAATAATCGAAGCATTAGGTTTGATGGCGGAAAGCGAGATATACGACGGAGGATTTGATGTTTTAGCGGCTTGGATTCCTGAGATTCAGCCTCTGTTCAACCATCAAATTGATATTGCCGCTTTTGACTACCAGATTGCGTTTCGTTATCGGAAAGCATGGTGAGAAAGCCAAGTAATTTTTCACCCGATAAATAACTATCCATTGCAGAAAAAGCCATGAAACATCAAATTATGGGAGTTCCGAAAGGAGAAGACTTTCCTTCATTCGAGAAACAGATTCCCATTGCCACCACCGCACTCAGACTCATCATGGGATGGGAGAATGACGAAGACCCGTTACATGATTACCGATTAACCGACCAACAAATCCTCGGTATAGAAAAAGCGTGCGCAATGGAGCTGCCTAAACATCTTGACTTGTTTCTGACTTCACACGACTAACAAAATATCGAAAAACAGTTTTCATCGGACGTCTGTCAGCACCCGAGTCATCCTGAACAATCCCCCAAAAAACAAAAAACCCCGACCAGTCACCTGATCGGGGTTTTCTTTTACCCGTATTCCCGCTTAGTGCGAAACGCGGCTAGTCCCATCAACAGTAGCAATCCGCACCCGCTCGCCAACACGGAACACTTCATTCTCCTGAACCTGTTGCACGTAGGCGCGCATGCTGCCGTCGTCTTCGCGAACGGTGATTTCGACGCCTTGGGCGCGGGTCAGGCCTTCTTCAGTGGCCGAGCCGATCAGGCCGCCAGCGACGGCGCCGATAACCGCAGCAACGATGCTGCCACGACCGCCACCGATAGCGCTGCCGCCAACACCGCCCACCGCCGCACCGGCAAGGCCGCCGATCGGGGTTTTGGTGCCTTCGATTTTGACCGGTCGCAGGGACTCGATAGTGCCCATGCGAACCGTCTGCACGCGACGCGCTTCGTCACGGGAGTAGGAGTCACCGGTCAGACTGGATTGGCAACCAGTGAGCAACATCGCCATCGTGGAAAAAGAAGCAACCAGCAGAACAGACTTACGCATAGCATCAACTCCAAAGGACAGGTATTCATTAAACTCCGCGGCTTGACGCCTGTCACGGCCCTGCCCGGATAAAATTGGTTTGATTCAGGCCCGGTACAGGGCGCTGCCACGAACTTGACACACAGTAGCGGCAAATTCCGTAATCTGCGCCACTGAACCAAGGATTTTCATGGATTACTTCATCATTGTCATCACCACCGTCGCCGGTCTGTACTTCCACGGGTGGTTATACGTGCGGATCAAACGCTGGATGGACCGCGATCTGGCGCTAGCGCTGGCGGGTAAAGACGAGCAGAAAAAGGCGTTCATGCTCCAGCAACTGGCGAACGCTCAAGCGCAGAAGATCAAGCGCCGAGACCTGCCGCAGTGGCTTGAAGCCGCTGCGGCAGGTTATTCCGATCGGTAGACGGCTTAAGGTGCCAGACGTTCAAGAATCCAGTCGGCGCCCTGCAAACGATAGTTGAGGCGATCGTGCAGGCGGCTCGAACGGCCCTGCCAGAACTCGATGCGCTCCGGTAACAAACGATAACCGCCCCAATGCTCAGGGCAATGAGGTTGCGTGTCGCTGAAACGTTGCTCGGTGTTCTTGAGCAGCGCTTCCAGCTCGGCACGATCGGCGATCACCCGGCTCTGGGGCGAAGCCCAGGCACCGAGGCGACTACCCAGCGGCCGGACCTGGAAGTAGGCGTCGGACTCTTCAGGCGTAACCTTCACCACCCGCCCTTCGATGCGCACCTGACGCTCCAGGGCCGGCCAGAAAAAGGTCATGGCCGCGAACGGGTTCGCGGCCAGATGCTGACCCTTGGCGCTGTCGTAGTTGGTGAAGAAGGTGAAACCCTGCTCGTCCAGCCCCTTGAGCAGCAGAATGCGGCAATGCGGCCGACCGTCCTGATCGACGGTGGCCAGGGTCATGGCGTTGGCTTCCACCGGCGCCTGCTCGGTTTTCACCGCGTCGGCGAACCATTGGTGGAACAGCGCGAATGGCTCGGCCGGGGCTTGCGCCTCGGTCAGGCCATCACGGGTGTAGTCGCGACGCATATCAGCCAGGCCCTGGGTCATGGCGCATTCCTTTTAGTTAACGAATCACTTCTTTGTGGCGTCGGCGTCGGGGGCAGCGGCGGTGACTTTTTTCGAGTCGGCAGCGGCTTTGGCCGGAGCAGTCTTTTTCGCCGGAGTCGCGGTTTTAGCTGGCGCCTTCTTGGCGGCGGCTTTCTTGGCCGGGGCCTTTTTCGCGGCGGGTACAGCCGCTTTTTTCGCGGCTGGCGCAGGGGTGACCGGCGTGGCCACTGGCTTGATGTCCTTGGCAGCGACCTGGCTCACTGGCGCCGGCGCCGGCATGTTGTACTTGCTCAGCAACGCGACCATGGTGTTTTGCGGGGTCACCAGCAGTTCGACGCGACGGTTCAAGGCACGGCCTTCATTGCTGTCGTTGGCAGCACGCGGGGCTTCGCCACCCATACCGCGCAGCATCAGGCGATCACGCTGCAAACCGCTGAGGCGGAAAATCGCGGCAACGGCCTGGGCACGCTCCTGGCTCAGTTTCACGTTGGCCGGTGCGGAGCCCGACGTATCACTGTGGCCGAGAACCAGCACGGCAGTTTTCGGATCAACTTCAAGGATTTTCGCGACGCGAGTGAACGGGCCGAGGGTCACCGGCAGCAGCATGGCCGGACGGTCAGGGTTGAACGAGCCTTCTACTGGCGCGGTAACCACCAATACGTTTTCACGGCGCTCGAGTTGCAGGTTGCTGCCCTTGATCGCTTCGCGCAGGCGCGGTTCGTAGTCGTCGAGCCAGGCTTGGGTAACTTTAGGATCAGGCATCGGAACGGCTTTGGCAGTGCTTTGCTCTTTGCCGCCGAACGGCCACCACCATTTGCCACCTGCATCGGCCTCAGCTTTGGCCACAGCGGCAGGTTTGGCTTCAGGTTTTACCTCTGGTTTTACTTCTGGCTTGGCCGGGGTCTTGTCGGCGCTGTCATCGGAGCCGAACGGCCAGTACCAATGGCTGGCGCTTTCAGTCTTGGCCACCGGAGCGGTCGCGGCAGGCTTGAGGGGTGCCGGGGCCGGGGTTTTAGCAGCGACTTTGTCGGAGGAACCGAACGGCCACCAGCTGCCGCCATCCGAGTCATTTTGTGGAGTTTGTGCGCAACCGGTAATAGCGAAGCACAGGGCCAAAGCGAGGGTTTTATTGGAAGACATTGGATATCCACAAAATGAAGTAATGAACTATCAGGCCGGATTGACCCGGATAAACAGACGCTTGGAAATCAAAAAGGCCTTGGGGTTCCGGCCCTGGAACCCCTGAGCGCGTTTTACAGACAAGTGGCCAGTGCTCGCACAAGTTTTTGTGCGCGCGGATCCATCAAGACGTACGGCCCAAGGGTATTTGTCACAAAGCCGAAGGCCACATCGTGTTCCGGATCGGCAAAACCGGTGGAACCGCCCGCACCCGGATGACCGAACGCACGAGGGCCGAGGCCGTAGGTGGCGTTGGGGACGTCCGGTTGATCGAGCATGCAACCCAGGCCGAAACGGGTCCGGGTCAGTAAAGTCTTGTCCTCGCCGAGGCTGTGCTCGCGCGTCATTTCGTCAAGCATTTCGCTTTCCAGCAAGCTGCCATCGAGCAGACCGGCATAGAACCCGGCCAGGCTGCGGGCATTGCCATGGCCATTGGCGGCGGGTTGCTGCATGCGCCGCCACTCGGGTTTGTTGGTGCTGGTCATGATCGACGGAGGGTTAGTGAACGCCCTCGTGGTCATGGCCGTCGGCTCGCGCATCGTCACTTGCAGCAAGCGCTGGGCGGCGGCGTCGCCGACATTGCCCTTGCCACGGGCGATGTGCGCCACGCGATGAAACTCCTGGTCCGCCAAGCCGACGTGAAAATCCAGCCCCAAAGGCTTTGCGACCCGCGCCACGATGGACTCACCCGGCCCACGACCGTCGGCACGACGCAGCAACTCACCGACCAGCCAGCCGTAGGTGATCGCGGCGTAACCGTGACCGACGCCCGGCGTCCACCACGGTTCTTCGGCGGCCAGGGCGTCAACCATGGTTTGCCAGTCGTAAAGGGCTTCCGGGGCCAGCAGCTCACGCAGCGCCGGAAGACCGGCCTGATGGCAGAGCAATTGACGCAGGGTCACGGACTCTTTACCGGCGGCGGCGAACTCGGGCCAGTAGCGGGCAACCGGGGCATCCAGTTGCAGCTTGCCTTCGGCCACCAGTTGCAGGGCGGTGACAGCGGTGAAGGTCTTGGTGCAGGAGAACAGATTGGCGATGGTGTCGCTGTGCCAGGCTTCGGTGCCATCCTTGTCAGCGCTACCGGCCCAAAGGTCGACCACGGTTTCACCGCCAATCTGGATGCACAACGCTGCGCCACGTTCCTGAGGATCGTCGAACAGCGCCGCGAAAGCCTCACGCACCGCTTCGAACTTCAGCTCGTAAAAACCCTGAATCTGCACCCGCAACTCCTCTGGATAATGTTCTACAAAGTGGCCGCATTGTTCCAGCCCTAGAGGGTTTTGGGAACTGTGGCAAGCTGGGCGGTCGCCCACCTATGGATTGGATCAGATCTTTAGGGTGCCTTGGCGGACGCCTTCGCGAGCAAGCCCGCTTCCACATTCGACCGAGTTCTTTCAGAAAGAATGCGATTGAATGTGGGAGCGGGCTTGCTCGCGAAGAACGATGACACGGTTTCAGCTATTTAATGGCCATTGCCGGAATGCCCACCCGCATGGCCAGCGCCCTGCCCTGCGCCTTTGCCAGCCTCGCCTTTTCTGCCGCCCTCAGCTGTTTGACCGGCTTTATCCGCCTCAGCCTTGGCCTTCTCGGCCTCTTTACCGAGCTGATCGACGGTCTGCAAATTGCTTTTGCGAACGCTGTCGACGAACCCCTGGAACGGCAGATCGGTAATGCCCACCAGCCCGAAGTGCCCGTTCTCGCCATCCAGCAGACGACCGGTAACCGGTTGGTCAAGGTATTGGAACCAGTGCACGCCGACGATCGACGGTTCGCTCATCGCCTGTTTGAGGAAATTGGCGTAAGCCGACCCACGGTCCTCTTCCTTCGCCAATTGCGTCACGCCGCCCCAGAACGGACCGCGATCCGCGGAGCCGAAGTTGAACTCGGTGATCAGCACCGGTTTGTCCAGGCTGCGCAGCTTGGCGAAGTCATAACCGTCCTGCGGTTGCAGGGTGTACATGTTGAAGCTCAGCACGTCGCAATACTGGGCGCAGGACTCAACCGCTTCCGGAGTGCTGATGGCAAACCGGCCACCCAGCAACAGCTGATTCGGCGCGTGCCACTTGAGCGAATCGGAGAGGGTCTTGAAGTACGTGTCGGCGAAAACCTTCTGGAAGTATTTGAAGTCGGCTTCGATTTCCGGGTGTTCGGCGCTTGGCAGCGGCGGCACGAAGCCCGGGTCTTCCATCAATTCCCAGGCCGGCAAATCAATGCCCCAGGCTTTGGATAGGCCCGCCTGATTGCGGTATTTGTCCCGCAATTGCTTGAGGAATGCGCGCTTGGCCGGTACGTCGGTGGTCATTTTCAAGGTGCCGTAGGCCAAGGCGTAACGGGCTTTCGGGTCGTCGCCGGGGCCGGCCCAGGCCAGTTCGTTATCGGCGAAGTAACCGATCAGCCATGGATCATCGCGATGATCGCGCGCGGCAATGGCCACGGCACGTTCGGTGGCCATGGCGAATCGTGGGTCGAACGGGTCGGGCATGCCGCCCCACCAGTCGGTGCCGGTGCTGATGCTGGCGTAATCGCCGACGATCGACAGCGGCAAGGTGTACGGCACGCGATCAGCGTTGGCCAGCGCCGGGGCGCTCCAGTTGCCGAGGGTGTTGAAGCCCCAGGCTTGCAGGCGATCAAGGGTGTGACTGGCCCAGCGCTGTTCATCAACCACCGCTTTGCAGGGTTCGGCAGGTGTTTGCTCAGTTGCTATGGCGGCGGTCGCTTCAACGGCGCCGGTCTTGGCGGCTTCGGCGACACCGGATTCGGCCGTCGAAGGAACGACAGGTTGCTCAGCAGCCTTCTCCACCGTTGCCGTTGCCGCAACCGCGTCAGCCTTGGCCGCTTCGGCGACACCGGCCTTAGTGTCGCTTGTCACCACACACGGCGCGCCATACAGACGCTGCAAGTTGGCGCCATAGAAGTCGTACCAACGACCGGCATTGTAGCCTCGGCCCTGATCGACGCCGTTGCCGCCACGGTTATCGCCTTCGCCATAGTGGCTGGCCAGCGGCTCGTCGGGTTTGGGCAGGGATTCAAACATCCACTCGCGGCCCGCGACGTAGGTCTGGTCGACGTCCGGGGTGACGGTGTTGACCCCGAGCGAATAGAACGGATGGCCTTCCGGGGTCACCAGGTACCAGCGACCGTCGCGCTTCTCAGTGCGGAAAAACCCGCTGGCCTTGAATGCCGGGCCTTTGTTCCAGCCACCGAACTTGTCCAGGGACGACTTTTCGCGCTCGGCCAGCCAGGTTTTCAGTTGCTGATGTTCCTTGGCGGCGGCGCTTTTCAGTTGCTCGTCGCTGCTGACTTTCTCTGGCCATTTGGCCCGGGTCGACTGGCCGTAAGCGTCTACAAGGCCGCCAAAAGCCGCTTGGGTAACCGCATCGCCGTCCTGCACGCCAAAGCGCTCAAGCAGAATGCTTTGCGCGACTTTCGGCTGATCCATCGACAAGGTCACCGCCACCACCTGGCTGCGCTCCAGCTCACCGGCGCTGCTGGCCAGCAATACGCGCTGCCCCTCAAAAGTGATCGGCATCGGCGGGCCGGCTTTCAGGCCAAGGTTCAATGGCGTAAATGGCTGCAGCGGCACCCATAAAGTTTGCGCAGGGCCGGCCGGCAAGTCGACGCGGCTGACCAGTGTCTTGCCGTCGTTGCTCTGGATTGTCACGTACAGGGTCACGGCCCAGTTCATTGCGCTCTGAATCCGCAAACTCATGAAGCCCGCCTGGGACCAGTCCCAGACGCCAGTCTGCGGGGTCAGACGCAAGGTCGGTTGTGCCACCGGGTTGAACGTCACCCGACGCAGCACTTCGCCTTCGGCCGTTTGCTCGGCGTTGGATTGCGGCAGACTGGCGTCCTGAGTCGCCACCTGGACCACGTCGGCGGGGCGCACAAAGTTGAACAGCGTCTGTTGGCCGGCAGGGGCCGCCAGCAAAGGGGCTGCGAACATCAGAGCGAAAACGGCAGGTAACGAACGGCGCAGCGAACGGCGAATCATGAGAACGAAATTCTCCCTAACGACCCAGATGGGCCAGTGGAAATGCGATGGCAGAGAGATAGACAACGGGTTGGGCAAAATTGCCCAGCCCTGTATCAGGAAATTTCACGACGGAAGGGTGGCAACGCATTGAGGATCGCTTTGCCATAACGCTGGGTCACCAGACGTCGATCGAGCAAGGTGATGGTGCCGCGGTCTTCTTCGGTGCGCAGCAAGCGACCGCAGGCCTGGACCAGCTTCAGCGAAGCATCCGGTACCGAGATTTCCATGAACGGATTACCACCCCGAGCCTCGATCCACTCGGCCAGGGCCGCTTCGACCGGATCATCGGGCACCGAGAATGGAATCTTCGCGATCACCACGTGTTCGCAGTACGCACCAGGCAAGTCGACCCCTTCGGCGAAACTCGCCAGGCCGAACAACACGCTGGAATCGCCGCCATCGACCCGCGCCTTGTGCTTGTTCAGGGTTTCCTGTTTCGACAGGTTGCCTTGAATGAACACTTGCTTGCGCCAGTCGCGGTCAAGGCCGTCGAACACGTCCTGCATCTGTTTGCGCGAAGAGAACAGCACCAGGGTACCGCGCGAACCTTCCACCAAGGCTGGCAAGTCACGGATGATCGCTGCAGTGTGGGCCGGCGCATCACGCGGATCGGCCTTCAGGTCCGGCACTCGCAGCACGCCAGCATCAGCATGATGAAACGGGCTTGGAACCACTGCGGTCACGGCTTTTTTCGGCAAGCCGGCGCGCATGCGGAAGCGGTCGAAGGTACCGAGCGCGGTCAGGGTGGCGGAGGTCACCAGAGCGCCGTAGGCCACGTTCCACAAATTGCGACGGAGCATTTCTGCCGCGAGAATCGGGCTGGCGTTGACCTCGATGTCGAACAGCGAACCGCTTTCGGCCAGGGTCAGCCAGCGGGCCATCGGCGGATTGTCTTCCGGGTCTTCAGCGGTGAAAGCGCCCCACAATTCCCAGTTGCCCGAAGAGCGGGACAACAGGCTACCGAACAGCGGGTACCACTCTTCGGCCTGGTTGCTGGCGATGCCGATGTTGACCTCGCCGTCCATGCCTTCCTTGAGCAGTTCGGTCAGTCGGGTAAAGACATCGGTCAGACGGGCAAAGCCCTTCTTCAGCTCGATGCCCATTTCGCGCATGTGCTCGGGAACGACCCCACCGACAAAGCGATGACGCGGCCGCTCGCGACCTTCAACGTCTTCGCCGGGTTTGAAATCGGCGACCTGCTCGCAGGCGGTGAACATGAATTGCTGCTGGGTTTTGATCTCCCGTGCCAGTTCCGGCACTTGTTCGATCAACTTGCCCAGATCGCCCGGCAGCGGGTGCTGGGCCAGCAACTTGGTGAGGTTCTTGGCGGTGGTTTCCAGCCAGTCGGCGGTGGAACGCAGACGCGTGTAATGGGCGAAATGGCCGATGGCCTTGTCCGGCAGGTGGTGGCCTTCGTCGAACACGTAGATGGTGTCACGCGGGTCCGGCAGCACGGCGCCGCCGCCCAGCGCCAGGTCGGCCAGGACCATGTCGTGGTTGGTGACGATCACGTCGACCTTGCCCATGCCTTCGCGGGCCTTGTAGAAGGCGCACTGACCGAAGTTCGGGCAATGGCGATTGGTGCATTGGCTGTGATCAGTGGTCAACCGCGCCCAGTCGGCATCTTCCAGTGCGGTGGACCAACTGTCGCGGTCGCCGTCCCACTTATTGCCGGCGAGTTTCTCGATCATGCTGGTGAACAGCTTCTGACTGGCCTCGTCGACTTCGATCTTGAAACCTTCTTCTTCAAACAGCTGCGCCGTGGCGGTTTGCGCGTGACCTTCCTGGAGCAACATGTCGAGCTTGGACAGGCACATGTAGCGCCCGCGCCCCTTGGCCAGGGCAAAGCTGAAATTCAGCCCGCTGTTGCGCATCAGGTCGGGCAAATCCTTGTAGACGATCTGCTCTTGCAGGGCCACGGTGGCCGTGGCAATCACCAGACGTTTGCCGGCGGCCTTGGCAGTGGGAATGGCGGCCAGGCTGTAGGCCACGGTTTTGCCGGTACCAGTGCCGGCTTCCACCGCGACAATCGCGGGGTCGCCACTGCGCCGGCCTTCGTCGTCGGTGTCGATGTCACCGAGGACCTTGGCAATTTCGGCGATCATCAGGCGTTGGCCGTAGCGCGGCTTGAGGCTCTTGGCTTCTAGAAAACGCGAGTAGGCGCCCTGGATCGTGGTTTTGAGTTCGGTGCTGATCATGATTGTCGGGCGCGAAAAACGCTGGATAAATTTTCAGTGGTTCGGATGGGACGCTATCATACCCCGCTAATTAATCCCGCGCAGAACGGAGTACCCCAATGATACCTTTTGGCCTTGTTTATACCCTGCATGTACTGTCAGCCCTGGTGTGGGTTGGCGGCATGTTTTTCGCGTGGATGGTCTTGCGCCCCGCGGCGATGAAGGCTTTGGAAGGCCCTGCCCGTTTGAAGCTGTGGGTAGAAGTGTTTCAAGGTTTTTTCCGCTGGGTCTGGGTCGCGGTGGTGCTGTTGCCAGTCAGCGGTGTGGGCATGATTCATTTGCAGTACAGCGGTTTTGAAGCGGCGCCGCGGTATGTGCAGGTGATGATGGGGTTGTACGTGGTGATGACGGCGCTGTTTATCCGGATTCAGGCGTTGTTGTTGCCAGAGTTGCGCACGGCGGTGGCGGCGCAGGATTGGCCGACCGGGGCTGCTACGCTTGGGAAAATTCGCAAGTTGGTGGGGATTAATCTGATTGTCGGGTTGGTGCTGGTGGCGATTGCTGCGGCTCGCCCGATGTTCTAAAGCCTCACAGCTTTTGTGGCGAGGGGACTTGTCCCCGTTGGACCGCGCAGCGGTCCCCTGCATTCCTACAGATACACCGCACACACAGGTTTTACGACTGCTTCGCAGCCGAACGGGGTGATGCAGCATTCCGACAAGTCCCCTCGCCACAGGGGAGCTCAGTCATTCTTACAACCGCTGCAAGGTCACCGAACCCGCCGCACCGGCAGGCCCCGGCTGACCATCAACCCCAGGGCGGCCGCTCTTGCCGCCATCGGCCTTGTAAACGAAACAGCCCTTGGCTTTGCCACCCGCGCCCGGTTTACCGCCAGGCCCGGCCACACCACCGTCACCGCCGGCCACCTGGACCTTGATCAGTTCCGCCGGGTAATCACGCGGCACTTCCAGACGAACCAGTGCACCCGGCGCGCCCGGCTGACCGTCACTGCCATCACTGCCGTCGGCACCACGGCCGGCCTGGCCCCAGGTACAACCCGGTGCCTGACCGTTGGCCCCATCGAGACCGACGAAACCCGGTGCGCCCGCGCCGCCGCGAGCGTCCACCAACAATTGCGGTGCACTCAGGGCCTTGATCTGCAAGTTCAGGTTACGCCCGGAGCGGGCTGCCTTGAGGTAAGTCCCCGGCGCGCCGCGAGCCGTGATCTGGCTGCCTTCCGACAACTGCGCACGACTGACCTTCAGCTCAAGCGGCTGTTCGCCGGGTACGATGGCGATCCGCGCTTCACGACCCAGACGCAATTCACCGACGGATACCTCGGTCACATTCGAGGGAATCAACAACGTGCCGTAGTCGGCCACTTCCAGGCGTTCCAGCTGCAAGGTGCTGGCGGTGTTGGGCAAACGCATCAGCGAGTTGGTTTCGACGCTCACCACCTGGGCGCAGGCCAACGGGCTGATGAGTGCAGCGAGCAGACAGAGTTTACGCATGGGAAGCCTTAGGCGCGGTCGGAGCCGGGATGGTTTGCAGGTGGAAAACGCCGAAAAAGAGGATCTTCAGGCGATCAAGCCAAGGGTGAGCGCGACCTCTGAGGCTGCGGAAACAAAACACCGCCTCAAGAAGATGAAGGCAGGCCAGCAGGCTGCCGGCCAGATCGACCAGCAGATGCAGAGGATTGACAAACGGCATGAACTGATTGACCAGCACCACCAGCCAGAACAGCAGGGTCAACAACTTCCCAAGCCCCCAAAACACGTTCATACGCTCCCCCGCTGACAATTATTCTTTGCGCGCACAGTACCGGCTTCCACGCGGGATAAGCCAGAGGGCAGCGGAAAATTCTTCATAAGTCCGCCGAATGGCCGTCGGACTGACTTCAATTGTGGTCCGACGGCTCTATCACGGGGCTCAGCGATTGATGTGCAACTCCACCCGACGGTTTTTCGCCCGCCCTTCTTCCGTTTCGTTATCGGCCACTGGCTGACTTTGGCCCTTGCCCTCGCTGGTGAGCTTGTTCGGCGCCACGCCCTGACTCAACAGGTAGGCCGCCACGCTACTGGCACGACGTTCCGAGAGTGCCTGGTTATAGGTGTCCGAGCCGATGCTGTCGGTATGACCGATCACCTTGATGCTCACCACATCGGCGCTTTGCAGTTTGGGCATCAGCGAATCCAGCTTGCTCTGCGCGGCTGGGGTCAGTTCGGATTGGTTGAAGGCAAACAGTACGTCGCCCGCGTCGCTCAGGGTGATGACCTCCGATTGAGCAGGTTCAGGTTTCACGCTGGCCGGGTACTGCGGCAATGGGCAACCATGATGTTCGACGGGGGTATTGGCCGGCGTATCAGGGCAGCGATCGCGTCGATCGAAGACTCCATCATCGTCTTCGTCGCCATCCTGGGCGTAACAGATCAAGCCACCGGTCAAGATACCAAGCGCCGCCCCACCGGCCGCCCAACCGCTACTTTGGAGAGCGCCCAGACCGCCACCGACCAGGCCGCCGATAACGCTGCAGATTGGCCAGGTTCGTTGATTGAGGGGGGCGGTGCCATCGCTGTGAGTAGCGCAACCGGTCAACAGGCTGCCAAGCAGCACAACCGGCAAGACGGTCCGTGTGAGAACACTCATGGTGAAAGCTCCTGTGTTACCGGCCAATGCCGGTCACACAGGAGTAAAGACCCGCATCCGCGACTGCACAAGCCGCGGAGTACGAGGGGGTTAGCGGTTGATTTTGATTTCCGTGCGACGGTTCATCGAGCGGCCGTCAGCGGTTTTGTTATCGGCAACCGGCTGGCTTTCACCGGCACCGGTAACAGACACGAATTCGCTGCGGGGTACGCCTTGGGAAATCAGGTACTCGACCACCGAGTGCGCTCGACGGTCCGACAATTTCTGGTTATAGGTATCGCTGCCAACGCTGTCGGTGTGACCGGTTACAGTCAGTTGGGCGTTAGGCGCTTCCCCTTTCAAGCGAGTGGCGATTTTATCGAGTACCAATTTGTCGGCCGGGGTCAGTGTGGCCTTGTCGAACTGGAAGTGAACATCGCGAATGACGATGACTTCTTCTTTAACCACGGCCGCTTCTTCGACCACTGGCGCAGGCACCGGTGGAGGGCAACCGTCGGCATCGACCCGCACGCCTCTAGGTGTTCCCGGGCACTTGTCGCGGCTATCCGGCACGCCATCGCCGTCTTCGTCGCCATCACCGTGAACCCAGCAATAGGCCGCAGCCGTGCCGCCGACGAGCAGCGCGCCATACCCCGCCCATGCCGAGCTCTCGGTCGCGCCGAGACCTGCGCCCACGACACCACCGACCGCCGCACAGGTCGGCCAGTCGGTTTTCTGCAAACCTGCGCAACCAGTCAACACACTGGTTAGCAGAACCAAGGGTAATGCTGTGCGAACTATGCTCATCTAGTTTTCTCCTGAGGGGATCGGCAGAGAACCGATTCAGGTAGTAAAGACCCGAGTTTTAATCTCCGCCAGCAATAGGCCATTGCAGTTTTAACCCGTGTTCACGGCAGATCGGCGCTTTTAGGACGAACCAGCTCTAGGCCCGGTCCTTGGAGCAGGCTAGTCTTGGCAGCTCTGATTGAGGATCTTCGATGATTGCAGGTATTTCTTCGCGCACGCCCCAGCAGGCGTTGGCCGCTTTGCTTGATCGTTATGCCCCCGCGCGCCTGTTGCTGATTGGCGCCAGCGAGTTCCCCGCGCTCGAGGCCTTCAAGCTGGCGCACCCGGACACTCGTGTGGCCCATGCGGCACCTGGACCGTTGCCTGCTGAACTGGCGGCGCGCCGGTTTGACCTGGCGCTGGTGGTCGATTGCCTCGAACATTTGCCCAAGCGCGATGGCCTGAACCTGCTTGGCGGGATCCGTAACCTCAATGCCAGTCGCATCGCGGTGCTGGCGGACTTGCCGGCCAGCGGCTGGCAGGAGACCGACTTTTTCTCCCTGGCCCTGCAAGCCAGCGAACGCTTCCAGCGCGACGATCAAGTGCTGACCCTGTTCACCTATGATCTGCTTGACTACAAACAAGTCCCCGACTGGCTCAACTCACGGTTCTGGGCCAATCCGGAAAACTTCGGGAAATATTGGTGGTAACGCGATGAGTACATCCATTTGCCCCTGCGGTAGCGGCACCCTGCTTGATGCCTGCTGTGGTCATTACCATGCCGGCCATCCGGCGCCGTGTGCCGAAGTCTTGATGCGTTCGCGCTACAGCGCCTACGTACTGGGGCTGATCGATTATCTGGTGGCGACCACCCTGCCCGCACAACAGGCAGGCCTGGATCGACAGTCCATCAGCGACTGGAGCGCCCAAAGCACCTGGCTGGGCCTTGAAGTGGAAAGCTCCGAGGTTTTGGGCGGTCAGCCGGAACATGCCTTCGTGACCTTCACCGCGCGCTGGCACGACGGCAGCGGTGAACACAGCCACCGCGAGCGCTCGTCGTTCGTGCAGAACGCCGGCCACTGGTACTTCATCGACCCCACCGTACAACTCAAGGCCGGACGCAATGATGCGTGCCCTTGCGCCAGCGGACAGAAATTCAAAAAGTGTTGTGCGGGTTATTTCACCAGTTGAAGTGACGTCAAAAGATCGTCCGAACGCGGCCCGAGCCTTCGGCAGCTCCTACGGGTGTACGCCGATCCAGTGTAAGAGCTGCCGAAGGCTACGATCTTTTAGGGCTAGACTGGTGCTCAAGGGAGAAACCCGACCATGATCACCCGGCGACCCGCACTTTATCTGTTCACCCTGCTCCTGTTTCTGGGGCTTGGCGGCTGTGCGTCCTGGTTCGGCGATGATGAACCGGAACCGCAGGTGCATCTGGTCAAGGTCGAAGTGGTCCAGGCCAAACTGATGCAGCAAAAATTCCTGCTGCACTTTCGCGTCGACAACCCCAACGACAGTGACCTGACGGTGCGGGGCATCGAGTACCGCATTCACTTGGGCGACATGCTGCTGACCGAAGGTGAGCACGAACACTGGTTCACAGTCGGCCCCAAACGCAGTGCCTACTTCAAAGTGCCGATCCGCACCAACCTGTGGCCCAAGGTGCGGGATCTGGTGAAACTGCTGAAAAAACCCAAGCAGCCCATTCCCTATCGTCTGGAAGGTGAACTGGAAACCGGTTTATTCATCGCGCACTACGTGCACCTGGCGCGCAATGGCGTGATAATCCCCGCCGATTTAATTCCGGAGCAAAACCGATGACCCAGCAACCCCATGTCCATGGCCCTGACTGCAACCACGATCATGACCATCATGACCATCATGACCATCACGACCACCATGATCACGACCATGGCCATGTCCACGGCCCGAACTGCGGCCACGCCCACCAGGAACCGGTGCGCAACGCCCTGAAAGACGTCGGCCGCAACGACCCTTGCCCATGCGGCAACGGCAAGAAATTCAAGAAGTGCCACGGCGCTTGATGCTTCGGGTGGAGATCTTCTTCGTCTATTGAATCGCCTTCGCGAGCAAGCCCGCTCCCACATTTGAGTTGCACCAGGCCCAATTTTTGCGGCCACTGCAAATCCCCTGTGGGAGCGGGCTTGCCCGCGAAGAGGCCCTCAAAGTCACCCTCACTTCAGGATCTGCGCAACGCTCACGACCGTCGCGTATTCGCCCTGTAGATTACCCAGCGACATCGCATGCACTTCCTCGGCTGTATGGGTTTTCCCAAAGTAGTCAGCCTTGTCGAAGGTAAAACACGCATCCTCCACGACCCACGTTTCAAACCCCAGATTCCCGGCCGTTCGCGCCGTGGATTCCACCGAGTTGTTGGTCGCTACGCCAACAATGACCAACTGATCGATCCCCGCCTCTCGCAAAGTCCGCTCAAGCCCCGACGCACAAAACGCATCCGGCACCTGCTTTTGAATAAGCTGCTCACCGGCCTGTGGCTGAAACCGCTCCTGAAATTCCACCCCCGATTGCTGCGGCCAGAACACCGAGTCAGGTGAACGGGACAGGTGCTGCACATGAATGACCGGTCGCCCGGTTCGACGCCAACGCGCTAGCAAATCGAGGATTCGCTCCTCGGCCTGAAGATTATTTCGGCGACCGAGTTTGGGATGCAGAATGCCTTTTTGTTGATCGATGATGATCAGTGCCGCGTTTGTTTTGAGCTCCATGCCGGTTTTTCTCATGCGGGGTCATTGAATTTCACGCACTTCAGCATCACCTGTTCCTACAGGCAAGCTATCGAACGCAAACAGGACGACCTGATGCCGGCGTTTGCTGTCCGCAAGTAACGACGTCTCTTGATTTGGAGTACTCAATGATCGACCTGTATTACTGGACCACCCCCAACGGCCACAAAATCTCGATATTCCTTGAAGAAGCCGGCCTGCCCTACAACGTGCACCCGATCAACATCAGCCAGAACGACCAGTTCAAACCCGAATTCCTGAAAATCTCCCCGAACAACAAAATTCCGGCCATCGTCGATCCCGAACCGGCCGATGGCGGTGAGCCGTTGGCACTGTTCGAGTCCGGGGCGATTTTGCTGTACCTGGCAGAGAAAACCGGCAAGTTCCTGCCCAAAGACCTGCGCGGTCGCCAACAAGCGCTGCAATGGTTGTTCTGGCAGATGGGCGGCCTGGGCCCGATGGCGGGGCAGAATCATCACTTCAGCCAGTTCGCGCCGGAGAAGATCCCCTACGCAATCAAGCGCTACATCGACGAAACCGCCCGCCTCTATGGGGTACTCGACAAGCAGCTGGCCGATAAAGACTTCGTCGCCGGCAGCGAATACAGCATTGCCGACATGGCGATCTACCCGTGGATCGTTTCCCACAAGTGGCAGAGCCAGAACCTGGAAGACTTCCCCAACGTGCTGCGCTGGTTCAACCACATCCAGAGCCGTCCGGCGACGGTGAAGGCGTATGCCCTCGCGGCCAAGATCAACCCGCCTAAATCCTGATGGAAGATCAAAAGATCGCAGCCTCGTTTCACTCGACAGCTCCTACAGGGAATGCAAAACCGTGTAGGAGCTGTCGTGTGAAACGAGGCTGCGATCTTTTTCCGTTCCACAGACAAATCCTGAAATAACCTGATACCCCGCTTGCGCGGCCACCTCCTGCTCACTAACGTAGCGCCTTTAATGACGCTACCCCCCCGCAGGAGCTTTGCCATGGCCTCGCCAGCCCTTACACATTTTCTTCCCCGGTTCGGCGTTGCCGCTGCAGTGGCCGGTGTTTTGAGCCTGACCGGTTGTCAGACCTGGAACACCCAGGACACCCTCCCGCCGACCACCGGTGTGCAGCCGCTCAAGGGCCTGGCGCAGAACGTTTCGGTACGCCGCAATGCCATGGGCATGCCGTTGATCGAAAGCAACACCTTCCACGACGCGCTGTTCACCCTGGGTTACGTCCACGCCACCGACCGGATCACGCAAATGGTCACCCTGCGCCTGTTGGCTCAGGGCCGTTTGTCGGAGATGTCTGGCTCAGACCTGCTCGACGCTGACCGCTACATGCGCGCCGTCAATCTGAAGAAAAGCGCCGGCGAGTTGTACAAGGCGTCTTCGCCGCGCCTCAAACGCTTCTTCGAAGTCTATGCCCGCGGCGTCAACGCCTACCTGTTCCGCTATCGCGACAAGCTGCCAGCGGACCTCACGGCCACCGGCTACAAGCCTGAATACTGGAAACCGGAAGATTCGGCGCTGATTTTCTGCCTGCTGAACTTCAGCCAGTCGGCCAACCTGCCGGAAGAGATTGCCTCGCTGATGCTGGCCCAGACCGTCAGCACCGACAAGCTCCCGTGGCTGACGCCGTCCGCTCCCGATGAAAAACTACCGCTAGCCGAAGCTGAAAAACTTCAGGGCATCAAGCTCAACGGGCAAATCCCGGGCCTGGCCGAGATCAGCAAAGCCACGAGCCAACTGTCCGATCTGAATTTGCTGGGCGCCACCTCGTCGAACAACTGGGCGATCGGCCCGCAACGCAGTCGCAGCGGCAAAAGCCTGCTGGCCAGCGACAGTCATGGCCCACTGGGCGTGCCGTCGTTGTTCAGTTACGTGCAGATTCGCGCGCCGAAGTACCAGGCTTCTGGTGTGACGATTGCCGGTTTGCCGATGGTGCTCGGCGGTTTCAACGGCAAAGTGGCGTGGAGCATGACCACCGTCATGGGCGACAACCAGGACCTGTTCCTGGAAAAAATCAAACGCCAGGGCAATGGTCTTTCCTACGAAGTCGGCGGCAAATGGCAGCCGGCGATCGTGCGCAACGAAACCTACTTCGTCAAAGGCCAGCGGCCGATTCGCGAAGTCGTGTACGAAACCCGCCATGGCCCGCTGCTCAACAGTGCCCAAGGCACGACGCTGGCCAACGGTTTCGGCCTGGCCTTGCAGACGCCGAACTTCACCGATGACAAGACCCTGGATGCGTTTTTCGACCTGTCCCGGGCGCAGACCGTCGAGAAAGCCTCGGACGCCAGCCGCGAAATCCGCGCCATCGCGCTGAACCTGGTATTTGCCGACGTCAGCAACATCGGCTGGCAAGTCACCGGTCGCTACCCAAACCGTCGCGAAGGTGAAGGCCTGCTGCCGTCGCCGGGCTGGGAAGGTCGTTACGATTGGGATGGTTACGCCGACCCGATGCTCCATCCCTATGACCAGGATCCGGCCCAGGGCTGGCTCGGCACCGCCAACCAGCGCGTCATTCCCCATGGCTACGGCATGCAGCTGTCCAATTCATGGTCGGCGCCGGAGCGTGGCGAACGCCTGGCCGAACTGGCGAGCGTGGGCAAACACGACACGCGCAGCCTGATCGCCATGCAATACGACCAGACCACAACCTTCGCTGCCAAGCTGAAGAAAATGTTCGACGCACCGGGCATGTCGCAACCGCTGAAGCAGGCTATTGAAGCGTTGCCTGTGGCGGATCGTGGCAAGGCTCGCGAGGCGTATACCCGCTTGATGGCCTTCGACGGCAAACTCAGCCCGACCTCCGCTGATGCAGCGATTTACGAGCTGTTCCTCCAGCAAAGTACCCAACAGATTTTCCTCGACGAACTGGGCCCGGAAAGCAGCCCTGCGTGGAAAGCCTTTATCGCCAACGGCAAGTTGTCCTACGCGGCCCAGGCCGATCACCTGCTGGGGCGTGAGGACAGTCCGTTCTGGGATGACGCTCGCACACCGCAGAAAGAAGATAAACCGGCGATCCTCGCCCGCAGCCTGGCAGCCACGATCAGCGCGGGCGACAGCCAGTTGGGCGGCGATCACAAAGCCTGGCAGTGGGGCAAACTGCACCGCTACGAGTGGAAAAACGCCAGTGGCCAGACAGTACGCGGTCCGCTCGCGGCCGGTGGCGACCACACCACGCTGAATACCGCAGCGCTCGCCTGGGGTCAGGACTTCAACACCACGCTGGCGCCGGCCACGCGCTTTATCGTCGACTTCGGCCAGGCCGAACCGCTGATGGGGCAGAACGGTACGGGGCAATCCGGTAATCCGGCGAGTCCGAACTACCTCGACAGCATTGATCCGTGGCTGAAGGGGCAATACATGAGTTTGCCGATGCAGCCGCAGAACTTTGACAAGGTGTATGGGAAGACGCGGTTGACGCTGACACCCGGTAAGTAAGGCTCAACACCGAACCAATGTGGGAGCGGGCTTGCTCGCGAAGGCGTCGTGTCAGTCAATATCATCGTTGCCTGACACACCGCTTTCGCGAGCAAGCCCGCTCCCACACTTGAATGTCACTTGCCCTACAAACTCGATAGAACTTCTGGCTTCGCGCAAACCTCATAGCTAACAAGTCCCTAGATTTTGGTAACAACATGGATCTTGTTATCGCGCGTCCTGAAGGTTTGTACTGCCCGGCCGGGGATTTCTATATCGACCCGTGGCGGCCGGTCGAGCGTTCAGTCATCACCCACGCTCACGGCGACCATGCCCGCACCGGCAATCAGCATTATCTGGCGGCCGCTCCCGGCGAAGGGATTTTGCGTGCGCGATTGGGCCAGGACATCAACCTGCAAACCCTGCCTTACGGTCACCCCCTGACCCACCATGGCGTCACTTTGAGTTTTCACCCCGCCGGCCATGTCCTTGGCTCGGCTCAGGTGCGTCTGGAATACGGCGGCGAAGTCTGGGTCGCCTCGGGCGACTACAAGATCGAGCCCGACGGCACCTGTGCGCCGTTCGAACCCGTGCGCTGCAATACCTTCATCACTGAATCGACCTTCGGCCTGCCTATTTATCGCTGGCAGCCCCAGGCGCACGTGTTTGCCGAGATCAATCAGTGGTGGCAAGCCAACGCCGCCGCCGATAAAACCAGCGTGTTGTTCTGCTATGCCTTCGGCAAGGCGCAGCGAATTCTCCACGGCATCGATGCCAGCCTAGGCCCCATTCTGGTGCATGGCGCCGTGGAACCGCTCAATCAGGTTTATCGCGAAGGTGGTATTTATTTACCGCCAACGATCTATGCCGGCGAGGTAAAAAAGAGCGACCCCATGATGCGCAAGGCGTTGGTCCTGGCCCCGCCTTCGGCTGGCGGCAGCACCTGGATGCGTCGCTTCGGTGACTACAGCGATGGTTTCGCCAGCGGCTGGATGCGTTTGCGTGGCACACGGCGGCGACGTGGCGTGGATCGTGGCTTTGTACTGTCTGACCATGCCGACTGGCCCGGCCTGCTCTGGGCCATCGAACAGACCGGTGCTGAGCGCGTGATGGTGACCCACGGTTCGGTCGGGGTACTGGTGCGCCATCTGCGCGAACAGGGTCTCGATGCCATGAGTTTCAGCACCGAGTACGGCGACGATGAGGAAGAAAACGCAGCCGTCGAACCCGAGAGCACCGAGGTGCTGCCATGAAGGCGTTTGCCGAGCTGTATGCCGAACTCGATGCCACGACGTCGAGCAACGCCAAACTGGCGGCGATGCAACACTACTTCGCCGAGGCCGCGCCGGAAGATGCCGCATGGGCTGTTTACTTTTTGTCCGGCGGGCGGCCGCGGCAACTGGTGCCGGTGCGCATCCTGCGAGAGTTGGCGGTGGAGATCTCCGGCCTCGCGCCGTGGCTGTTCGAAGAGAGTTATCAGGCAGTCGGCGATCTGGCGGAAACCATTTCGCTGGTGCTGCCCGAAACGCTTCAAAGCTCCAACGATGGATTGGCGGTTTGGATTGAGGACAAACTGCTGCCGCTGCGCGGTGAAACCCCGCAAGTCCTTGCCAAGCGACTGCCTGCCCTGTGGTCGCAACTGGACCGCCAGAGCCTGATGCTCTGCATCAAACTGATCACCGGCAGCTTGCGCGTCGGGGTCTCCAAGTTGCTGGTCACCCGCGCCTTGGCGGCCATGGCCGGGCTCGACAGCAAACGCGTCGCCCAGCGACTGGTGGGTTACACCGACCTGTCCAACCGCCCGAGTGCGTCCAGTTATTTGAAGCTGATTGCCACCGAATCGTCTGATGAACATGCCCAACGTGGCGGTCAGCCCTACCCGTTTTTCCTGGCCCACGCGCTATCACAACCCGTTGAACAATTCGAAGCTCTGCTCGGCCCTGCCAACCAATGGCAAGTGGAATGGAAGTGGGATGGCATTCGCGCCCAGGTGGTCAAACGCGAGGGGCGACTGTGGGTCTGGTCGCGAGGTGAAGAGCTGGTCACCGAGCGCTTCCCCGAACTCGAGCGTCTGGTTCACTGCTTGCCCGATGGCACGGTGATCGACGGTGAAATCGTCGCCTGGAAAACCGAACAACCCACCACAGAGGACGCCTTCAGCCCTCAATCCCCGACTTCACCGGCGGTAAAGCCTTTCGCTCTGTTGCAACAACGAATCGGCCGTAAAACCCTGGATAAAAAAATCCTCGAAGAAGTGCCGGTGGTGGTCCTCGCCTACGACCTGCTGGAATGGCAGGGCGAAGACTGGCGCAACCAGCCTCAGGCCAAGCGTCGCACTCAACTGGAGCACGTCGTCAGCCGCTGTAACAACCCGGTGTTGCTCGCCTCACCGGTGCTCACTGGCGAAGACTGGATCGACCTCGCCCGACAACGGCAAGCCTCCCGCAAGCTCGGTGTCGAAGGCATGATGCTCAAGGCCCGGGATGCGTTGTATGGCGTCGGGCGGACCAAGGACATGGGCGTCTGGTGGAAATGGAAAGTCGACCCCTTCAGCGTTGACGCGGTGCTGATTTATGCGCAACGCGGCCATGGTCGCCGCGCCAGTCTATACAGCGATTACACCTTCGCCGTGTGGGACAGGCCGCCTGAGGCGAGCGAACGCGCACTGGTGCCGTTCGCCAAGGCGTATTCGGGGCTGACAGACGAAGAAATGCGCCAGGTCGACAGCATCGTGCGCAAGACTACCGTAGAGAAATTCGGGCCGGTGAGCAGCGTGACGCCGAGCCTGGTGTTTGAACTGGGATTTGAGGGCATCGCCCTGTCCAAACGACACAAGAGCGGGATTGCGGTGCGGTTTCCGAGGATGCTGCGCTGGCGGCAGGATAAAACCGTCGAAGAAGCGGACAACCTGGCGACGCTTCAGGACCTGTTGAGCTAAACCGAATCCCTGTGGGAGCGGCGGTGCGGCGATCCGACTTGCTCACGAAGAGGCCATCACATCCAACATCTATGTTGGCTGATACACCGCTTTCGCGAGCAAGCCCGCACACATGGATTTGTGCGATTCCAAACCAAGTTGGTGCATCAAATTTTCAATGCCCGTTTTCGTGCACAAATCCCTCCTTGCCATTTCTTGAATCACCTTTTAAAACACTTGTTCGGGACTCTGGTTCGGAAATTGCTACTTTCATAAGGTCTTACGCTTTCCAGTAACAATAATTCTGCGCCACAAGCGCTCATATTGGTTTTTAGGGATTGAATAATGAAAAAAGCATTGCTGACCCTTTCTGCACTGGCGTTGTGCATGGCTGCAGGCTCCGCGCTGGCCAAGGAATACAAGGAATTGCGTTTTGGCGTTGACCCTTCCTACGCCCCGTTTGAGTCGAAAGCGGCTGACGGTAGCCTGGTAGGCTTCGACATCGATCTGGGTAACGCGATCTGCGCCGAACTGAAGGTCAAGTGCAAATGGGTCGAAAGCGATTTCGACGGCATGATTCCGGGCCTGAAGGCCAATAAATTCGACGGTGTGATCTCTTCGATGACCGTCACCCCGGCCCGCGAAAAAGTCATCGACTTCTCCAGCGAGCTGTTCTCCGGCCCCACCGCGTACGTGTCCAAAAAAGGTTCTGGCGTAACGGCAGACGTCGCTTCGCTCAAGGGCAAAACTGTAGGCTACGAACAAGGCACCATTCAGGAAGCCTATGCCAAAGCCGTTCTGGACAAGGCTGGCGTGAAAACCCAGGCCTATCAGAACCAGGATCAGGTGTATTCCGACCTGACTTCCGGTCGTCTCGACGCCGGGATCCAGGACATGCTGCAAGCCGAACTGGGCTTCCTGAAGTCGCCAAATGGCGCCGATTACGAAATCAGCAAGCCGGTGGACAGCGAATTGCTGCCAGCCAAAACAGCTGTCGGTATCTCGAAAGGTAACAAAGACCTCAAGGCACTTTTGGATAAAGGTATCAAAGCGTTACACGACGATGGCACCTACGCCACCATTCAGAAGAAACACTTTGGCGATCTGAATCTGTTCAGCGGCAAATAATGCCAGGCGCCCATCTTGCGATGGGCGCTTTTTTTACTCGATCAGGTTGCTGATTTATGTTCGAAAACCTCTTACAAAACCTGGGGCTCTCAGCCTTCAGCCTCAAGGGCTTCGGTCCGCTGCTGATGGAAGGCACCTGGATGACCATCAAATTATCGGTGCTGTCGCTGTTGGTGGCCGTTTTGCTCGGCTTGCTCGGCGCCAGTGCCAAACTGTCAAAAGTCAAACTGGTACGGGTTCCGGCCCAGCTCTACACCACGCTGATTCGCGGTGTGCCGGACCTGGTGCTGATGCTGTTGATCTTCTACAGCCTGCAGACCTGGTTGACGTCGTTTACCGATTTCATGGAATGGGAATACATCGAGATCAACCCGTTCAGCGCCGGGGTCATCACCCTGGGCTTCATTTATGGCGCGTACTTCACTGAAACCTTCCGTGGCGCGATTCTCGCAGTCCCACGGGGCCAGGTCGAAGCCGCTACCGCGTATGGCCTCAAGCGCGGCCAGCGTTTCTGGATCGTGGTGTTCCCGCAAATGATGCGTTTTGCCCTGCCGGGTATCGGTAACAACTGGATGGTAATGCTCAAAGCCACCGCACTGGTCTCGATCATCGGCCTGGCCGACCTGGTCAAGGCTGCGCAGGATGCCGGCAAAAGCACTTATCAGCTGTTCTACTTCCTGGTGCTTGCAGCAATGATTTACCTGCTGATTACCAGCGCCTCCAACTTCGTCTTGCGCTGGCTCGAACGCCGCTACGCCGCCGGTTCCCGGGAGGCCGTACGATGATCGAGCTCTTGCAGGAATACTGGAAAGCTTTCCTTTATACCGACGGCTACAACATCACCGGCCTGGCCATGACCATGTGGCTGCTCAGTGCGTCGATCTTCATCGGTTTTCTGGTGTCGATTCCACTCTCTATCGCCCGGGTTTCGCCGAACTTCTACATCCGCTGGCCGGTGCAGTTCTACACCTACCTGTTCCGCGGTACGCCGTTGTATATCCAGCTGCTGATTTGCTACACCGGTATCTACAGCCTGGCCGCCGTGCGCGCCCAACCCGTGCTGGACGCGTTCTTTCGCGATGCGATGAACTGCACGATCCTGGCTTTCGCCCTGAACACCTGCGCCTACACCACAGAGATTTTCGCCGGGGCGATTCGCAGCATGGCGCATGGTGAAGTCGAAGCGGCCAAGGCTTACGGTCTGACAGGCTGGAAGCTTTATGCCTACGTGATCATGCCTTCGGCCCTGCGTCGTTCGTTGCCTTATTACAGCAACGAAGTGATTTTGATGCTGCACTCAACCACCGTGGCCTTCACCGCGACCATCCCGGACATCTTGAAAGTCGCGCGAGACGCCAACTCGGCGACCTTTCTGACTTTCCAGTCGTTCGGCATCGCTGCGCTGATCTACCTGACCGTTACCTTTGCGCTGGTCGGCCTGTTCCGCCTCGCCGAACGCCGATGGCTGGCCTTCCTCGGGCCGACCCACTAGGACCCGCTTTAGGGATAAAGACACATGCGCCACCAGATTCATGACCTGTTGGCCCCGCTGCCGGGGACCGCGCGACAGATTCACAGCTTTCACTTCGGCCCATCATCGGCCAAAGGCAAGATTTACATCCAGTCGTCCCTGCACGCCGATGAAATGCCCGGCATGCTGGTTGCCTGGCACCTCAAGCAACGTCTGGCGGAACTCGAAGCCGCCGGCCGTTTGCGCAGCGAAATCGTGCTAGTGCCAATCGCCAACCCGGTCGGCCTCGAACAAGTGCTGATGGATGTGCCGCTGGGCCGTTACGACCTCGAAAGCGGACAAAACTTCAACCGCTGGTTCGTCGATCTGAGCGAAGCCGTCGGCAACGAGATCGAAGGCCTGCTCGGCGACGATCCGCAGCACAACCTCGAACTGATTCGCAGCAGCCTGCGCAATGCCCTCGCCCAACAGACTGCCAGCACGCAACTGCAATCCCAGCGCCTGGTTCTGCAACGGCTGGCCTGCGATGCCGACATGGTGCTGGACCTGCATTGCGATTTCGAAGCGGTCGCCCACCTTTACACCACGCCCGAGGCGTGGCCGCAGGTCGAGCCGCTGGCGCGGTACATCGGTGCCGAAGCCAGCCTGCTGGCCACCGATTCCGGCGGTCAGTCGTTCGATGAATGCTTCACCCTGCTCTGGTGGCAGTTGAAGGAACGCTTCGGCGAACACTTTGATATTCCGCTGGGCAGTTTTTCGGTCACCGTCGAATTGCGCGGTCAGGGTGACGTCAATCACCCGCTGGCCAGCCTTGATTGCCAGGCGCTGATCAATTACCTGATTCACTTCGGCGCCATTGCCGGCGAACCCGCGTCGCTGCCCGAGCTGCCCTACCCGGCTACGCCGCTGGCCGGTGTTGAACCGGTGGCAACACCGGTCGGCGGGCTGCTGGTGTTCACCGCGCTACCAGGGGAATACCTCGAAGCCGGGCAACTGATCGCTGAAATCATCGACCCGATCTTTGACCGCGTCACCCCCGTTCATTGCACCGTCGCCGGGTTGATGTACGCCCGCTCGCTACGGCGCATGGCCACTGCCGGCATGGTGATCGCCCACATTGCGGGCACCGAAGCCTATCGCAGCGGCTACCTACTTTCGCCTTGAGGATGCATGTCCCATGTACAAACTGACCATTGAAGGCCTGCATAAAAGCTATGGCGAACATGAAGTACTCAAAGGCGTTTCGCTCAAGGCCAACACCGGCGACGTCATCAGCCTGATCGGCGCCAGCGGCTCGGGCAAAAGTACCTTCCTGCGTTGCATCAACTTTCTCGAACAGCCCAACGACGGCGCCATGAGTCTGGACGGCCAGAACATCCGCATGATCAAGGATCGCCACGGC
The DNA here is from genome assembly GCF_004136015.1 of Pseudomonas sp. ACM7. Lineage (NCBI taxonomy): Bacteria > Pseudomonadati > Pseudomonadota > Gammaproteobacteria > Pseudomonadales > Pseudomonadaceae > Pseudomonas > Pseudomonas sp. ACM7. Next base: position 4,154,315 of record NZ_CP024866.1, on the reverse strand, counting down.
ATGCACGTGGCCGATGACGACGAACTGCAACGGATCCGCACCCGCCTGGCCATGGTGTTCCAGCACTTCAACCTGTGGAGCCACATGACGGTGCTGGAAAACATCACCATGGCCCCACGTCGGGTGTTGGGTTGCAGCAAAGAGGAAGCCGAAGACCGCGCGCGGCGTTATCTCGACAAGGTCGGGCTGGCGGCGCGGGTGGCGGATCAGTACCCTGCGTTTTTGTCCGGCGGTCAGCAGCAACGGGTCGCCATTGCTCGGGCGTTGGCCATGGAACCAGAAGTCATGCTGTTCGACGAACCGACCTCGGCACTCGATCCCGAACTGGTGGGTGAGGTGCTCAGGGTGATCCAGGGCCTGGCCGAAGAAGGCCGGACCATGATCATGGTGACCCACGAAATGAGCTTCGCCCGCAAAGTATCGAGCCAGGTGTTGTTCCTGCACCAAGGGCTGGTCGAGGAAGAAGGTGCGCCGGACGATGTGCTGGGCAATCCGAAAAGTGAGCGGTTGAAGCAGTTCCTGAGCGGCAACCTGAAGTAAAAAAATCACAGGTTTCGCACGCCGCTACAGATCACTGTAGGAGCTGGCGAAGCCTGCGATCTTTTGATCTTGCTTTTCGGCTATAAAATCTCGCGAAAGCTTGACCGTGAACAGAGTATCTACAGGTTGCAGGACTGATGTAGTCAGACCTTAGGCAACGGGCGCGGGAGGCGGCTCATCCGGCAGCGTAGGCTCACCGGGCTCGTTGGGTTGTTCGTTGGGGGTATCGGGATCAGGCTGACCGGGGATGCCCCCCGCCGCGCTGATAGGTGGATGTGCCAACAAGGACCAGGCCAAAACGCCAACCTGATTGGGCTCAAGCCTTGCCAGTTCGGCACTTATTCGTGGATCGATCTTCATAGGGCACTCCTGAGCGATGGCCCCGTCCGCGTTGCGCGAACCGGGCAGTACACCCAATAGAGTGTCCACCCGTTCAAGAATTCCCACGACTTGCCAGACGAACGGATCAGGTGCGTGGCAGGGTGACTCCGCGCTGACCCTGATACTTGCCGCCACGGTCCTTGTAGGACACTTCGCACTCTTCGTCGGATTCGAAGAACAGCATCTGAGCCACACCTTCGTTGGCGTAGATTTTTGCCGGCAGCGTGGTGGTGTTGGAGAATTCCAGGGTCACGTGGCCTTCCCACTCGGGCTCGAGCGGCGTCACGTTTACGATAATGCCGCAACGCGCGTAGGTGCTTTTACCCAGGCAGATCGTCAGCACATTGCGCGGAATACGGAAGAATTCCACGGTGCGTGCCAAGGCAAAGGAGTTCGGCGGGATGATGCAGACATCGCTCTTGACGTCGACGAAGCTCTTCTCGTCGAAGTTCTTCGGATCAACGGTCGCCGAATTGATGTTGGTGAACACTTTGAATTCATCGGCGCAGCGTACGTCGTAGCCATAGCTCGACACGCCGTAGGAAATCACTCGGTCGGCGCCTTCGCCGCGCATCTGGCGCTCTACGAAGGGCTCGATCATGCCGTGCTCTTGCGCCATGCGGCGAATCCACTTGTCCGATTTGATGCTCATGGCGGGTGTCCTGAATAGCGAGGTGGAAAAAATCTGTCCGGCATCTTACCGGGCGCGCGCTTCGGGTTCAAAGTCCGGGTCACAAATCTTGCCGATCCCCCGTAATTTCCGGCCCTTGCGGGTAAACCGGCGGACCGTCAGTCATGAAAACAGAGAAACCTTCGCAGGAAGCATTGGCACGTTCCGGAAAAAGGGTTAAGGTGGCGCCACTGTGCTGCTTGTGTCACTGAGAATCTCTACACGATATGTTGAATTTCGATCCAACCATCTACAAGAATTTTTCCTGCTCTTTGCACTCAGTCTCGGCCAGGGTTCTTCCTGCGTCGCAGTTATCTTTGTTCAAGGAGTTACACCATGTCTAATCGCCAAACTGGTACCGTTAAGTGGTTCAACGATGAAAAAGGCTTCGGCTTCATCACTCCACAATCCGGTGACGACCTGTTCGTTCACTTCAAAGCTATCCAATCCGACGGCTTCAAAAGCCTGAAAGAAGGCCAACAGGTTTCTTTCATCGCTACCCGCGGTCAGAAAGGCATGCAAGCTGAAGAAGTTCAAGTTATCTAACTTGTACTTGCTTTAGTAAAAAGCCCCGCCCTCAAAAGCGGGGCTTTTTTGTGCCTGCCTGTTTTGCAGGCAAAAAAAATCGCAGCCCATGGCTGCGATTTTTTGCGTCCTACCAGGCCACGCCAAACCCTGCGGTGTAACGGGTCTTGTCCAAATCAGCATCGTCGGTGCCGCTGATGATGTCGCGCTCAGCCTTCAGGTTAAGCGACGCCCATTCGGTCACTTTGTAGCGCAAGCCCATTTCGGCATCGAGGGCGTAATCCGCCACGCCCGACAACGGCTTGCCCACTTCGCCGTTCGTGAAGAACTCCACCTTCTTGCCAATCAGGTAGCGGTTGTAGTCCCACTTCATCGCCACGGAATAGAAGTTTTCTTTGCTGCCGTCAGCGAACTCATAGTCCGTGCGGTTGACCAGCGACCCCAGGGAAAATGCGCCCAGCTCGTCGTCCCAAAATTGGTAACCGGGGCCGGTACCGACTGTGCGCTGGCGGGCCAGCTCTTCGACCTTGTCGCGCTTATAGACCGCGCGCCCTTGCCAGAACCATTTTTCAGTCAGGAACCGGTCGAGCGAGTATTCACCCCGCCAGTTGTCGGTAGTGACCACGCCATCCTGAAATTCGCGGTTGTACTCGCCTTCTGCAGTGTGCCGCCATCTGCCATGACGCGCAGTGGTCTTGAAGTCGATATCGTAATCGTCGGTGTCCTTCTCGGCCCGCTGATAATCCAGCGCTGCATCGATATTACCCTTCCACACCAAATCCTCGACGACAGGCTTGGGCTTTAGAATCTGCTGGATACTTGCCAGCTCCACAGTCTTGGGAGCCTCGCCGTTAGCCAAGATGACCTTGCCGTCTTCTGCCGCATGCAGCGCCTTGGCCTTTTCGCCGGTGTAGGCATCCTGCTTGACCAGCAATTCCTGATCGCTTTCCAGGGTTTTAACCTGTTTCCAATCGATCGGGACGGAACCGGCATACTCAGTCTGGATCAACAGCTTGCCGCCATCGAAAACGGTGATCTTGCCGCTCAGCTTGTCACCGTTCTTCAACCAGACGGTATCGGCGAGCAAGGGCGTGGAGGCACTGACGACAGCCAGGCACAGCAGGGTTCTGGACAACATAAGCAAATACAGGCTCAAGTTTGCGAAAAAAAGTCGGCATTATCCATACGAATAAAACCCTAGCAAGGACTGACCCGACTATTTCTATTGAGTTCATTTCTCAATGGGTGATCCAGGATTTACTCTACAGACGGTAAGGCGAACTTTTTCAGGAACTGCCGACGTGACCGACTCAACCACTGAAACCGATAGTCCGGCGCAAATCCGACGCACGGCGCTGTACCTGACACTGGCGCAAGTCCCGGAGGGCAAAGTCGTGAGTTACGGTCAGCTCGCCGAGCTGGCGGGACTGGGTCGTGCCGCCCGCTTCGTCGGACGGACATTGAGCCAACTGCCGGGCGACAGCAAATTACCCTGGCACCGCGTGCTCGGCGCCGGCGGGCGTATCAGCCTGCCTGCGGGCAGCCCGTCAGGGGATGAACAACGCGCGCGTTTGCGCATGGAGGGCATCAGTATCCTGAACAATCGTGTTGATATTCAGCGCCATGGCTGGCGCCCGGTAGAGCACAGCGGTTAGAGTGCGCGCTTTGTTTCCGTATTTCTTGAGGCAGACTCCAGCCCATGCCCCGTAAAACCTGGCGCGCCGCGCTCGCCGCCTATGCCAGCCCATCGACCCTTGTACTGTTGCTGCTTGGTTTCGCCGCCGGCCTGCCCTACATGCTGGTGTTTTCGACACTTTCGGTCTGGCTGCGCGAAGCCGGTGTGGCTCGCGAAACCATTGGCTATGCAAGCCTGATCGGCCTGGCCTACGCCTTTAAATGGGTCTGGTCACCGCTGCTCGACCAATGGCGCCTGCCATTTCTCGGCAAGCTCGGTCGACGACGTTCCTGGCTGGTGCTTTCCCAGGCACTGGTCATCCTCGGCCTGATAGGGATGGGTTTCTGCGACCCGCAAAAGCATTTGTCCTGGCTGATCGCCATTGCTGTGGTTGTCGCCTTCGCTTCGGCGACGCAAGACATCGCGGTCGACGCCTATCGCCTGGAAATCGCTGAAGACAGCCGTCAGGCCGCGCTCGCCGCCAGTTACATGTCGGGTTATCGGATCGCCGCGCTCCTGGCCACCGCCGGCGCCCTGTTCTTCGCTGAAGGCTTCGGTTCCACCGGTTTCAACTATAAGCATTCGGCATGGGCCGGCACCTACATCCTGTTCGGCGCCTTGATGGTTCCGGCGCTGCTGACCTCCTTTTTCATGCGCGAACCGCCGGTGCCGCTACGCACGCAGCTTCAGGCCGGGCGCTACAGCTTTGTGCATCAACTGGCCTCAGTGTTTGTGCTGATTGTGTTGCTGGTTTCAGTGCCGGCCATGTTCACCCAGCTGTACAACACCGATTTCGCCAGCGTGCTTTTCCAAGGCGTGAGCGTGCTCGACCTGCTGCTCGAAGACCGCGCGTTCCTGCGGGCGATCCTCTACACCACGCTCACCGCCCTGTGCCTGTCGGCCATTGGCCGCCGCGGCCTGGCGCCGGTGCTGACGCCGATCAACGACTTCATTCTGCGTTACCGCTGGCAAGCGTTCCTGCTGCTTGGGCTGATCGCCACCTATCGGATGTCCGATACGGTCATGGGCGTGATGGCTAACGTGTTCTATATCGACCAGGGCTTCACCAAGGATCAGATTGCCAGCGTCAGCAAGATCTTTGGCCTGATCATGACCCTGGTCGGTGCCGGCATGGGCGGCTTGCTGATCGTGCGCTTCGGCATCTTGCCGATTCTGCTCATCGGCGGCATTGCATCAGCGGGCACCAACCTGCTGTTCCTGATGCTCGCCGACATGGGCGCCAACTTGAACATGCTGATCCTCACCATTTCCCTGGATAACTTCAGCTCGGGCCTGGCGACCTCGGCGTTTGTCGCCTACCTGTCGAGCCTGACCAACTTGAAGTTCTCCGCGACCCAGTACGCCCTGCTCAGCTCGATCATGCTCTTGCTGCCACGCCTGATTGGCGGCTACTCGGGGGTCATGGTGGAGAAATTCGGCTATCACAACTTCTTCCTGATCACCGCCCTGCTGGGCGTTCCGACGCTGCTGTTGATCGCATTGCACTGGTTCCAGGAGAGCCGCCGCGAAGGTCCGACGCCAACGCCGACACCAGAACCGGTTCCGACCCAGGTCGCGGAAGAATCGTAGGTTCTTTAGCAGGATGCAGCGCCAAGGGCGCGGGGATTCCCGCCCTCCCGCCACACCCCGCCGACCGCACGCCTGTACGCCAGCAGATCTCGCCCGTACAATGCTCCGTCATTTCTCGTCATCAGCAACCGACAACGGCCAACCATGCGCACCAGTCAATTTTTGCTCGCCACACAGAAAGAAACGCCTTCCGACGCGGTCGTGATCAGCCATCAGCTGATGCTGCGCGCCGGCATGATCCGCAAACTCGCCTCGGGCCTGTACACCTGGCTGCCGATGGGCTTGCGAGTTATGCGCAAGGTCGAAGCCGTCGTTCGTGAAGAAATGAACGCCGCAGGCTCTCTCGAAGTGTTGATGCCGAGCACCCAACCGGCTGAGCTGTGGCAGGAATCCGGTCGCTGGGAAGAATACGGCCCTGAGTTGTTGCGCTTCAAGGATCGCCACGGTCGCGATTTCTGCGCCGGCCCGACTCACGAAGAAGTCATCACTGACCTGATGCGCAACGAATTGAGCAGCTACAAACAGCTGCCGATCAACCTGTACCAGATCCAGACCAAATTCCGTGACGAGATCCGTCCACGCTTCGGTTTGATGCGCGGTCGCGAATTTATCATGAAGGACGCCTACTCGTTCCACGCTGACCAGCCATCGCTGCAGGCCACCTACGACCGCATGCATCAGGCGTATTGCAACGTGTTCACCCGCCTGGGCCTGAAGTTCCGCCCGGTTGAAGCCGACAACGGCTCGATCGGTGGTGCTGGCTCCCACGAGTTCCACGTACTGGCCGAATCCGGCGAAGACGATATCGTCTTCAGCAACGGTTCCGAATACGCGGCGAACATCGAGAAAGCCGAAGCCGTGCCACGCGAGACCTCCCGCGCCGCACCTGCCGAAGAGCTGCGTCTGGTCGACACGCCGAACGCCAAGACCATTGCGCAACTGGTCGAAGGCTTCAACCTGCCGATTGAAAAGACCATCAAGACCCTCGTGGTTCAAGCTGAAGAGAAAGGCAAGCTGATTGCCCTGATCATCCGTGGCGATCACGAGCTGAACGAAATCAAGGCCGGCAACCAGCCTGGCGTTGCCAGCCCGCTGGTCATGGCCTCCGAAGCCGAACTGCGCGACGCCATTGGCGCCGGCGCCGGTTCCCTCGGCCCGTTGAACCTGCCGCTGCCAATCATCATCGACCGTTCCGTCGAGCTGATGAGCGACTTCGGCATCGGCGCCAACATCGACGACAAACACTACTTCGGCGTGAACTGGGAGCGTGACCTGCCGGTTCCGACCGTTGCCGACCTGCGCAACGTGGTCGCCGGCGACCCGAGCCCGGATGGCAAGGGCACCCTGGAAATCAAGCGCGGCATCGAAGTCGGGCACATCTTCCAGCTGGGCAACAAGTACAGCAAAGCGATGAAGTGCGAAGTGCTGGGCGAGAATGGCAAGCCAGTGACCCTGGAAATGGGTTGCTACGGCATCGGCGTTTCCCGCGTGGTGGCTGCGGCCATCGAGCAGAACAACGACGCCAACGGGATCATCTGGAGTGACACGCTGGCCCCGTTCCAGATCGCTCTGGTACCGCTGCGCTACGAAACCGAACAGGTTCGCGAAGCCACCGACAAGCTGTATGCAGAATTGACTGCCGCCGGCTTCGAAGTACTGCTGGACGACCGCGACAAGAAAACCAGCCCGGGCATCAAGTTCGCGGACATGGAGCTGATCGGCATTCCTCACCGGATCGTGGTCAGTGACCGCGGCCTCGCCGAAGGCAATCTGGAATACAAGAGCCGCACCGAGCCCGAAGCGCAAGCGCTGCCGGTCGCAGACGTGCTGTCCTTCCTTCAGTCCCGTATCCGCCGCTGACACCAGATAGAGAAGTCATGTTCAAGCGAAACACCTTAGGCCTCGGTGGTGCCGCCCTGTGCGGCACCCTGCTGGTCAGCGGCTGTGCCAACCACATGTCACAACGCAGCGAGCACGAGGAACGTGTCGAGCGTAAATTGCTCGATCACAGCCTGCAGATTGATGTCGGCGAGCCAAAGGTGCTTGAGCTGCCGCAACGTCGGGTGAAGATCCACGAGCAGAAGACTTTCGAAGTCACCGAATTCGAAGTCACGCGTCACTACGATCGCTATACGCCTTACCAACCCTGGCGGGAGGTTTACGAGATTCCGCTGGGCGCGGTGGCCGTGGTGGCCGGTGTCGGTGCGAACGTGGTCAACGTGTTCGCCCTCGGCAACCTGCCGGACAGCGTGACCAAGGATTGGTTGAGCTACGGTTTCGCCGGGCTCAACCCGTTCATGAACACGCAGTCTCATGGTCGCGCGCAGCAGAATCTGGCGGGAATCGACGAGGTCCAGCTCGACAAACGCACCGAGTACTCGAGCCTGCCATGGAGCGAGCGTCCGGTTGAGGTCAAGGCCGGTAAGGAAACGTTCAACTTGAGCACCGACAAAAACGGCGTTTTGCGCGTGAACCTGCTGGACAGCCCGTTTGCCGAACATGACATCAATCATTTGAGCCGGCTACTGATCAGTGTCCAGGATGCTCAGGACGACGTGCACACCAACTCGTCCCTGGCGGTCAGTAGCTCCTTGCGCGGCAAGCTGCTCGAAGCTCACGGGCTGATTTACGACGACCTCGAAGACGACGAAGTGAGCCAGTGGGTACACCGGGTCAAACGCTTGTCGGAACTGGGGCTGGAAGAAGAAGCCACCGAGCTGGAACAAAGCCTGATCGAACTGACGCGCAACGATCCCGAGTTGCAGACCGAATTCCTCAAGTCATTGACCAAGGATGCCGGGCGACTGGTAGCGGATCCGGGACCGAATTAAAGTCAAAAGCTTCGCGAGCAAGCCCGCTCCCACAGTTGACCGCGTTGTTCAGACGAATGCGATCTAATGTGGGAGCGGGCTTGCTCGCGAAAGCGGCCTGACATTCACAACAGCACCAAACCTGCCACTACCGCTCAAACAACTCCATCTGCTCAAACCCGCCCCGCAAATCCTCCAGCCTTACCCCAATACCCAGCAACCGCACCGGTTTCCCGCCGCGATTGAACGCCTGAGTCAGCAACAACTGATAGCTCCCCAAATCCCGCCCTGCCCCGGCCTGCTCCAGAGTGGTCTGGGTGAAGTCATGGAATTTCACTTTGACGAACGGCTTGCCCGGTCGATAGCTGCTGTCGATTCGCGCCATGCGGCCGGCGAGGGTCTCCAGTAACTCGGGTAATTTATCGAGGCAGCTCACCAGATCCGGCAGGTCGACGTCGTAGGTGTTTTCGACACTGATTGACTGCCGACGACTGTCGTTGTGCACCAACCGGTCATCGATCCCACGGGCCAGGCTCCAGAGTCGCTCGCCGAAGCTGCCAAATTCGCGCACAAGCGCCAACTTGCCCCATTCGCGCAGATGCGAACAATCGACGATGCCGAGCCTGCCTAATTTGTCTGCGGTCACTTTGCCAACACCGTGCAACTTGCTCACCGGCAAACCACTGACAAAATCCTCGACCTGATCCGGCGTAATGACGAACAAGCCGTTGGGCTTCTTCCAGTCGCTGGCGATCTTGGCCAGAAACTTGTTCGGCGCAACGCCCGCCGAAACGGTGATGTGCAGCTGATTAGAGACGCGACGGCGAATGTCTTGGGCAATCCGCGTGGCGCTACCACCGAAATGCGCGCTGTCGGACACGTCGAGGTAGGCCTCATCCAGCGAAAGCGGCTCGATCAAGTCGGTGTAATCGCGAAAGATCGTGTGAATTTCCTTGGAGGCTTCTCGATAGGCCTCCATGCGTGGCTTGACGATGGTCAGGTCCGGGCACAGCTTCAAGGCATGCCCGGAAGACATGGCCGAGCGCACCCCATAAGCCCGCGCTTCATAATTGCAGGTAGCGATCACTCCACGCCGATCCGCCGAACCACCCACTGCCAGGGGTTTCCCGGCCAGGCGCGGGTCGTCACGCATCTCGATGGCGGCGTAGAAGCAGTCACAATCGACGTGGATGATTTTTCGCTGCGTCATATAAAAGCAGTGTTCATGGTGAAGAAATGGCGTATTGGCGAGTCAGATCGGCAGTATCTCACTGACACCTGTATATAGCACCAGTAGTCTGAATGTTCTTTTCCACCCGTAGGAAAAGTGCCAGATGAATTTATTTTTTCAATCGAAAAGATTCACCCGATAGAGCTGAAAGCCCTGCCACACCTACCTTACAGCCAATCACCCAGCCCTATTTTCAAGCTAAGCGATTGAACGGGAAGAGGTTTTCTCTGGATTGAAGGTTGACAGCCCGCCGATCCTCTGTAGAATACCGACACACAGACGCGGGATGGAGCAGTCTGGTAGCTCGTCGGGCTCATAACCCGAAGGTCGTCGGTTCAAATCCGGCTCCCGCAACCAAACATCAAAAAAGGCTACTCGAAAGAGTGGCCTTTTTTGTGCGCGTCTCTTTTGTAGCAACGAGATAGAAAAGAGCGGGTAACGGCTGACGGTGCAGGATTGAGAAATCGTTCTGATTCCGAAACTTAAGTCTCCCCCACTACCGTTCGCCGCTCATTGACGCTTATTTGACCGTATTCAGGATTAACGGTAGACACTTCGGCGTTCGCCTGTAGAATGCCGCCACACAGACGCGGGATGGAGCAGTCTGGTAGCTCGTCGGGCTCATAACCCGAAGGTCGTCGGTTCAAATCCGGCTCCCGCAACCAAACATCAAAAAAGGCTACTCGAAAGAGTGGCCTTTTTTGTGCGCGTCTCTTTTGTAAAAATGATCATAGAAACGAGCGGGTACGTCTGACGGCGCAGAAATGATAAATCGATCTGATTCCGAAACATAAGACTCCCCCACTACCGTTCGCCGCTCATTTACGCATATTTGACCCTATTCCGGATTAACGGTTGACACTCCGGCGTTCGCCTGTAGAATGCCGCCACACAGACGCGGGATGGAGCAGTCTGGTAGCTCGTCGGGCTCATAACCCGAAGGTCGTCGGTTCAAATCCGGCTCCCGCAACCAAACATCAAAAAAGGCTACTCGAAAGAGTGGCCTTTTTTGTATCTGTTGAAAAAGTCCTTTCGCAACAATGATCTGCCACTGTGTAGCGAGCCGTTCAGGATCACCGATGCTCTGAGCCCAGACTATGCTGAGCCACAGACAGAACCCTCTACGACTGATGACGTACCATCGCCGATAGCCGGTGAGAGGCGTTAATATTTGTGATTATTTTTTTCTACAGGGATTGGTAACTTGGCTGGATACCCCCATCCTGTCGCGCACAATCCAAGAGGTGATTGATGCGCGCCAACTCGTCTGATCCACAAGACACCGTCACAGCGACACAACCGATCAAGGCCGAGCGTCTGCGCTTGCTGGATCTGGTCAGCAAATATCGTCAGCCTATCGGCCTGGCGGTCACTTTGCTGTTGTTCGCTATCGCGCTGATTGCCTGTCGTCATCTGCTGAGCGAACTCGACCTGTACGCTTTGCATGACTCGATTCTCGAAGTTCCGAAACCGGCACTGCTGGGCGCACTGGCGGCGACCGTGATCGGCTTCATCATTCTGCTCGGGTACGAATGGTCCGCCAGCCGCTACGCAGGTGTGACACTGGCACCGCGAACCCTGGCGCTGGGCGGCTTCACCGCCTTTGCCATTGGCAATGCCATCGGCCTGTCGATGCTCTCGGGGGGCTCGGTCCGCTACCGTTTATATGCACGTCATGGTTTGGGGGCTTCGGACGTCGCCCATATGACGCTGTTCGCCAGCCTTTCGCTCGGCTGCGCCCTGCCCCCACTGGCCGCCCTCGCGACCCTCAGCAACCTGCCGGCCGCCTCGGCTGCCCTGGGACTGTCCGAAGGTTTGCTGGGCATCGTTGCCGCGGCCGTCTTGCTGCTCTTCAGCGTATTGGCCATCGGCATCTACCGCCGTCGCCTTCCGGACCAGCCTTCCCCGGACAACCTGCTGATCAAGATCAAGGTCGGACGCCGCACCTTGCGCCTCCCCGGCCGCCGCCTGACCTTCCTGCAATTGATCATCACCGCCCTGGACGTGGCCGCCGCCGCGACCGTGCTCTATCTGTTGCTGCCGGAAGCACCGCCCTTCGGTGCGTTCCTGCTGGTGTACCTGCTGGCCCTGGCCGCAGGCGTGCTCAGCCATGTGCCCGGCGGTGTCGGCGTATTTGAAGCCATCCTGCTGGCCGCCTTCGCCGACACACTCGGCGCCGCACCACTGGCCGCCGCGCTTCTGCTCTATCGCCTGATCTATGTCGTGCTGCCCTTGCTGGTGGCCTGTGTGTTCTTGTTGATCAATGAAGGCCAGCGCCTGTTTCAGACACGTCAGACACTGCGCGCAGCCTCTGGTCTGGCCGCACCGATCCTCGCGGTACTGGTGTTTCTGTCCGGTGTCGTTTTGCTGTTCTCCGGTGTGACCCCGGAAATCGACACCCGCCTGGAACACATCGGTTTTCTGATTCCGCACCGACTGGTCGATGCCTCGCACTTCGGCGCCAGCCTGGCCGGCGTCCTCTGCCTGCTGCTCGCTCAAGGCTTGCGCCGTCGGCTGTCCGCCGCGTGGATGCTGACCACCATTCTGTTGCTGGTCGGCGCTTTGCTCTCTCTGCTCAAGGGTTTCGACTGGGAAGAAGCCTGCCTGCTGACCCTGACTGCGAGCCTGCTGGGGGTTTTCCGCAGCTCGTTCTATCGCCCGAGCCGTCTGACCGAGGTGCCGTTCTCGCCGCTGTATCTGGTGGCCAGCCTGTGCGTACTCGGTGCGTCGATCTGGCTGCTGCTGTTCGCCTATCAGGACGTCCCGTATAGCCATCAGCTCTGGTGGCAGTTCACCCTCGACGCCGATGCCCCGCGTGGCTTGCGCTCGCTGCTCGGCGCCGCCGTGCTGCTGGTGGTGGTGTCCCTGACCTGGCTGCTGCGCACCGCGCGCCCGATTATTCATTTGCCAACACCCGATGAACTGGGTCGCGCGGTAAAGATCCTCATGGCCTCCGCACAACCGGATGGCGGCCTCGCCCTGACCGGTGACAAGGCGCTGTTGTTTCACCCCAACGACCAGGCGTTCCTGATGTACGCACGCCGTGGTCGCAGCCTGGTGGCCTTGTATGACCCGATCGGCCCGACCCAGCAGCGGGCGGAAATGATCTGGCAGTTCCGCGACCTCTGCGACATCCACCACGCCCGTCCTGTGTTCTATCAAGTGCGCGCCGAGAACCTGCCGTACTACATGGACATCGGCCTGACCGCGATCAAGCTCGGCGAAGAAGCCCGGGTCGATCTGCTGCGCTTTGATCTCGAGGCCAAAGGCAAAGAGATGAAAGACCTGCGCTACACCTGGAACCGCGGCACTCGCGATGGCCTGTCGCTGGAGATCTTTGATCCAGGGCAAGCACCGATGGATGAGCTCAAGGTAATTTCCGAAGCCTGGCTGACTGGCAAGAACGTGCGCGAGAAAGGCTTCTCGCTCGGCCGTTTCAGCGATGATTACCTCAAACATTTCCGCGTCGCGGTGATTCGTTTCGAAGGGCGCCCGGTGGCGTTCGCCAACCTGCTCGAGACTTACGGCCATGAACTGGCCAGCCTCGACCTGATGCGCGCGCACCCGGATGCCCCCAAGCTGACCATGGAGTTCATGATGGTCGGCCTGATTCAACATTATAAAAATCATGGATACGCGCGCTTCAGCCTGGGCATGGTGCCGTTGTCGGGGTTGCAACCCCGTCGTGGTGCACCCCTGACCCAGCGTCTGGGCTCGATGGTTTTCCGCCGTGGTGAGCAGCTCTACAACTTTCAAGGCTTGCGCCGTTTCAAAGACAAATTCCAGCCTGACTGGGAACCCCGTTATATGGCCGTGCCCGCCGGACTCGATCCGCTGGTTGCCCTGGCCGACACTGCTGCCCTGATTGCGGGTGGCTTGACTGGATTGGTGAAACGCTGATGATTCAACGCTCATTGCGGTACGTACTGGCCACACTGGTAGTGCTGGCCCTGATTCTCGGTGGCGGTTACTGGTACCTGAAACGCCCGGCACCCGAACCGACCCTCGAACAGCTGACGCCGGCCGATGGCGCCGCGATGACCCGCGTCATCCCCGGCAACACGCCACGCGCGCAGGTGCTGGTGGCGGTAAATGAAGAGCAGAAGCTCAGCAACAAACAGTTGATGACCCTGAGCCGCGCCGGCTCGGCGCAGATTGTTCAGGTGATCCTGCCCAAAGACTGCTTGCTGCAAAGTCGCGCCCTGCAATCGGCCCTGAGAGAACTCAAAGGCCCGGCGACCCTGGTCAGCGGCATCGGCCCTGGCGCCGTGCTGGCATGGCGCTGGTTGTCCGAGCAGAAGAGTGACAAGGCCCAGGCCGTTTCGGTGGACCTGGCCCTGGAAAGACCCGGCTGCACTCACCTGCTACCGAAAAGCGCCGCTCACGGGCACTGGCTGGTGGCCTGGAACGACAACCCGGACGACACCAGTGCCGGCTTCGTGCGCGACCAACCCAATGCCGAAACCAGCATCAGTGACTACGACATCAACCTGCCGCAAGTGCTGAACAACGAACTGCGCAAGATCCTCGTTGGCGGCGATAAAGCCGCTGGCGGCTTGCAGATCCCGGTGGTCGAAGTGCCTGCCGGCCAAGCCAAGGACACCGTGACCCTGTTCCTGTCCGGTGACGGCGGCTGGCGCGACCTGGACCGCGACGTAGCGGGCGAGATGGCGAAGATCGGCTACCCGGTGGTCGGCATCGATACCCTGCGCTACTACTGGCAGCACAAGAGCCCGGAGCAAAGCGCCCTGGACCTCGCCGAGCTGATGCAGCACTACCGGCAGAAATGGGGCTCCAAGCGCTTCATCCTGACCGGTTACTCGTTCGGCGCCGACGTCCTGCCAGCGATCTACAACCGCCTGGAGGCATCGGAACAGCAGCGTGTCGACGCAATCATCCTGCTGGCCTTCGCCCGCACCGGCAGCTTCGAAATCGAAGTCGAGGGTTGGCTCGGCAACGCCGGCAAAGAAGCCGCCACCGGCCCGGAAATGGCCAAACTGCCGCCGGAGAAAGTGGTATGCATCTACGGCGAAGAGGAAGTCGACGAGAGCGGCTGTACCGACAAGACCGCGGTTGGCGAGGCGATGAAACTGCCGGGTGGTCACCACTTCGACGAGAACTATCCGGCGCTGGCTCAGCGGTTGGTTGATGTGATCGAGAAGCGTCAAGCGAAGGAGACGGCGGCTCAGGAGTGATCTGAGTCCTGCCTACGAAAAAGCCCCCGCAGCCTTAAGGTTGCGGGGGCTTTTTTTATTCATTGCAAACACCACAAATCCCCTGTGGGAGCGGGCTTGCTCGCGAATGCAATCTATCAGCCGACATCAATTTTGAATGTCAGACCGCTTTCGCGAGCAAGCCCGCTACCACAGGATCCGCGTGCCGCCTGTGCGGATGCGTCTACCGCCCTCGATACTGGCACCTAGTCTTTCCTGGCGTACCGTGCCCTCATAACGTCGTGACAAATTGCATTGGCCTGATCAAAACCGGTCAAGCGCTCCACAGCCGCTGCTTCAACGCGAAGATCCTTAAGCTCGTCGAGCATTTCCTGATAGGCATCGACATTGATAATGACCGCTGCTGGCTGATTATTTTCGACAATGACCAAGCACTCAAGGGCACGGCTAGAGATCTCCTTGAGTCTCGTACTGAAGCCCCTGACCATTGCAGTCGTCGATACTGCTTGGACAGCACGCACTGATAATGCCGTCATACTCACCTCTCTTCACATCGTGCAAATCTGAACACGCAGCTCAACGTATCGTTTACTTAAGGTGTCGAAATATCGGATGACGCCCGCATACCTTGTAGGCAAACTCCGAATCGTTCTTTTTGGGCACTTTGATGCCTTGTTGCGCTTTTCTTCGAAGGGATACTCTCCGGACGTCGCTGACCATTCAGCGATCGGGTGTGGTAACCCGGCGAAACCAGCGCAACAGCGCCTTCATCCCGAACACAGGCATTTTTTATGTCTGCGATCTCAAGTTATGGCGGCTGTGCGTGGGACGCCCTCGGGCGTGCCGGTTTCCTTGGTTCCCGGTTTACCACCCTGCGTACAGCTGCCTCCCTTTCGTGTGGTAACGGAAATGGCAGCTCCTCGAACCCAGGAATAAAACCATGACCAAAACAAATCCATCAGAACCAGACGAACTGAAAACCATCGGCCTCACCCCCTTCATCTACTGCTCAAACAAGGCACTGTTCCGTGTCAGTCGAGACGTCCCCCTCGGTGATGCGCTAGCCATGGCCTCTGATTTTCTGTTCCTTGCCAAGGACCTGACTAAAGATGCTGCCTACGCCCGCGACACCGACCGACACGCCTGGGCCGCGCATTACCTGACGGCAATGAGCAAGGCCGTAATTGATGATGTAGTGAAGGTACTGACGCCGCCACCTCCAGCTGCTCGGACAAAGGCCGAATCTAAAAAATAGCTGCCTGAGCGCAATTAAAGGCACCAAGAGACCAGACATAAAAAAGCCCCCGCAACCGCAATGGCAACGGGGGCTTTTTGTTGTGGCTTACATCTCTACCTGCGTCCCCAGCTCAATCACCCGGTTCAACGGCAAATTGAAGAAGCGCAGATTACCGTTGGCGTTCTGCAACATGAAGGCGAACAGCCCCTCGCGCCAGCGCGCCATGCCTTCGAGTTTGGAGGCGATAACCGTCTCGCGGCTAAGGAAGTAGGTGGTGCGCATCGGGCTGAAGTCCAGGTCATCGAGATGACACAGCTTCAGCGCTTGCGGCACGTCCGGCTCGTCGACGAAGCCAAAGTGCAGGATCACCCGGAAGAAACCTTCGCCGTAGGCATCCACCTCGAAACGCCGGGATGCAGGCACACGCGGGATGTCTTCGTACACCACCGTCAGCAGCACCACTTGCTCGTGCAGCACCTGGTTATGCAGCAGGTTGTGCAACAGGGCATGAGGCACGGCATCCGGGCGAGCGGTCAGGAACACGGCAGTGCCCTGAACGCGATGCGGTGGTTGCACGGCGATGCTGCTGATGAAGATCGGCAGCGGCAAGCCACCCTCGTCGAGACGATCGACCAGCAGTTGCTTGCCGCGTTTCCAGGTGGTCATCAGCACAAATAGCACGATACCGGCGATCACCGGGAACGCCCCGCCCTGAATGATTTTCGGCACGTTGGCAGCGAAGTACAGACCGTCCACAAACAGGAAACCAAGCAACAGCGGAACCGCGAGGACCGGAGGCCATTTCCACAGCAGCAATATCACCGCCGATACCAGAATGCTGGTCATCAGCATGGTGCCAGTCACCGCCACGCCATAGGCCGAGGCCAGCGCGCCGGAGGATTCGAAACCCAACACCAGAAGAATCACGCCGACCATCAGCGCCCAGTTCACCGCGCCAATGTAGATCTGGCCTTGTTCGGCGCTGGAGGTGTGTCGAATGTGCATGCGCGGAATGTAGCCGAGCTGGATCGCCTGACGGGTCAGGGAGAACGCACCGGAAATCACCGCTTGGGAGGCAATCACCGTGGCCATGGTCGACAATCCCACCAATGGAATCAGCGCCCAGCTCGGTGCTAACAGATAGAACGGGTTGCGCGCGGCTTCCGGATCACCGAGCAGCAGCGCCCCCTGGCCGAAGTAGTTCAGCACCAGTGCCGGCAGCACAAGGATGAACCATGCACGGGCGATCGGCTTGCGACCGAAGTGGCCCATGTCGGCGTACAGCGCTTCGGCACCGGTCAACGCCAGCACCACCGCGCCGAGGATCGTCACGCCCATGCCCGGGTGGTCCATGAAGAAGCGCACGCCCCACATAGGGTTCATCGCGTGCAACACTTCCGGGTGCTGCAGAATGCCATAGACACCCAGCGCCCCCAGCACCACAAACCAGGTGACCATGATCGGCCCGAACAGAATGCCGATCCGCGCGGTACCGTGACTCTGAATCAGGAACAGCGCCACCAGCACGACCAACGACAGCGGCACCACCCAATGGTCGATGCCGTCGAATGCCAGCCCCAGGCCTTCAATCGCCGAGAGCACGGAAATCGCCGGGGTGATCATGCTGTCGCCGTAGAACAACGCCGCGCCGATCAGCCCGCAGACCACCAGCAAACTACGCAACTTCGGATGCCCCGCTGCGGCCCGTCGAGCCAAAGCGGTCAAGGCCATGATCCCGCCTTCGCCCTGGTTGTCGGCGCGCAGTACGAACATCATGTACTTGATCGACACGACCCAGATCAGCGACCAGAAGATCAGCGCCAGAATCCCCAGCACGCCGTCATGATTGACGGGCACGCCATAGGCACTGGAAAACACTTCTTTGAGGGTGTATAGCGGGCTCGTGCCGATATCGCCATAAACCACCCCGACCGCCGCGACCAGCATGCCGATCGGCTTTGCCGCCGAATGCTCAGAGCCCGCCGTCTGACTACTTGCCTGCCCCATCCAAAACTCCTACTACTCAGACCCGGACTTCTTATAAGAAGCACTATGCTTTGCCGTGCAGCATGCGCTGTTTTACTTAAGGTTACAGACGTTTTGTTGGCTGTAAAAAATCGGTAAAGCGTAACGGCGCGAAGCATAGCGCAGCACTCGTCGTATTTCCCTGCATAAAGCTGGTCAAGTGCGCCTCTCATCGCTAGAATTGCGCACTTTTTGATCAGAGGCGCAGCAAAGCGCCCGTCTGTCGCCTTGCCGTCTTCGGCTGGAGGCGTCACAAATACCGAGGTTAGACATGTCCACCACTCCTGCGCCGGCCAATCCAAAGGTTGGCTTCGTATCCCTGGGTTGCCCCAAAGCACTGGTCGACTCCGAGCGCATCCTTACCCAGCTGCGCATGGAAGGCTATGACGTTGTGTCCACTTATCAGGACGCTGACGTCGTGGTGGTCAATACCTGCGGCTTCATCGACTCGGCCAAGGCTGAATCTTTGGAAGTGATCGGCGAAGCCATCAAGGAAAACGGCAAGGTCATCGTGACCGGCTGCATGGGCGTCGAAGAAGGCAACATTCGCAAGGTGCACCCAAGTGTGCTGGCCGTGACCGGCCCGCAGCAATACGAGCAAGTGGTCAACGCCGTGCACGACGCCGTGCCACCGCGTCAGGATCACAACCCGCTGATCGACCTGGTGCCGCCGCAAGGCATCAAGCTGACCCCGCGCCACTACGCCTACCTGAAAATTTCCGAAGGCTGCAACCACAGCTGCAGCTTCTGCATCATCCCGTCGATGCGCGGCAAACTGGTCAGCCGTCCAGTCGGTGATGTATTGGACGAAGCCCAGCGCCTGGTCAAGGCCGGCGTCAAAGAGCTGTTGGTGATCTCGCAAGACACCAGCGCTTACGGTGTTGACGTGAAGTACCGCACCGGTTTCTGGAACGGCGCGCCGGTGAAAACCCGCATGACCGAACTCTGTGAAGCCCTGAGCACCCTCGGCGTCTGGGTTCGTCTGCACTATGTTTACCCGTACCCGCACGTCGACGAGCTGATTCCGCTGATGGCCGCCGGGAAAATCCTGCCGTACCTGGACATCCCCTTCCAGCACGCCAGCCCGAAAGTCCTGAAAGCGATGAAACGCCCGGCCTTCGAAGACAAGACCCTGGCGCGCATCAAGAACTGGCGCGAAATCTGCCCGGACCTGATCATCCGTTCGACCTTCATCGTCGGCTTCCCTGGCGAAACCGAAGAAGACTTCCAGTACCTGCTGAACTGGCTGACCGAAGCGCAACTCGATCGCGTCGGCTGCTTCCAGTATTCGCCGGTCGAAGGCGCACCAGCCAACCTGCTGGACGCGGCCATCGTGCCGGACGACGTCAAGCAAGACCGCTGGGATCGCTTCATGGCGCACCAGCAAGCGATCAGTTCGGCTCGTCTGCAAATGCGCGTCGGCCGTGAAATCGAAGTATTGGTCGACGAAGTCGACGAGCAAGGTGCAGTCGGCCGCTGCTTCTTCGATGCCCCGGAAATCGACGGCAATGTGTTCATCGACAACGGCAGCAACCTCAAACCAGGCGATAAAGTCTGGTGCAAAGTGACCGACGCCGACGAATACGACCTGTGGGCTGAACAGATCTAAACGCAAAAAATACGAAAAGCCCTGCTCTCTTGACGAGATGCGGGGCTTTTTTACGTCTATCGTTTTGTAGGAGAAAGGATTCGCATCATCAACTGCAAAAGGGGCAGCCGGCCATGCGCCAACATTCGGTCATCCACACGCCGAAACAGAGCGACTACGAAGAACTCACTCAGGTCTGGGAAGCCTCGGTGCGCGCCACCCATGACTTTCTGCCGGACAGCTACATTGAACTGCTGAAGAACCTGGTGCTGACGCGCTACCTCGATGCGGTGATGCTGATCTGCACCAAAGACCCGCGCCAGCGCATCACCGGGTTCGCCGGGATCGCAGCGGGCAAGATCGAAATGCTTTTCATCGACCCTGCTCACCGTGGTCAGGGCCTGGGCAAGCAGTTGCTACGCTATGCGATGGAACACCTGAATGCCGACGAACTGGACGTCAACGAACAGAACCCGCAGGCGCTGGGATTCTACTTCAAGCAAGGCTTTGAGGTGATCGGTCGCTCGGAAGTCGATGGCATGGGCCAGCCTTATCCGCTGCTGCATATGCGTTTGCGTCGGGCACAACAATTGACACGCAATGGCTGACACAACATCGAACAATGTGGGAGCGGGCTTGCTCGCGAATGCAGTGTGTCATTCAACAGATAAATTGACTGATCTACCGCATTCGCGAGCAAGCCCGCTCCCACATTAAAAGCAAATGCGGCAAATGGAGCCGGGATTAACCGGCGCCACGCAGGTACAATGCCCACCCCTTTTTTGTTACGGCCCTGTCATGACTGACCCGATTCGTCTCTCCAAACGCCTCATCGAACTCGTCGGCTGTTCCCGTCGGGAGGCTGAGCTGTTCATCGAGGGCGGCTGGGTCACCGTGGACGGTGAAGTCATCGACGAGCCGCAGTTCAAGGTCGAGAACCAGAAAGTCGAGCTCGATCCAGAAGCCAAGGCCACGGCGCCGGAACCGGTGACCATCCTGCTGAACGTGCCCGTGGGCATGGATGCGGAAACGGCCATGGCAACGATCAGCGCCGAGACCTTGAGCGAAGAACACCGCTTCAGCAAACGTCCGCTCAAGGGCCACTTCCTGCGGCTGACCGCCAGCACCGACCTGCAGGCCAACGCCAGCGGTCTTTTGGTGTTCACCCAGGACTGGAAGATCCTGCGCAAACTCACTGCCGACTCCGCCAAGATCGAGCAAGAGTATGTGGTCGAAGTTGAAGGTGACATGGTGGCTCACGGCCTCAACCGCCTGAACCACGGCCTGACCTACAAGGGCAAGGAACTGCCGCCGGTCAAAGCCAGCTGGCAGAACGAAAACCGCCTGCGTTTTGCGATGAAGAACCCACAACCGGGCGTCATCGCCCTGTTCTGCCAGGCCGTAGGCCTGAAGGTCGTCGCCATCCGCCGCATCCGCATTGGCGGCGTGTCCATCGGCAAAGTGCCGTTGGGGCAATGGCGCTACCTGTCCGGCAAAGAGAAGTTCTAAGACTTTTCACGCCGCCATACATTTTGGCGCCGCTGTTTATGCGGCGCCCACTGCTGAATATCAGGACTGCACACCATGATTCATAACGACGTACTGCGCAGCGTGCGCTACATGCTCGACATCAGCGACAAAAAAGTCATCGAGATCATCAAGCTCGGCGGCATGGACGTGGCCCTGGAAGACCTGGTGACGTACCTCGACAAGAAAGAGGAAGACGAGGAAGGCTTCGTACGCTGCCCGGATGAAGTCATTGCGCATTTCCTCGATGGCCTGGTGATCTTCAAGCGCGGCAAGGACGAAAGCCGTCCGCCACAGCCGATCGAAGTGCCGGTGACCAACAACATCATCCTGAAGAAACTGCGTGTGGCTTTCGAACTGAAAGAAGACGACATGCACGCCATCCTCAAGGCCTCCGAGTTCCCGGTGTCCAAGCCTGAGCTGAGCGCGCTGTTCCGCAAGTTCGGCCACACCAACTACCGCCCGTGCGGCGACCAGTTGCTGCGCAACTTCCTCAAGGGCCTGACCCTGCGCGTTCGCCCGCAATAACGTGCGAGACGGATCTACTGTGTAGGAGCTGTCGAGAGCAACGAGGCTGCGATCTTTTGACTTTGATTTTAAAAAACAAGATCAAAAGATCGCAGCCTCGTTGCACTCGACAGCTCCTACAAGACCGTATAGACCCTCATTCCTCGCAAAAATAGTGGCTCCGCTTCCCGCGGCTGACGACTAGGGTGTATTGACCCTCAGCTCTCAGGATTCGCCATGCACCCGTATTTTTCCCTGCAAGGCCGCACCGCTCTGGTGACCGGCGGCACACGCGGTATCGGCAAAATGATCGCCAAGGCTTTTGTCGAGGCTGGCGCCACCGTATACGTCTGCGCCCGGGATGCCGAAGCCTGTCAGCAAACGGCCGATGAATTGAGCGCATTCGGTCGTTGCCACGGAGTGGCGGCCAACCTGGCCACCGAAGAAGGCGTACTTGAGCTGGCTACGCGACTGGGCGAGCAGATCACTCATCTGGATATTCTGGTGAACAACGCCGGCACTACGTGGGGTGCGCCGCTGGAGAGCTACCCGGTCAAGGGCTGGGAAAAGGTCATGCAGCTGAACGTGACCTCGGTGTTCAACTGCATTCAGCAGTTTTTGCCGCTGCTGCGTAAGGCCAGTTCGGCAGCGAATCCGGCGCGAATTATCAATATCGGTTCAGTGGCGGGAATTTCATCTTTTGGCGAGCAGGCATATGCCTATGGACCGAGTAAGGCTGCCCTGCATCAACTGTCGCGGATTCTGGCGCGGGAGCTGGTGAACCAGCACATCAATGTCAACGTCATCGCACCGGGGCGTTTTCCGAGCAAGATGACTCAGCACATTGGCAATGATGAGCAGGCGTTGGCCGACGACACGGCGTTGATTCCAATGAAACGCTGGGGCCGGGAGGAAGAGATGGCGGCGCTGGCGATCAGTCTGGCGAGTACGGCCGGGGCCTACATGACCGGCAATATCATCCCTTTGGATGGCGGGTTCAGTCTCTAAAGTCGGCGGTGCGGCCATCGCGAGCAAGCTCGCTCCCACATTTGACCGCGTTTCCCTGTGGGAGCGAGCTTGCTCGCGATGACGGATAGACAGGCACCACCGGTCCGACGGTCGCTCGGGTTATCATGCCCGCCCTCACCCCGCCTCGACCCCAGACCATGACCTACAGCGTTTCCCCAATCGGCTTTGTGCGCTCCTGCTTCAAGGAGAAGTTCGCCATCCCGCGCCAGCCACAACTGGCCCCGGCCGCTCGCGGCGTACTGGAACTGGTGGCGCCGTTCGATCAGGGCGATGCGGTGCAAGGTCTGGAACAGGTCAGCCACGTGTGGCTGCTGTTCCTGTTTCATCAGGCACTGGAAGAAAAGCCACGGCTGAAAGTCCGCCCTCCTCGCCTCGGCGGTAACAAATCCATGGGCGTGTTCGCCACCCGCGCGACGCATCGCCCCAATGGCATCGGCCAGTCAGTGGTCAAACTGGACAAGGTTGAAGCCAATCGCCTGTGGATATCCGGCATCGACCTGCTGGACGGCACACCGATTCTCGACATCAAACCCTACGTGCCTTACGCCGACATCATCGATACGGCCTCCAACAGCATCGCCAGCGCTGCGCCGCAGCTGATTCCCGTGCAGTGGACGGACTCAGCGCTGCAACAGGCTCACAGCCATGCTCAGCGCCTTGAAGAACCGCTGGTGGCGCTGATTGAGCAATGCCTGGCACAAGACCCACGTCCGGCGTATCAGATTCCTACACCCGAACGGGAATACGGCGCGCAGTTCTGGGACCTGGACGTACGTTGGCATTACCCCGAGGCGGGTGTAATTCGCGTCCTTGAAGTCATTCCCGCCTCCAACCTGTAGGAGCTGTCGAGTGAAACGAGGCTGCGATCTTTTGATGTTGCTTTTAAAAAACAAGATCAAAAGATCGCAGCCTCGTTTCACTCGACAGCTCCTACAAGGTTTGCATTGGGCATAAAAAAGCCCCCATTGCCTGCACAGGCAATGGGGGCTTTTCAGTGATGCGGTGTGCTTACTTCTCGACGAACGCTCGCTCGATCAGGTAATCACCCGGCTCGCGCATCCGCGGCGACACTTTCAGGCCGAAGCTGTTCAACACTTCGCTGGTCTCGTCGAGCATGCTCGGGCTGCCGCACAGCATGGCGCGGTCGTCTTGCGGGTTGATCGGTGGCAGACCGATGTCGCTGAACAGCTTGCCGCTGCGCATCAGGTCGGTCAGGCGACCTTCGTTCTCGAACGGCTCACGGGTCACAGTCGGGTAGTAGATCAACTTGTCACGCAAGGCCTCGCCGAAGAACTCGTTCTGCGGCAAGTGCTCGGTGATGAACTCGCGGTAAGCGACTTCGTTGACGTAACGCACGCCGTGGCACAGGATCACTTTTTCGAAACGCTCGTAGGTTTCCGGGTCCTGGATGACGCTCATGAACGGCGCCAGACCGGTACCGGTGCTGAGCAGGTACAAATGTTTGCCAGGCTTCAAGTCATCCAGCACCAGCGTGCCGGTAGGCTTTTTGCTGATGATGATTTCGTCGCCTTCCTTCAGATGCTGCAACTGGGAAGTCAGCGGGCCATCAGGCACCTTGATGCTGAAGAACTCGAGATGCTCTTCCCAGTTCGGGCTGGCAATCGAGTAAGCGCGCATGAGCGGCCGGCCGTTGGGCTGTTGCAGGCCGATCATCACGAACTGACCGTTCTCGAAGCGCAGGCCCGGATCGCGGGTGCACTTGAAGCTGAACAGAGTGTCGTTCCAGTGGTGAACACTGAGGACACGCTCGTGGTTCATGTTGCTCATGTACGTGGGACTCCTGGAGATTGTCTGCGCATGCTCTGCGCCTGCTCTGCGAAAAATGAGCTGCTGTGCGCAATTGCATCGCATTCTAATGGCAGCCACAATATCTGTTAACTGGATTATTAAGATAAGGGTTATCGGTTATATAGATATGCGATTTACTCTCCGTCAACTTCAAGTATTCGTCGCCGTCGCCCAGCAGGAAAGCGTATCCCGTGCTGCGGGTCTGCTCAACCTCTCGCAATCGGCGGCGAGCACCTCGATCACCGAGCTAGAGCGTCAGTCCAGCTGTCAGCTGTTCGACCGCGCCGGCAAACGGCTGAGCCTCAACGCCCTCGGCAAACAGCTGCTGCCGCAAGCGGTGGCGCTGCTCGACCAGTCCAAAGAAATCGAAGACTTGCTCAATGGCAAGTCGGGATTCGGCTCTCTGGCGGTCGGCGCGACACTGACCATCGGCAATTACCTGGCCACCTTGCTGATCGGCAGCTTCATGCAGCGCCATCCGGAAAGCCAGGTGAAGCTGCACGTGCAGAACACTGCCAACATTGTGCAGCAGGTCGCCCACTATGAAATTGATCTGGGTCTAATCGAAGGCGACTGTAGTCATCCAGACATAGAAGTGCAGAGCTGGGTCGAGGATGAATTGGTGGTGTTCTGCGCGCCCCAGCATCCACTGGCCAAGCGCGGCACGGCGACCATGGAAGAGCTAACCCACGAGGCCTGGATTCTGCGGGAACAGGGCTCCGGCACGCGTCTGACCTTTGACCAGGCCATGCGTCACCATCGCAGCTCGCTGAATATCCGACTGGAACTGGAACACACCGAAGCGATCAAGCGTGCGGTGGAGTCCGGATTGGGGATTGGCTGCATTTCTCGCCTGGCACTGCGCGATGCATTCCGCCGCGGCAGCCTGGTGCCCGTGGAGACGCCGGATCTGGATCTGGCGCGGCAATTCTATTTCATCTGGCACAAACAGAAATATCAGACATCAGCGATGCGCGAATTCCTCGACCTGTGCCGCGCCTTCACCGCCGGGGTGCAGCGCAGCGACGAGATCGTTCTGCCGACTATCGCTTAAAGCAGGATGACTGCCCAGACCAGCGCAATCATGCTCAAGGCTACAAACTGAGCGGCGCTGCCCATGTCCTTGGCGTTCTTGGACAACGGGTGCAATTCAAGGGAAATGCGGTCGATGGCCGCTTCCACTGCCGAATTGAGCAATTCGACAATCAACGCCAACAGGCAGACTGCAATCAACAACGCCTGCTCGACACGACTGACGTTCAGGAAGAACGACAGCGGAATCAATATCACGTTGAGCCACACCAGTTGCCGAAAGGCCGCTTCGCCGGTGAAGGCTGCACGCAGACCGTCCAGCGAATAGCCGGAGGCGTTGAGGATGCGTTTTAGGCCGGTTTGGCCTTTGAAAGGTGACATAAAGTAGGCAACTGACCAAAAAATGAAGTGGGAAGGCTAGATTAAGCACAGTCAAAAAAGCGTGAACGCGCCGCGCCTTATTAGTTCGAAATTGACTCAAGTTGTTGCAAAAGCAACGCCGCCTGGGTCCGGGTCCGCACATTCAGCTTGCGAAAAATCGCCGTCACATGGGCCTTGATCGTCGCTTCGGAAACGCTCAGCTCGTAGGCAATTTGCTTATTCAACAAGCCTTCACAGACCATGGTCAGGACACGAAACTGCTGAGGCGTCAGGCTCGCAAGGCCTTCGCTCGCGGCCTTGGCTTCGGCGGAAACGCTGACCGCCTCGAACGCCTGGGGCGGCCAGA
This sequence comes from Pseudomonas sp. ACM7, assembly GCF_004136015.1. Taxonomy (NCBI): domain Bacteria; kingdom Pseudomonadati; phylum Pseudomonadota; class Gammaproteobacteria; order Pseudomonadales; family Pseudomonadaceae; genus Pseudomonas; species Pseudomonas sp. ACM7. The sequence continues at coordinate 4,128,238 of NZ_CP024866.1, read as the reverse complement.
ACACATCACCATCGAGCACCGCGCGTACGGCTTTCTGAATGACGCTCAGATCACTGGACTTGGGGATGAAGCCACTGGCGCCGAACTCACGGGACTTGACCATGATCGAGGCTTCTTCCTGGGCCGACACCATGACCACCGGAATCTGCGGATACTGACCGCGCAGCAGCACCAGCCCTGAAAAACCGTAGGCCCCCGGCATGTTCAGGTCCAGCAGCACCAGATCCCAGTCGGACTTCTCGTCCAGACGGGTTTCCAGCTCGGCAATGCTTGCCACTTCCACCAGACGGACTTCCGGGCCCAGACCCAGGGTCAACGCTTGATGCAGGGCGCTACGAAAAAGAGGGTGGTCATCGGCAATCAGGATTTCGTATGTGGCCATTTTTCAAATGATCCTGTTTTTCAAACAACTCGAGGTACAGCCACGGAGCTGTACCAACAGGGCACGTTCAACGCCAATCACGTGGCTATCCACGTAAAGAATACGGCGTATCAAACTTTGGCCGCGCCCTAATCGGCGCCAAGCATGCCCAGCGAAGCCGGGGTGGTCAAGGTGCATGGCCAGTACAGTTCTTTGCAGTATGGGCGACAATCAGCGCGTGACAGGGGCGCCGATTTACACAAAAGGCATCAGCTCGGCGTGTGCCGGTGTTGAAACATTCATTTCAAGCTGATGTTTGGCATCGAGGTAATGTTGGCTGAACACGTCGAAATAAGCGTCCAGTGCCGACGCGGCCTCGGTATCACCCGCCAGATCGAGACACAACGCCGCCACTTCGGCTGTGCATAAATGCTCGCTGCGGGTCGATCGGCGCAACCGGTACCGCGACAACTTCTCGGGCAACAGGCTCAGGATCGGAAGCCGATCAAAGTAGGGGCTTTTGCGGAAAATCTTCCGGGCTTCTGTCCAGGTGGCATCCAGGAGAATGAACAGCGGACGCTTCGAATTATCGGCATCGACGCTGTTTGTGACACGTTCGGGTTCGACGTACTCACCCGGAAACACCAGATAAGGTTGCCATTGCGGGTCGGCCAGCAGCGCCAGCAATTGCTCATCAACCTCCGTACGCGACCAGATGAATGCATGGTTGTCGCGCACCACATCGGCGATCAGCCAACCGGTGTTGCTCGGCTTGAACACTTCCTTGTTGGTCATGATCAGGCACACGCCAGAGCGGGCCTCGACTTGCGGGCGCCAGGCGCACAGACAGTGACTCTCGATCACGCGGCAGGCTCGGCAACGCGGTGCCCTCCAGCCTCGGGCCTGAATCGGCTTGATGCCCTCTTCCTCTCGCTCATCGCGCAAGCGGGCTACTGCGTTGGCAGCAAAGCGTGGGGTTGCAGGGTTCATCGCAGGCAACGCCGGCAGGGGAAGAAAATCGACACGAAAAACACTCGGCAGGGCAGAAAGTAGCGGCAGTTTATCAGAGCAGCCGGCGCAAGCCTGTACCGCCCAGGCCTCGTCCCCTATAATTCGCCGCCACTGAACGCACAGTCATGTGACGGGTCGAACCACCAGTCACTGAACCAGGAGAGTTTCATGCTGCGCCTTATCGTTCCCACCGCTGCCATTTTGCTGGCGTCGTCCTTCAGCGCTCAGGCTGCTTCCTTGAGTGAGCAGAATCTCAACAGAGAGCTGCGAAACGTCGCCACACAAAGCAGTGTTGGTACTCCACGGGCGATCAACGAAGACATTCTTGATCAGGGCTACACCGTCGAAGGCAACACGCTGATCAACCATCTAAGCGTACAAAGCAGCCACGCCAACAAGATGCGTGCCGACCCGAAAGCCGTGTATTTCCAGCTTGGCGCCTCTGTATGCAACAACCCATCGTTCCGCAAACTGATGGCCAAGGGCGCGGTCATGCGTTACGACTTCACTGAGGTGAAGACCAACCGCTCAGTCGGCTCGGCCAGCTATCAGGAATCGGACTGCCCGAAAGCGGCTCCGGCCAAGAAGAAGTAATCATCGGGAAGTGGCGCGCCGCTGTTCATCCTCGGCGCGCAGTTCTGCCAACAACGCTTGCAAATAACGTGAACGTCGCTCGGCCCCCTCCAGACGCCGGCAGCACTCTTCTTCGAGACTCAAATGATTGGTCTCGGCTGATGATTTCAGCAATCGATACAGTTGCGTATCGATCTCCAGAATGACTCTGGTCATAGCTTCCCGCCTCCCTGCACCTCGCCCTTGCTTGAGCGAAAAATCCTTGAACCGCTTGTACCGTGCGTCCTGCCTTTGACGCAACAAAGTTGTCGTGCCATGCCTGTAATTTAGTAAATCAGACTGTCAGACACTCGCCTTGCGTTCAGACGAGCGGTGAAAGCACCTTGCAAATCGCCAATAAGCGGTTGCCAGGAAAGACTTTGCGGCGCAATGATCAAGTCAGCGGAAATCTCCGCGAGGGTCTAGATTCATAGTGTTCACGTTCAATTTTCAGGGCAGGAAAGGGCTGCCCATTGCACGTCTTGTAGTGCGAATGTTTCCTTCATCCAAGGGAAAAACAGAGCCTGTATGGAAGGAGAAGTTGATGCCTTACCAACCGAATGACCTCCTGAGCCGTCATTTTGAAGAAAGCGGCCACGACCTCATCAGCAAGGTCGAAGAGCAACTCAACCTGGTTTCACCCAACAGCCCGAACATCCCGATCTACCGCGACATGATCCTGACCGTGCTGCGCATGGCCCAGGAAGATCACAACCGCTGGAATGCCAAGATCACCCTTCAAGCCCTGCGTGAACTGGAGCACGCTTTCCGTGTTCTGGAGCAATTCAGGGGGCGCCGCAAGGTCACCGTTTTTGGCTCGGCCCGAACACCGATAGAACATCCGCTGTATGGTCTGGCCCGAGAACTTGGTGCCGCGCTGGCGCGCTCAGACCTGATGGTCATCACCGGTGCCGGTGGCGGCATCATGGCCGCGGCCCACGAAGGTGCTGGCCTGGCACACAGCCTGGGATTCAACATCACCCTACCCTTCGAGCAACATGCCAATCCCACCGTGAATGGCACAACCAATCTGCTGCCCTTCCACTTCTTCTTCACCCGCAAGCTGTTCTTCGTCAAGGAAGCTGATGCGCTGGTCTTGTGCCCTGGCGGTTTCGGTACCCTGGATGAAGCGCTGGAAGTGCTGACACTGATCCAGACTGGCAAAAGCCCGCTGGTGCCCGTGATATTGCTGGACGCTCCCGGCGGTAAGTTCTGGCAAGGCGCGTTGGATTTCATCCACCATCAACTGGAGGAGAATCGCTACATCCTGCCGACCGATATGAAACTCGTCAGTCTGGTCTACAGCGCGGAAGAGGCTGTGGAGCAGATCAATCAGTTCTACAGCAACTTCCACTCCAGCCGCTGGCTCAAGCATCAATTCGTGATTCGCATGAATCACAAGCTCAGCGACCAGGCGCTCGAACACATGCAGGAGGCATTTGCCGACCTGTGTCTGAGCGATCACTTCCATCAACACGCCTACAGCGGAGAGGAACACGACGAACCGCAGTTCAGCCACCTTGCACGACTCGCCTTCACCTTCAACGCCCGTGATCATGGACGCCTGCGGGAACTGGTGGACTACATCAACCTGCCGGAAAACTGGGCGCAATCCCAACCCCAGGCGCAACAGCGCACTCGGGAACCGTCCAAGGTTACGTAGATAAAAAAACGGCCCGCTATCGAAATAGCGAGCCGTCAGTCAATCGTCCATCCCTCGGCCGCTGAACAAGCGGCTGATCATTTCCATGGAATATCCCCGATAACTCAGGAACCTGCCCTGTTTGGCACGTTCCCGGGTGTCTATCGGTAAATGCCCGGAAAACTTTCGCCGCCAGGTGTCTTCCAGTTGTTCCTGCCAGTTGATACCGCTCTCGCGCAAAGCAAGTTCGATGTCGGTACGTTGCAGGCCGCGCTGGCTCAACTCTTCACGAATACGCAAAGGGCCATAACCGGAACGGGACCGGTAGGAAACAAAGCTTTCGAGATAACGGGATTCGGACAGCAGGCCTTCTTCCGTCAAACGGTCGAGTGCCGTGTCGATCATTTCAGGGAGGGCGCCGCGTTGACGCAGTTTACGCGTCAACTCGACTCGACCGTGCTCGCGTCGCGCGAGCAGGTCCATTGCGGTTCGCCGCACCGCGACGAGTGTATCGAGTACGGCAGTCATCGGATCAATCAGATATCAGCGTCAGCCAGGTCATCAGCCGTCTCTTTGACTGGCGATGCTTTGACGTCCGGCGCTGGAGTCAGCAACTTGTCACGCAGTTGCTTTTCGAGCTTGGCGGCGATTTCCGGATTGTCTGCCAGGAACTTGGCCGAGTTAGCCTTGCCCTGACCGATCTTGGTGCCTTCATAGGCATACCAGGCGCCGGACTTCTCAACGAAACCGTGCAGAACACCTAGGTCGATCATCTCGCCATTGAGATAGATACCCTTGCCGTAAAGAATCTGGAACTCGGCCTGACGGAACGGCGAAGCCACTTTGTTCTTCACAACCTTGACGCGGGTTTCGCTACCGACAACCTCGTCACCTTCTTTCACCGCGCCGGTACGGCGGATGTCCAGACGAACCGAAGCGTAGAACTTCAGCGCGTTACCACCGGTGGTGGTTTCCGGGCTGCCGAACATCACACCGATTTTCATACGGATCTGGTTGATGAAGATAACCAGGCAGTTGGCGTTCTTGATGTTACCGGTGATTTTACGCAGCGCCTGGGACATCAGACGGGCTTGCAGGCCCACGTGCATGTCACCCATTTCGCCTTCGATTTCAGCCTTTGGAACCAGAGCCGCCACGGAGTCGACGATGATCACGTCAACCGCGTTGGAACGCACCAGCATGTCGGTGATTTCCAGGGCTTGCTCGCCGGTATCCGGCTGCGAAACCAGCAGGTCGTCGACGTTGACGCCCAGTTTGCCGGCGTATTCAGGGTCAAGGGCGTGTTCAGCGTCGACGAATGCGCAGGTCGCGCCGGCTTTTTGAGCCTGGGCGATCACCGACAGTGTCAGCGTGGTTTTACCGGAGGATTCAGGACCGTAGATTTCAACGATACGGCCTTTTGGCAGACCGCCAATGCCGAGCGCGATGTCCAGACCCAGAGAGCCAGTGGAGATAGCCGGGATCGCCTGACGGTCCTGATCGCCCATACGCATTACGGCACCCTTGCCGAATTGACGTTCGATCTGACCCAGGGCCGCAGCCAAGGCTTTCTTCTTGTTGTCGTCCATTAAAGTCCTCACGTAATCAATAAGGCCTGACGGCCAACACCTGTATAAGTAGCCAGTATTATTCCACAGCGTTTCAGGATCGCCTACCCCTGATTTGAGATTTCTCCTGCGGCATGGCGCAGCAGCCCCTCTAGCGCGGCCTTCACCGTTTGTCGGCGGACCTCGTCACGGTTGCCGGGAAAGTACTGCACCTCGCTGAACACCTGTTCTCCAACGCTCCAGGCCAGCCACACGGTGCCCACCGGTTTGCTCGGCGAACCGCCATCCGGTCCCGCCACACCGCTGACCGCCACGGCAAATCGCGCCCGGCTTTTCTCCTGCGCGCCGCGGACCATGGCCTCGACCACCTCGCGACTGACCGCCCCCACCGTCGCAAACAACTCGACCGGGACATTCAATTGCTCGGTTTTCTGGCGATTGGAATAGGTGACATAACCAGCCTCGAACCACGCCGAACTCCCCGGAACCCGGGTGATCGCCTCGCTGATCCCGCCGCCGGTACAGGACTCGGCGGCAGTGACGTGGGCATTGAGAACCTGCAAGCGCCTGCCAAGTTCAGCGGCCAGTTGGGTGATTTCTTTCACGGTCATCTCCTGAGCAAGCGGAATGAGAACTACCGTACACGAGCGGATAGCGCTTGCAAGGCGCAGGATCGATCAAAATGTTAGCGAGCGAGGGCTCTGATATAAGCCTGACAGGCCTGCAAGGCAATCAGTCCGCGGTCGCCGGCGTCGGTGATGGCGACAATTCGTTGAGCATGCGCCGGGTCAAGTCGGGCGCGCGCTGCTCCATGATCCACGCGGCTGGCTCCGGAGGCGGTTGGCACTGCACAGACAGAGGCAGCGTCATGGGCATCGAGGAGGACTGACAGGCGCACATCAGCAGTGGCAAGACGATCGCGCAGGCGACCTTGATCACGCTGGGCATCGCTAAGCGCTCGGTAATGGGTTTGTTCGCTGGTCGAAAGACGCTGCTCCAGTGCCAGGCGCTTGTCCTGCTCGGTCTGTTGCTGCGTTGCGGTTGCCAGCGTCAGTTGATTCAGAGTCTCAGCTTGCACGCTGGTCAGCTCCGCCAGTTGCCGGCCATAACGCCAATCCTGAAACTGCCAGGCCAGCGCCGCTGAACCACCGGCCAACACAGCCAGAAACACAACAACACCAATGACGCGGTAAGACATCGGGATCAAACCGAAGGCTGGCATAACACCGCCCTCGCCCGCGCCCAGAGTTGCAAACGGTCTTGCAGCCCGTTCAGGCCGCCGTTGATACGACGGGTGATGCTGTTGAACTGGTCGCGGTCGGCCAGTTCGTTCAGGCCGTTCTGGTCCCAGAACCAGGCTGCCGATTCGGCGGCCCATTGGGGTTGTTCCAGTAGTTCCGGCAAAAATAGTAAACGATCATCACCGAAGAGTCCGAGACTGCACTGATAGTAATTGTCGCGACCAGTGATCTGAATCAGGCCTCGGCCACGGTACTTTTGGCCGTCGCCATCGGGTTCCGGAGTGTTACCCAAACGGGCGGCCAGGGTGCCGGTGTCGTATTTGCTCAGGTATTGAGTACTGCCCAACTCACGTACGTACTGCAACTGCCCCGATTCGTGACCGATTTGCGCGAGGAAGGCAGCGATGCGTTTCGGGGTATTGATGTTGCGGTGAGCCATGGCGGTGTTGAGGGCGGAAATGAAAACGCCCGCTTGGGAGCGGGAGTCAGGGAATATGTGTTGCAACTGCGCTGAAGTGAGAGGCATTAGTCATGTTCCATTGGCCGTTGTTTTTAACCAGACCGGCGCCAAGGGTTTGCTGGCGTCTTTTGGAAAGCTGGCAAGCGAGGGCCAGTCGCGCAGGTCCTGCCGGTAATCGAGCAAGTCATGATATTGATCGCTGCTCAAGGTCATTGGAGTACCGGCCGCGAGCTCATCGCGATCACGCTCGACCAGCCATTGGCTGGCGGCCAGTTCCTGGTCGCGCCAGGCTCGGGCAACGGCCTCTGGAGCACCTGCCTGGATGGCAGATAGCGGCACACCACCGCTCGCCAGCCATTGCTGGTATTCATCCCAGAAACGGTGATGCCGAGGCACGGTTGCTCCGTCAGGCAGACGAATGACCGTGGCCGGATCTTCAGTGAGTTGATAGTTCATGAAAATAACCTCCTTAAAGTTCGGCATCGGCAGTGGCGTGGATGTAATAAGTCTGAGTAACCAGCCCGATATCGGAGTTATCTACCCAGATGCCGCGAGTCGACACCCCAAGAGGTCGAGCATTAGCCGATGAAACTTCATCGCTCCCCGAACGCCATTGCCCAGCGACCCCCTTCGAAGTAGTGGTAAATAAACTGAGACTTGGAATAGCTCTCTTCTCAACCTTGAAGGTCCACTGAGCCAAGGGCTGTGAGGCAAAGCTCGTTTGCCCCTGTTTCACTGTGGATAACAGTGCACCGTAGGGACCTGTCATGCTTCCAGGCGGCAGATCCTGGCTATAGGTTTTTTCGTAATAACGCTGACACATCATCAACTCATCGCCAGGGCTACGGAGCTGGAACGGCGTCGACACCCGCCCCTCTTCCAACTGGATCTGCGCCAGGTCTATCACCTGCAAAACATTCAAAGGCAGGTCGAAGGAGAGCCGCAGAAAGTCATTGCCACTACTTCCCAACGTTTTGCCCGCCAGGGACGGTACTTGAATCGTCGCGCTGTATCGGGTCCAGGAAGTTTTGAGTTGAAAGCTGCCAACCGGCGTCACGGTATCCACACTGCCGCCCGCTCCGAAATACTGCGCGACAGTCACATTGAGTTGACGCGCAGTGTCGGCCTTGGCCCAGAACGTCAGCGTCGCGGTTTTCCCCGCCAAGGTCCTGACCGACTCGATAGCCTGGGAAATTTTATGCACGCTGGCGCCAACTCCCGCAGTGATTTGTTGCCAACGCATAAAGTAACGGGGCTCATTGGGCACCTCGCCCTGACCCAGCGCAAAGCTCTGCCGGGAAATATTCACCCCGGCGTTTCCGTTCCAGTCGCAACGAAAACGGTCAGCGATATAAGCACCGGTGTAAGGCCCCAAGTTGACCGTACCGCGCTGCCAGATATCGAAGTTGCCGTTAATCACCAGGTTCTTGCGATAAACCTGCACCGGAAAATTTTGTTGCGGGTCAAGTTTGGCCAACTCTTTAATGGCCAGGCTCAACTGATCAGTTTGATTCTCGGAAGGCATCAGCCCCGCGGCGGTGATGGCGTTGAGAATTTCCTGGGTGACGCTATTACCCCAACTGGCTGGAATCAGGGAGCCAGGAGTTCCGGCTATCGGGTTTTCATCGGCAAATCTACCGTTGACCAGTCCTGCACTGGGGACGCTTTTTGGATAGTCCATTTGATCTACTCAAGTTGTAGGGCATAAACACAGGCCGAGCCTGGAACCTGAGGCCAGTCGATCTCTGCAGGAAAGGTTGCTTGCCGTTCAAGGCGATTCAACTCAACGCTGTAGAGTTTCAACTCCATCAATGCCAGTTGTTCATCGTGAGTGGCGTCGCCGATATCTTCGGCATATTGAAGCGGGGCTATACGCAGGACTGCGTCACGAAGTAGCGCGTCTCGTTTGGTGAACACCTGATTCCTGACATCCGCCAATCGCGCCTGGTCGTCCAACTCCCAGGTGTTATCACGCCAGACATAAAACTCACCCGGCCATGGAGTCGTGGTAAAGGCGTCAGGCAGCTCCCCAAGTTCACTCCAGATCTGCTGAGCCCCGCCCTCTTTGCGATACACCAGACCGCGCCGGTCGATCACTTCGCGCGGGACATTATTGACCAGTGCCCATGTACGGCCCTGTTCCGGAGGCGGCAATTCAAATGAAAACTTCACGGCATTACTGGGCAGTTGAATACCGATTCCCGGCGTCACGAAGAACTCCACGGGCCCCGACAAGGCGCCCGAGTTATCAATCAGATAATTAAACATGGACACCTCAGATAAGTTTGATGCGGCCGGGATAGGCGATGTTGCGTCCGCGAGTCTCTGATCCGCCGGAAAATCCGGTAGCACCGGCTTGCCAAAGTGAGTAGTTGTTGGAGCCGCCGCCCATCATCTGTGTGCCGAAGGAACCGGCACCCGGCGTTGAGTGGTTGTGAGACTCGATTTGGCCGGCCTGCCAGCTACCCGCCGCACGGCTTGCATCCACCGTACGCGACTCATCAAGAACTCGCACAAACTCACCACGGGCCTCTGGGCTACGGAAGGTCGTGGCGCCGTCGCCCGAGGTCCACATACCCTCCTTACCCGCGCGCAACGCTTCGGTGGTGAGCATCCCCGACGCCTGCGCGTGATCCCAAACCCACGGCCACTCGGTACGATTGAACAGAGATCCATTGAGCGCACCATATCCACCCGGCATCACCGTCGTAGAGGTCTCAAAAACTGCCCGTCCCAGCGTCGTACCGTCATACCGCCCAACAGGCCACCAGTTACCCGAGGCATCACTGCGCAGATGCCACCAATCGCCCGCCCCCATCAACACCAAAAACGGATAGCCACCCGCACTCAGATGGGTGTGAAACTTGATGGAATCTGTTCCCGAACAGCGAACGACCAACCGATTACCAGTGTTATCCACCCGTCGCACGATCACATCACGAATCCCCAAGCCGGTGTTGGCCAATGGCAGGGTAACGGTGGCGGCCCCAGGGCTTGTATCAATCAGCACCAGACCGAGCTCTTCCGGCGCCAGCAGCTTCGATGCCGCTAGCCGGGTCACCACCGAACGCATCGGACTGCTCACACCGATAATCGCCTGAATCGCCTTCAACAACTGCCCCGTGTCCGCCTCCAACGGCGCCATCCCGGCGCCAGCCACCACACTCAAAATCTCCTGCGTAACGGCATTGCCCCACACCGCCGGAATCAACGACCCAGGCGAACCGGCCACCGGATTTTCATCGACAAACCGTCCATTGACCAGTCCGACACTGGGGACGCTTTTTGGATAATCCATTGTTTGTGCTCCCTGTAATAAAGCCCTGCATGGCTATTGGCACAACAGCGCAACAGGTCGTGTTTGAATAAAAACAAAACGCCCACGGGTGAGTGGACGTTGGGTACAGCGGATATTTCGAATGAACTAGCCAGCCAGGTCGCTCACCACATTACGGATAGCGGCAATCGCCCCATCACTGACTTGATTGGCGAGATCGGTTTTGCCTTTGGTGATATGAACTTTGATTTGTTCTTTAGCTTTCAACCGAAGGGTTCGAAGTGTCAGCAGGCTCTCATTGAATTGAGCGGCTTTAGCGAGAATCTGGTCCGCCGCCTGCCGGGCTGTCCGACCTTTAACAACCCAGGCGGACACGGCCAGTGGTACAGACTTTTTTGGGTAGCCCTCATCCTTGAAAACCTGCGCCTGAGCAGCAGCATTTGCATACTCCATCAAGCGAAGCGGATCGCCACCAATGACCTGACGAGCATTGTCAGCCGCCTCGTCCACCCGCGCACAAAGCTGATCAATCTCCATATGTTCCGGCCTCAACGCATCGGCGGGATCCGATACCCACTGACTTCCATCCCAGCAATGCCCTGGAGAGGGTTGAGGTATTACTACGTTCGTCAGCTCGCCCTTATAAACCAGGTGCGGCAACTCTTTCCTGACCCATTGCTCAGCGGTAATTTGCAATACGCTCGCATCAGTCGCGGGCGCGGCAAAGGCGAACAATTCGGTGTCTTGCCATTCAATGACCACGCCTGAGTGACGGCAATAAAGAACTTGTTTTGTCATGTCTTCACCATTCAACAATCATGAGGCCGGGCGCTCCCGGAGCACCGGGCTGGGCGCTGCCTAATCCCGGAATGTAGTAACCACCCGCGCCACCGCCACCGGAGCCAAAGCCATAGGCCGGTTTGCCGGGATACCCTGAACCCGTGCCGGAACGAGCGGAGCTTCCGCCGGTACCGAAAGGCCCGCTTGCCCCAAATCCCCCATAACCAGCTGCTACGCTGGATACGGTATCTGTCGCGTCCGCTCCTGCAGGGAAGCCCTGCCCTCCAGTGGGGCCGGGAACAAACCCGGCGGCGTTGACACCTGGAAGGCCTGGACTACCGCCGGATAACACAAGCAGAGCACCTGATGCTCCCACGAGCGTATTGCCACCAGCCGTTGCAGCCACACCAGCGCTTCCTCCAGTTCCCGCAGCGCCGATGACAATCGGGATCACCTGTCCAGGTGTCACCGCTACCAATAGTTTGATGACCGGTTGACCGGCACCGCCGCCACCTCCTCCTGAAGCAATTGCGCTGGTGCCACCAGGACAAGCACCTCCACCGGCACCGCCGGCACAACCGCTGAGCCAAATCTTCGTCACGCCCGCCGGGACAGTGAAGCTGCCATTTGCAGTGAATCGCTGGATGCCGAGACCCGCAGACGAACGACTGATACTACGAATCGCCCCCAAAAGCTGGGTCAGATTGAACTCACTGGGTGTCAGGCCGGCAGCGGTGATTACCTCAAGGACTTCACTCGTGACACCATTACCCCAGTCCGCCGGAATCAACGACCCCGGCGTCCCGGTCAACGGGTTCTCATCCACAAACTTCCCATTCACCAACCCGGCGCTGGGCACACTTTTCGGATAATCCATTCCTCTACTCCCTAGTCATAATTGATGTGCACCTTTGTATGCGCCGGTGAGCTGCGATGGATTTGGCATTCCAGTGCAGAACCCGGGTTCATGCCGAAGCGTTCGCCCCAATAACTGGCGCCGAAACGTCGGCCCAGCAGCAGGCGGCCACCGGTGTTGAGCGTCCACATGAAATGCGCCTGCCATGTTCCGAAGTGCGCCTGGCCAAACCGGGCCCGCCCCATTCGCGGGACTTCAAGCACGGTGATGGTGGCGTTCGGATACCCCTGACTCTTGGCGATTTCGACGTAGTAGCTGATGGCTTGGCTGCCAACAGCGAGCAGTCGCCGGCGTACGGCGAGGCGGCGGTCGTCGAACAGTGGCGTTGCGCCCAGGCACGGGTCGGGCAGGTTCATCACCCGCTCCCAGTCCGGCACCAGTTCGCTGACGCCGGCCGGGTCCATTTCGTTGAGCAGGTCGGCGGCGCGAGCGTCGAGGCGGGCCAGTTCCTGGGCGACGCCTTCAAGGACTTCTTCGAGTTCCGGGACCCGCTCGGGGTCCCACGCGGGACCGCTGGGTAGCAGGCTGCGCAGTTGGGCCTGGTATTGCGCGGCGGTTCTGATCACTGCCATACGCAACCTCCGAAGGTCAGCAACTGGTTGCTCGCAGCATCGACGTCGGCGGTAGGTGATTTGAGATTGTGATCACTTTCGCCGGTCGCGCTGCTGATGGCTTCACGGATGTGACTCACCAGCAGGGTGTCGCCCAGGCCGCCTTCGCGGTTATGCAGATCGCGCAGTTGCGCCTCAACGGCGGCGCGAACGGCCGTGGTGTCGGGCTTCAGGCTCAGTCGGTAAACGACCGGTACTTGTACCGGTGGCAGCACACGCAACTCGGCGGTGACTGGCCGCAGAGGTTCGATGTAGGCCTGGACTTCAGCCAGTTGCTCGGGATTGGGGACGGGTTGCGCATCGTCGTCCCGCATGATGTACAGACTGACAATGCCGGGGCCGGGATAGCTGCCGCGACACCAGGCACGGGTCACTCCCGGACATTCGAGCGCCCAGGTTTCGTAGTCTTGCGCCGAACCGCCGTGAGGAATGATCCGGTAAGAACGAATCACCCGGGACCGCAGGGATTCCAGACTTTCCCGAGCGATTCCGCCGGTCAACCCCGGCGCCAGCACCGTGAAGCTGTTGCCGATAATGCCCAGAATCGGCTGCACCGGAATCAGCGTCATGCCGGCGTCGGCATTCCCGAGGCTGCCGGCGTCGAGGGCGGCGATGGTGGTGCTGTTCAAGCCATTGCTGGTGGTGCGGGCGGAAGTGACTTTGTAAATGCGACCGTCGTTCGATTGCAGCAGCGTATCGACGTCCAGTACAGCGCCAGCGCTGGCGGTAAAGCTGACGCTACCACTGGCCGATTGTGCGGCTTTGCGCGGCTGGTTCAGACGCAGGGCGGCGATCCGTTCCAGGGTCGACTCATCGGCCTTGTCCGGGAGGATCTGCTCGGCGATCCAGTTCAGATAGCCATACAGGCCATAGGCGGCGCCACCGAGGGTGCGCGCCAGCACTTGCGCATCGGACTGGCGCAGCGAATCGCTGGCCAGGTCGCTTTGGGTGCGTTTGATCAGCACCGGCAGCGAAGGGGTTTCAAACGGCATAGATCACCTGCCAACTGTTATCAGGGTTGATGTCCAGGCGCTCGCCGTCGGCCAGGGTCAGGACCGTGCGCAGGTTCAGGCGCTGGGCGTCGAGGCGTTCGCTGATGATGTCGATGGCGCTGCAATGGCCGTCGTCGATCAGCCATTGCAAGGCTTCGCGGGCGTAGAACTCGGCGTCCATCTGGGTCTGTCGGGTTAACTTGACCCGGCGCAGCAGCCACAGGCGTGAGCCGATACGGTCATCCGCGACCGTAGGAAAGGTGTCACCCCACCAGCCGAAACGTTCTTCGTCATCGAGGGCATCGTCATCGGCGGCGCGGCGCCAGGTGAACAGGCTGATCAGCACTGAACGGGTCAGTGCGGCGTGGAGGTTTTGGCTGATGAACATCACTGGCCTCCCGCCGGCACGCCGGTCTGGCCGTTGCCCGCCTGCACGCCGATGTGCACGTGCTTGATCTGGCTGATGCCACCGGCAATCTGATCGCCTTGCGAGACGATCTTGCCGGTCTGGGTCAGGGTCGGTGTGTCGATGTTTACGGCGGCGCTGGCGCGGATGTTCAGGGTGGCGGTTTCGATATCGATGATCCGTCCACGCTTGAAGTGGATCTTGTCGCCTTCGTCGGTGTAGATCGCGACTTCGCCCTGGGCCAGTGCCTTGAGGCGATAGCGGCGGTCGGCGACCACCAGCACGATGGCGTGAGAGCGATCACCGCCCAGAAACGTGGCGATGCCTTCAGCGCCGGCCAGCGGATTGCTGGTGAAACCGTAGGGTTCGAAGTGCTCCATGTCGTCATTCACTTCGCCGGCGGTGAGGCGCATTTGCAGGGATTGAAGCTTGGTAGCCGAGTTGGCGAGCACGACAGTGCCGCGCGCCAGGAGGCGTGTCAGTAGGCTCATGTTGATTACCTTGTAGGAGCGAGGCTGGCGGGGTGTCAGGTTTTTGGTGGCGCCGGATTTGCATCGAAGGTGTAAGGCGGCGCCACTTGCAGCGTGGTGACCGAGCCCTGTTCGGACAGCGAGTAAGTCACCTTGGAGATCAGCATGTCGTGGTCAAAACCCAATACTTTGTCGATCACCCGCACCAAGGTGTTGTGCTTCCACAAATCACCGTTGGACTGCCGCCAGCCTTGTACCCGATAGGTCGTGGTGCCAGCCTTTCCGACGCGAATACCGCTTTCCCAATCGGCACGTTGCTGCGCCAGTTCCGGGGTCAATTGCGCGCTTTCGCTGATCACGGTGATCCGCTTGCGCCCGATAATCGGGTCGGTGGAAACCCCAGACACTTCGCTCACGGCCGCACCGCTCTTCTCGTCGCCGCCCTTGTGCTGACCGATCACCCGGTACTCGGAGAACACCTGACTGAAGTCCATCGGCGCGTTGGCCGACAGAATGTTCTTGCCCAGCTCAAGCACATCACTGGCTCGCCCACCGCTGCCCGGTCGGGCCAGTACCACCCGACCTTCGGCGTCATCGGTGGAAAACACCCGAAACAGCGTGAGCAAGCGGTCGATCGATTGAAAGACCGTTTCCCCCGGCACGATGGTGTGGCTGCCGAGTCGCGCGGTTTCGGGGATTTCACTGACCACTTTCCCGGCATAAGGCGAGGCCAGCGCTTCGACGATGCTGAGTAACGATTGCTGATGCCATTGGTTGGGCGTGTTGATCGCGGCGCAGTCCACCAGGTCCTGAGTCTTCGAACTGCCTTCGATGCTCAGGCTGATCTGCCGCCCGTCATAGCTGATCGGCGCCTTGAACACATACCCGCTGAGCACCAGGTCGCAGCCGATTCGCACTTGGCACGGCGCCCCCGGGCGGATCGGGCGGTCGACCGTCTGCCCCGGCCATTGCCAGGTGATGTCGAGCTTGAAGGTGCGGAACTGACGCTCGAGATCCGCAGTGATTTCAACGCTTTTCCAGCCGCCATACTCCAGACCGTCAACGGTCAGCAGCACGCGGTTGTCGAGTTCATTCATGGTCTATTCCCCCAAGACTTTGATGTCGTCCAGCGGGAGAAAACCCGGATGAATAATGCCGTTGCGCTGTAGTACTTCAGCGATTCGCGTGGCGTCTCCACTTTGCTGATAGATCACGACCAGCCCCGGAAGGCTTTGCTTGAAAGACTTGCTGACCAGTCGAACGCCGGACGATGCGACCGCTTTCAAATGCGCCCGGAGCGCCTGACGCAGATTGCTCATCGCCAGATAGTGCGCGGGGTCCGCCTTGGCCTCGGGCAGCTTGAACACTTCCTCAAGTGCCGCACGCAGGGCCTCTAAATCGTCGACCACCGGAACGTCCTGGTGCGTGGTCGGTTGCACAGCCTGATGCCCGACCGGCAGGTTGGTGACCCGCTTGACTGCCTGCGAAGCCACCGGCATCGACGCCACCCACTGGGCTACTTGCACAATCAAGGTGTCCTGCACCAGATTGGTCAGCGCCTGGGCCGCAGCGGTGGTGTCCTTGCCGGTAGTCAGCTTCGGCGCGTCGGCCTTCTTGATGGCTTCGACCTGCTGGGAGACGTTGGCAATCACGCCACGATAACCTTCACGGGCGAAGTCCTTCAGTTCGTTGATGTCGCCGATCAATCCCTTGAATTCCGCTGCCACGTCCTTGGGCAGTTCCTTGACGGCTTTGACCAGATCGCTGATCTGCTGGTACTCATCGATCAACGGCTGAAGGTGCTGCTGAATCACCTCGTAAGCCTCCTTGATGCTGTTGCGCAGGTTGGCAATGCCGATCCGCGCCGCCTTGATCAAGGTCATCGCGTCTTCGAAGCGTTTCACCGCGGAGCCCAGCAGGCTGTCGGCCGACACCAGCAATAACTTCTGCGTGCTGACCGCCGCCGTCGGAAACGGCACCGGTTGATCGGGGTAAAACTTCAGCGTAAAGGTCACCAGCCCGCCGTCCTGGCGGGTGTGAGTCATGTCGCATTCGCCGACCTTGACCTGCAGACGTCCGAGCCACGGGTGAACCAGTTCACCACTGCCCTGCTCCAGCGCCTTGAGCAGCTTGTCGCGCTGCTCCAGGCAATCGGGGCCGACGATAAATGCGGTCAAATCGTGAATCTTCGCCTGCAGGCCAAGGCCCTCGAAATACGGCAGATCGCGCTGCGGGTACTCGTGCAACTGGCCCTTTTGGCCGACCGGGTTTTTCGCCTGATCGACCCAGAACCGGATGCCGCGAAATGACGCCGGCATTAAACGGTCACGCCAGCTCATTGGAACCTCCAAGGGACAGTGTGCGGTAGCCGATGCGCGAATTGAGCGCCAGCGCCGGTTGATTGGTTTGCGGCTGATCGGTGCGCATGCCGGCCGGCGCATTTTCGAAGCGCACGGTCAGGCCGCCTTCGAGTTGTGTGCGGTTATTGGCGGCGCTTTGCTGGATCAGGGCGCTGGAGTTTTGTGTCAAGGAGCCAGGCTGCATCAAGGGTTTGTGCGGCAGATTGCCGGGCAGCACTGACAGGCTTTGTGGTTGCTCGGTATCGGCGCCAAAAAACGCCGGCGCAAACTTACCGTTGCCTTCGGCATTGGTTTTTTCTTGAGCCTCGGTCAGGCCTTCGACCTTGCCGGTCACACTGGCGACAAGGCTGCCGAAACCACCGGCAAAGAATTCCTTGATCGGCGCGACGACACCTTGAAGCTTGTCCCACCATTGGCTGAACCATTCGGTGATCGGCTCCCAACGCTTTTTGATCTCTTCCAGCGGAAACCAGTCAAACAGGCTGCGCAGCGTGTCGAACATCACCAGCGCCGGGACCTTGATGCCGTCCCAGATCCCGGAAAACAGTTCGGTGACCGCGCCCCAACCAGCGATGATCATCTCCCGCGGCGACCAGTCGAACAGGCCGTGCAGAACGTCCATGACCGGCACCGACAGCGCTCTGAGCAAGTCCCAGATGGCCGAGAACAGACCTGTCAACGGAGTCCAGTTGCTGATGATCAAACCCAGTGGCGACCAGGAAAAAAGCGTCTGGAAAAAACCGATTACCGGCGTGGCCGCCGCTTTGATGACGTCCCAGATCGCCGCGAACACGGCGGTGATCGGTCCCCAATGGCTGATGATTTGTCCCAGCGGCGTGAACGCAAACATCGTCCTGAAGAACTCGACCATGGGCATCACGACCGGAGAAATCTTTTGCCAAAGCCCGGCGAAGAACGCCGATATGGGCTTCCAGTTGGCCACAATCAAACCGGCTGCCAGGGCGATGCCCGTGGCAATCAACACGATGGGATGGGTCTTGAGCACCATGTTCATCAGATCGAACACTTGGGTCGCGCCGGTCACGGCGGTTTGCATCGCCGAAAACGCAATGGCACCGGCCGCCAGTCCCTCGACCAGCTTCGGGTTGTCATTGAGCAGATTGCCAAAGCCAATGAGCAGCGGCTGAAGCCCTGCCGTGACGGTCGCGACGGCGGGTTGTAAAGCGGTGTTTGCGGCAGCCGACACCTGCTCCAGCGACCGACTGAACACATTCAGGGTTTGCGCAGCGGTGGTCGGCACGTTCGGCACATCGACACCTTTGGCGGCCTCATTGACCTCGGTCAATTGGCCCTTGAACGCAGCGGACGCCTTGATCCCGTCCACGAAGGGCGTGATCACGCTGCCACCCTTGAACAGACCGCTGATGTCCAGCTTGCCCAGCCCCGTCTGTTCAAGGTGTGTTCTGAAGCCCTCGAACCTCGCTCGAAGGCTGGCGAGCTTGGGGGTCAGTTCATCGATCCCCGTCAGCCGGACCGACTTTTTATCTTCCTTTTCCATGTCTGCCATCACTGCACCTGCTGCATCGCATTGATCCGTTGCGCGTGCTCCAGCGATTCGCGGAGCACATCCAAAGGCCTGGCCATCATCTGTTCGGGGTCAACCTTCCAGAACCAGGCCAGGTCATAGGCGACTGAAATCAGGTCGGTGATGGCTCCGACGCCGCACTCATGAAAAAACTCGCGACAGCCCAGCTCAGCGCGTTGAGGTCAGCCAGATCCAACTGATTGACCGACGACGGCGGGATGCCGGCGCACACGGCGATGTATTTGGCCGCGACGTCCATGTCGAGGCTGACTTCTTCGCTCTTGTCGATCTTGTACGGCAGCGCCTTGATCGCTCGAACTTCCTGCACCGTTGGACGGCGCAGGTTGAGTTCGGTCAAGGGCTCGCCGTGAGCTTCGATCGCAACCTGAAGCTTCACGGCGCCAGTCATTGCCAGGTCCCCTTGATGCCTTCGAACTTCAGTTCGATGGTGGCGTCATCGCCTTTCGATACCGGCTCTTCCACCAGGTAGGCGCCGGCCAGTACGTAGACTTTGCCGTTGCTGAATTCGCAGGTGACGGTCATGTCGGAACCTGCGATCAGTTGCTTGAGCGGGAAGTCCGCGGTGTGCAGCGCCGTCACTTTGAACGACGGGGAAATGTCAGTTTCCTTGTAGAAACCCGGTACGACGGTTTCCCGTTTCACAGCCATCAACGGCGCTTCGCAGCCGCCATTGATAGTCAGTTGAGCGCCGTCCACTTTGACGTAGCAGGTGCCCGCAATCAGTTGACCCATGGTGTTTCTCCCTTCAAATAAAAAGCCCACGCGAGGTGGGCTGAAATCACACAGTCAAAGGCAGCGATCAGGCTGCGTCGTCGTACTGCAGACGGAATTGGTTGAGCAGCGCGAACACGCGCAGACCGTTGATGTAATCCGGCGGGAACAGCACGTTGACCCGGCTCGGGTCCTGCACGTCGCGCTCGACGATCAAGTGCTCGGCAAACAGCTCGGCGTTTTCTACGTGACCTTCCAGTTCGAGCTTGGCGTACTGGGCGATCAGCTCACCGCGAATAGTGCTCGGGGTCACGATCGGCTGGCCGGCGCCGAAACGGGTGCCGTCAGAGGCCAGTTTGTGGCGACCGTATTTGCTGGTGATCACACTTTGCAGACGACGCACGATGAACGCCGACTGGTGCATGGTTTCACTGTCCAGGTAGGAATTGTCTGCCTGGCCGTAGGCGTTCTTCTGATAGGTGGTAATCGAACGCTGAATGCGCACGTAGCCGCCTTCGTAGTACGCGGTGGCGATCCCGTAGTTGAGCAGCGACTGACGCTCGGTCAGGGTGAAACGCTCACTGGCCGGCGCCGGGTCGAGACCTGGCAGGCTGCCGCTTTGGGTCGGACGGCTGGCGTCGGCGGAGATGAACACCGACGTGCGCGCAGCGAGTGCAGCGGCCTGAACCCAGAATGGTTGTGGTACGCCTGGTTCCAGCGCCTGGATGGTCATGTGCTGATCGTTACGCGCCTGGCCGGCAGCGACCAAAGTACCGATGGTGCCGCGCTTGGCGCTGTAGACATGACCGAACAATTGCTTGGCCCACGACCAACGACCGGTGCTGTCATCCATGACCGCTTGCCAGGTGTTGAGGGTCGACAGGTCCGAGAATGGCATGCAAATGAACTCGAACGGTTCATCGCCCAGCGCCGCTACCGCAGCGACCTGATCCGGCACACCGGCGCCGCCGGTCATGGCGGTGATGGCGGTGATGGCCGTGGTCAGGCCGGCCGGAGTTTCTTCGCCGTTGCTCTTGCCCAGGCGATTGAATTGCAGGCTGATGTCGTTACCGCTGTCGCCAGTCCATTTGGCGCTCAGGGTCACGATACCTTCTACGGCTGCTGCGCTGACCGGCAGATCTGCCGAGGCGTTGATTCTCAGCGCCAGCGCGGCAGCCGCCTGAGCTGCCGTGGCGCCGTTGACGATGGCAGCTTGAACGCGAACGCCGCCGACGTACAGGTTGAGCACACCGCTCTGGGTCGCGGCACCGGTCAGGGTCAGCACACCTTTGGCGATGCTGCCTTTAGTGTTGTGCAGCGGCAGGCACCAGATCTCGCCGATCGGGTCGGTCTTGCGCCAGGTTTCGTACATCGAGGCGAGCATCGAGCCCTGACCGCCAATGCTCTTGGCCAGCGCCACGCTGGACACCAACACCAGTTTCCCGACGTCGGCCGGCGCAATGTTGTCGTTGACCTGAGCGACGATCAAACGGCGCATGGCCGACGACGCGCTATTGGCGGCCGAATTGTCCATTTCTGCGTAGAACAGCGGAACACGAATGTCCGCGGGGATGTTGCTGAATCCGATCGCCATTATTTGGCTCCCTGTGGTTTCGCCGCTTTCACGGCTTTGGTAGTGATATCGCCATCGGCCAGACGTCGACGCCACCAGGCGTTGTCCGGCACTTCACGGCCCTCGAGGGGCAACAGATCGCCCGCTTCCGGGTCCGGCACGGCGCGGCCTGGGGCCGGCAGCACGGTGATGCGTTTGCTCATGGGGTTACGTCTCCAGAGAAAGTCAGTTCCAGGCGTCCGTCGGGGCCTGGGCGTTTCAGATTGGGGTCCGCCGGATCGATCGCATCGACCCGCACGGTGACCCCGGTAAAGGACGACAAGCCATCCAGTTCACGTTCGTGCCAGCTCTCCGCAGGCTGACCAGGCAGATTGCGACCGAGCTGGAACTCGGCAAAAAAGCGCAGGCGATACAGCACGCGGTTGCTGTTGATGGAAACCCGTTCGCCGCCGTCATAGGCGATGGCGGCGTAATCACTGCCGGGCTTGAAACCCACCAGCGCCCGCCACAGTTCGGCCCGCAGGTCGTGCAACAGATCCAGCGCTTTTGTAGCGTCGGTGGTGTCAAGCACCAGGGTCACTTCGAAGCGATCGCGGATCGGTTGCAGGGTTTGGTTTTGCGCCACGCTTTTACTTGTCAGATCGGCGAGCGGTACGACATAGGCGCAAGGGGTTTGCAGCGGATTGCTGGCTTGTAGCGTGTCAAGGTCGATGCCGGCGGCCACGCGATTGGCGAGGGTTGGGCAGTGATCACGCAGTTGCGAAATCAGCGGGGTGATCTTCATGGTGTTTTCACCGGGCAATAAAAAACCCGCTTGTTGGCGGGTTTGAGTGAAAGGTACTGGCCTTGGGAAACCCGCGTCCTTGCGGGTCGGATGCTGGTCGGCACCGCTGCTCGCCATTCCATTGGGCTTTGTGTTCAGTGGTCCTGGCGGGTATCTCGCGGCGGCACTTCGCAAACGCCAATCCGCTTGGCTGCCCAACGTTCATAAAGGCCAATGGCAACATCTGCCCCGGCCATCGCCGTAAGGCAACCGAACGCGCAAGCCGTCCAGATCGACACGCCGGCGGCATACAGCAGCATGATGGCCGAGACCCCGCAGACCATGCAGGCCCCGGATCGCAAGGCCAGACGCCGCAGCAATGACCAGCCGCGGGCGCCCTCCTTGTCGGCGCGCCACATTTCGCCGGACACCCCGCCCACCAGGGCGAGGACGATGACGAGCCAGATCGGCATGTCCAGCAACGCTTGTTGCTCGTTTGTCATGTCACGCCTCCTGGGGATCGATGAGATGCGCCTCTCGGAAATGAGCCGCCTGGTTTTGATCGACGAAGAACTACAGCTTTTCAACGATCACGTTGTCGATGAAAGCGAAGTTGACGTACGGGTTCTGCTCGTTGGAAAAGGCCAGGGTTGTTTGATTCGTGGTAGCAGTGAAGTCATAAGTCACGGTATTCCACTCGACGACGCCACCCTTGACCGTTGGTGTGTTGAAGAGCGCGGTCTGACCGGCCACTTTCACTTGCACGACACCATCGCCGGATCGGTTGGCGTACATCGAATTGCCCATGCTGAAAGTCAATCGGTACTTGGCCCCTATCACGGTGGCAAAGTTCTGCTGAATCCCGCCACCATTGCTGTAAACGTTGTTAGCCAGATCGACGATCACTGCGCCTTCCGCTGCCGCAGATCCAGGGATCGAAGCGCGCATGTTGAAATACTCGGCACCCGACAGAAAGGTCGTCCAGCCCGTGATGAAGTTGGCTTTCACCGTCGTGTCCAGCACGCAGCTGTCGCTGCAGCCGGGTTGTTCAAAGCTGCCGTTGACCAGGAGGTTCGCCGCGGTGGCACTGCCAGCAAGGCCGACAAGGGCCAAAGCCAACATCAGCGGGGCAATGATTTTCTTGAGTCCGTTCATGGTTTTACCTATTAAGTGGAATGTCTTGATTGCGCAACGGTCGCTGCACAGTCGATCCCCAATGGGGGGTTGATATACCTGACGGTAGGCAGGCATTCCAAAAAGCCCGGTCGCCCAGGCTTTTCAGTAATGCGGTCCATCGCGTTGATCTTTCGGCGCTACTGGCGCGGTACGGATCGATTCAAATTGTTTTTCCGACCGCGGTCCCTGCCCGCCGGATAACTGCTTTTGGTGCTTTACGCTGCACACCCGGGTCAGTTGCCAACCCTCTGAACCGTTGAGGCCGGTTCATCGCTGCCTTGTGGTGGAACTAAAGAGCTTCGTTTCGAGCTGCTTTGTTGAGCGGCTTGAGACAAAGAATATGCATGGATGCATATACAGTCAATGCATTAATGCATTTATTTATGCGTTTGAAATGCATAGGCGCATGAAAGTCCCGTAGGCAAAGGCGCTGGCCGCTTTTCGGCAGGCGAAAAAAAACCCGCTCGGTGGCGGGTTTTATCTGACAGCGGTGAGGTTATCGGGCGTACATGCCCCACCAGAAGACGTGACCGAGGATGACAATCTGCTCTTCCTGGATTTCCTGGAAGGTGTAGTCCTCGTCCGGATGTTCATCGCGATTGAAGCTGCGCAGGCGTATCCCGGTAGGCAGGCGATAAAGCTGTTTCACCCGCATCTGGCCGTTATGGTTAATGGCATAAAGGTCGCCATCCACGATATCGCCGATCCCGCACTTGCCGGCATTAACGCCGACGGTGGCGCCGTCGCGCAGTACCGGCAACATACTGTTGCCGCGCACCGTCACGCATTTGGCCTGGTCGAACTGCACGCCGTTGTGGCGCAGACTCCGCTTGCCGAAGCGCAGGCTAGAGCGTTCGCTCTCTTCGATGACGAACCTTCCTGATCCTGCAGCCAATTCAACCTCGCGAAGAAAGGGGACTGATACCTCGTCATCATCGACGGGCGTATCGTCGTCCCACAGACTTATGTCCTTGAGTTCCGAATGCAATTGATCGCGCCCGGTGCTGGCTGCCGGCGCGACATCCGCACGGCCCCGCAACTGGTCGGTGCTCACGGCGAAGTACTCGGCGATCTTCGAGATGTGTTTATCCGAGGGATCGACGATCTTCCCGCCGAGGATCCGCGAGAGAGTGGATTGAGGCACGCCGGTGCGACGGTGAAGCTCCGTGGGGGAGATCCCGTGTTGATCGAGCAGCGCTCTTAAGACGGTAGAAACATTGCGTTTTTGCATAAAGCGCATAGTGCTTGTTCTTTTCGCGGAAGACAAATGCCAAATTGCATAAATTGCGCATATACCGTGCATAGACAGAAGAAATGTATCGCAGGGCTTTCATGCCTGCGTCGGGTGGACCGCCCATGTTAACCTTGCGCCCATCGCGGAAAAGCCGGGCCGATGCCCCTCCTTTGCCCTACACCTTTCAACGAATTTGCCTGATTATCCGATGAATAAAGCGCTCTCCGATCTGTCCTCCCACACGCCAATGATGCAGCAGTACTGGCGCCTGAAACACCAGCACCCAGACCAGCTGATGTTTTATCGCATGGGCGACTTCTACGAGATCTTCTACGAAGACGCGAAGAAAGCCGCCAAATTGCTGGACATCACCCTGACCGCCCGTGGGCAGTCGGCAGGTCAGGCGATTCCCATGTGTGGGATTCCTTACCACGCCGCGGAAGGTTACCTGGCGAAACTGGTCAAGCTCGGCGAGTCGGTGGTGATCTGTGAGCAGGTCGGCGACCCGGCGACCAGCAAGGGCCCGGTGGATCGTCAGGTGGTGCGGATCATCACGCCGGGTACGGTCAGTGACGAAGCGCTGCTGGATGAGCGTCGGGATAACCTGATCGCAGCGGTCCTGGGTGACGAGCGTCTGTTCGGCCTCGCGGTTCTGGATATCACCAGCGGCAACTTCACCGTGCTGGAGATCAAGGGCTGGGAAAATTTGCTGGCGGAACTGGAGCGGGTCAATCCGGTAGAGCTGATGATTCCGGACGACTGGCCGAAGGATCTGCCGGCGGAGAAACGTCGTGGGGTTCGTCGCCGTGCGCCGTGGGATTTCGAGCGTGACTCGGCACTGAAAAGTCTTTGCCAACAATTCTCGACCCAGGACTTGAAAGGTTTCGGTTGCGAGAACCTGACCCTGGCCATCGGCGCCGCCGGTTGCCTGCTCAGCTACGCCAAGGAAACCCAGCGCACCGCCCTGCCCCATTTGCGCAGCCTGCGTCATGAACGCCTGGACGACACCGTGGTGCTGGACGGCGCGAGCCGTCGCAACCTGGAACTGGACACTAACCTGGCTGGCGGTCGCGACAACACGTTGCAATCGGTGGTCGATCGCTGCCAGACCGCCATGGGCAGCCGTCTGCTGACCCGCTGGCTGAACCGTCCGCTGCGGGATTTGACCGTATTGCTGGCGCGCCAGACCTCGATTACCTGCCTGCTCGACGGTTACCGCTTCGAGAAACTGCAACCGCAGCTCAAGGAGATCGGCGACATCGAGCGGATCCTGGCGCGGATCGGCCTGCGCAATGCCCGTCCTCGTGACCTGGCTCGCCTGCGCGATGCGCTGGGTGCATTGCCTGAGTTGCAGGTTGCGATGACCGAGCTGGAAGCTCCGCACATTATTCAACTGGCGAAGACCACCAGCACCTACCCGGAACTGGCGGCCCTGCTGGAAAAAGCCATCATCGACAACCCGCCAGCAGTCATCCGTGACGGCGGCGTGTTGAAAACCGGCTACGACGCCGAGTTGGACGATTTGCAATCGCTCAGCGAGAACGCCGGGCAGTTCCTGATCGACCTCGAAGCACGCGAGAAGGCCCGTACCGGTCTGTCACACCTGAAAGTCGGTTACAACCGCATTCATGGCTACTTCATCGAGTTGCCAAGCAAGCAGGCTGAGTCGGCGCCGGCAGACTATATCCGTCGCCAGACGCTGAAAGGTGCCGAGCGCTTCATTACGCCGGAATTGAAGGCGTTCGAAGACAAGGCGCTGTCAGCGAAGAGCCGCGCCCTGGCGCGCGAGAAGATGCTCTACGAAGCACTGCTCGAAGATTTGATCGCCCAGTTGCCACCGCTGCAAGACACCGCCGCGGCACTGGCCGAGCTGGACGTGCTGACCAACCTTGCCGAACGTGCACTGAACCTCGATCTGAACTGCCCGCGCTTCGTCAGTGAGCCGTGCATGCGCATCAGCCAGGGTCGTCACCCGGTGGTCGAGCAAGTGCTGACCACGCCGTTCGTGGCCAACGACTTGAGCCTCGACGACAACACCCGCATGCTGGTGATCACCGGTCCGAACATGGGCGGTAAATCCACCTACATGCGCCAGACCGCTCTGATCGTGCTGCTGGCACACATCGGCAGCTTCGTGCCGGCAGCCAGTTGCGAGTTGTCTCTGGTGGACCGGATCTTTACCCGGATCGGTTCCAGCGATGACCTGGCCGGCGGGCGCTCGACCTTCATGGTCGAAATGAGCGAAACCGCGAACATTCTGCACAACGCCACCGAGCGCAGCCTGGTGTTGATGGACGAAGTCGGTCGCGGCACCAGCACCTTTGACGGTCTGTCCCTAGCGTGGGCTGCCGCCGAGCGCCTGGCGCATCTGCGAGCTTATACGCTGTTCGCAACCCACTACTTCGAGCTGACCGTATTGCCGGAAGCCCAACCGCTGGTGGCGAACGTCCACCTCAACGCTACCGAGCACAACGAACGCATCGTGTTCCTGCACCACGTGCTGCCAGGGCCTGCCAGCCAGAGCTACGGCCTTGCGGTTGCGCAGTTGGCCGGTGTGCCGAGCGAAGTGATCGTGCGCGCTCGCGAACACCTGGGCCGGTTGGAAGCGACCGCCCTGCCTCATGAAGTTCCCAAGACTGCCAAAGGCAAACCGGCCGCGCCGCAGCAGAGCGACATGTTCGCCAGCCTGCCGCATCCGGTGCTGGATGATCTGGCCAAACTTGATCTGGACGACATGACACCGCGTCGGGCGCTAGAAATGCTCTATACACTAAAGACACGGATCTAACGCACTTGCCTGCAAGCTGTTAGAATCTCGCGCGGTTTGGGATGCTGCTGGCTTATAGCCTGACCAGCAGACTATCGCTCCCAAACCTGGCGACCCCAACGTGAAGGGGCTCCGCTGCCGCCGCCTGAGGAGAAAATTAGAAATGACCTTCGTCGTCACCGACAACTGCATCAAGTGCAAGTACACCGACTGCGTAGAAGTCTGTCCGGTGGACTGCTTTTACGAAGGCCCGAACTTCCTGGTGATTCACCCGGATGAGTGCATCGACTGCGCACTGTGCGAACCAGAATGCCCTGCCGTGGCCATCTTCTCCGAAGATGAAGTCCCGGAAGACATGCAGCAATTCATTCAGCTGAACGTTGAGCTGGCGGAAATCTGGCCCAACATTACCGAGAAGAAAGAATCGTTGCCCGATGCCGAAGAGTGGGATGGCGTCAAAGGCAAGATCAAAGATCTCGAACGCTGATTACCCCCGCGTTCTCGAAAAGGCCCCTTGCGGGCCTTTTTGCTTTTCTGCAGGCAAAAAAAGGGGCGGTTTGACCCGCCCACATTTTTTCCCTATTCCCTGTGTTCCTTTTCATCGTCCTGATGAATCGCTTCCTGCGACGTCCTTTCCCCTCTTCCTTGAAGGGCGTGTCTGTCCGTCGACACAGTTCAGATATTAGAGAGTTCCCTACCAAGAGCAATCACCCCCGTTAGCTGAAACTGGCTGTCACAAGCTATTAATCTTAAAAAATAAGCATATAAATCAATTAGTTAATCATCTCTCACGTAGGAATATGTACGGCTGCTACCCATGGAATTAGCGAACACTTACGAAAGAGTAAGCAAACACTTACAGCGAGAGACTACAAAGCAGATGTGATTACGGAGGGAACTCCCAGCCTGTTTCCCAGATCGAGTAGGAGGCGGCTTTACAGCCGCCGTCCTCTCACACCACCGTACGTACGGATCCGTATACGGCGGTTCAAGCTATGCGGCTAAGCCGGTTTATCGTATCCAGTACCGAAACTAACCCAAGCTGACCCCATAGTTTCTTCGGCAGCGCCTGATTCATATGAGATGCGCCTGAGCTCCACCATGGGCCTCGGCCATTGAAGGCTGATTTGCAGGCGCGAGCTTCGCTAAGCCCCAGGCGCATCAAGTTACGTGCCCTCGTTGAGGGCCGCTTCCATTGTCGCCAGACGACGC